>JANNNB010000352.1:0-19150 GCA_031398325.1 Actinomycetes bacterium
CGCCGTCGTTGTTCGTGTTGGTGGTGTCAGCGCTTCGCTGGCGCCTTCTTGGCAGGAGCCTTCTTGGCAGGAGCCTTCTTGGCTGGAGCCTTCTTGGCTGGAGCCTTCTTCGCTGGAGCCTTCTTCGCTGGAGCCTTCTTGGCAGGAGCCTTCTTGGCAGGAGCCTTCTTCACGACCACCTGATCACTTCTTTCCTGGGTTGAGCGCCGACTTCAGCGTCGAGCTGGCAGTGAACTTCATCGCTGTCGAAGCAGCGATCTTCACCGGGGCACCGGTCTGCGGGTTACGGCCGGTGCGAGCGCTGCGCTTGGTCGTGCTGAACGAGCCGAAGCCCGGCCATGCGACCTTCTCACCCTTCTTCGCGACGGACACGACGTGGTCGAAGAATGCGCCGAGCGTCCGCTCGGCATCGGCCTTCGAGACTCCCGCAGCGTCTGCCACTGCGTCGATCATTTCTGCCTTGGTTGCCATTTTGAGTCCTCTTTCGGATGGGCGTATTTCGGTTGGGCGTTGTTGCCACCGCCCGGCGCTGTGAGCGCCGAGACCGTCCTCGCCGGCGGGATTGCCGACGAGATGCGTCCATGTGACCGATCGCGACAGGTCGCGTTCAAGCATAGAACAAATTGCATTTGCAACAACTAAGCCCGCTGGCCCTTGCAGGCCATGGCCTCACAAATCGGTGAAGCCGCCGAAATGGTCGCGTAACCGAGCGGCGAGCACGGCGGCTTCACCATCGGAGTACTTCGTCCGCGGCCAGAAGAACCCGCGAAGTCCGTCACCCCGCCGCCGCGGCACGACGTGGACATGGAGGTGCGCCACGCTCTGACTGACGACGTTGTTGTTGGCCACGAACGTCCCTTCCGCACCGAGCACGGCAGGCAGCTCACGGCTGATGTGCTGGACGCGCCGCCAGAAGGGACCGGTCAGCTCGGTGGGAAGATCGGCGAAGGTGACCACGTGCTGACGGGGCACCACCAGCGTGTGCCCCTGGAACAGCGGGGACCGATCGAGAAAGGCCACGACGATCTCGTCCTCGAACACGACGTGGGCGTCGGTGCGTCCGTCAGCGATGCCGTCGACGATTTCGCAGAAGGGACAGGGAGCATCGGGGCGGGCGGCGGCCATGACGTGATTCTGGTCGCCCCCATGTGTTCACGAACCGTTCATCGCGGCATCCACCACTGCGGAGCAGTCGTCCACTACAACATGTCTCGCTGGCCGATGTCGCCCAGTCGAACGCCCGACAACCTGACCAGAACACATCGCGCAGAGCCCATCGAGGAGTGACGTTGACCGACCTTCTTCCGTCTACTGGCAAGCCGTCCCACGATCTCCCTTCGAGTTCGAGCGGCTCCATGGCACCGGAAGGGAGGGCACTGGAAGCGCCGGCGCCGGAACGGAGCGCCGCACCGCCGCCGACGTCGGACTCGGTCGGCCAGCGCATGCGGCTGGTCCTCGACACGTCGGTCCTGATCGCCGACCCGACATGCGTGCTCGAGTTCGAGGATGCCGATGTCGTCGTACCGCTGACGGTCGTCGAGGAACTGGACGGCCTCAAGACTCGCCCCGATGACGTCGGTCGGGCGGCCCGCACAGCACTGCGAACGCTCGAGGAACTGCGGGTACGCCACGGTGGATCGCTCGCCACGGCGGTGCCCACCGGCTGCGGCACCGGCACCCTGCAGATCGAGATCAACAACATTCGCCGGCACCTGTTGATCGAACACGGTCTCGACCCATCGGTTCCCGACAATCGGATCATCGGCGCGGCGATCGGTCAGTCCGACTTCGGTCCGACGACGATGGTGAGCAACGACGCAGCCCTGAGGATCAAGGCCGCCCATCTCGGCGTGAGTGCCGCGGAGCATCGCCTGACGCGCAGCGATCAGAGTCGACCCGCCGTCGGTTGGGCGACGATCGACACCACGTACGAAGCGATCGACTGCCTCTACGCCGCTGGAGCGATCGCATCTGATGCGGTCGCTGCCGGGAACGGCACGAGCGAAGTGCGCCCCGAACTGCTCGAGAACGAGTTCGCCGTACTGCGGTGCGGATCCCAGTCGGCGCTGGTCCGCTCGGTCGACGACGAGTTCGTTTTGCTCCCGCAAGCGATGCCAGAGGCATGGGGCCTGCGCCCACGGAGCAAGGAGCAAAGGTTCGCCCTCGAACTCCTGCTCGACCCCGACATCTCGGTGATCGCGCTCGACGGACGCGCCGGCACGGGCAAGACCATTCTGGCGATCGCCGCCGGCCTGGAACAGGTCGTCGAGCACGGTCGGTTCGAACGACTCGCCGTGTACCGCCCGCTCGTTCCCGTCGGCCGCGCCGATGTGGGGTTCCTCCCTGGCGGCCTCGACGAGAAGCTCGATCCGTGGATGGCAGCGATCCACGACTCCGTCGTGGCGCTGACCGACCGCGGGAGCATCAACGACGCTCGAAATCTGGTGGACGAGTTGACGACCAGAGGCCAGCTGTCGCTCGAGTCGGTCACGTTCCTGCGGGGCCGTTCGCTGCAGCGCCAGTTCGTGGTCGTCGACGAGGCCCAGAACCTCGAGCCGACGACGTTGCGTACGATCCTCACTCGGGTCGGCGACGGTACGAAGGTGATCTTCACGGGCGACACGAGCCAGATCGACGCCCCGTACCTCGGCGAGTCGAACAACGCGCTCAGCGTGCTCGCGTCGGCTTTCCGCGGCCAGCGGTGCTTCGGCCACATCACGCTCACCGCATGTGAGCGCAGCGACGTGGCCAGCCTCGCCGCCGAACTCCTGTAACGCCTGTTCGACCTCACCACGCGTCTCGTCGAGACGATCGAGGTCGGTCTCACTCCGGGCTCGTCGCTGGCGCTTCCCTCGCCGGCTGACGTCTGGCGCGTTGGTCGGCCTGTCTGACCCCCTGTCTAGGGTGGCGGTGTGTCGCTCCCGCACTTCGCCGTCGTCGACCTCGAGACGTCCGGGCTGTCGACGCGCTGGAACCGGATCCTGCAGATCGGCATGGTCACGGTGCAGGCCGACGGCACGGTGGTCGACGAATGGTCGACGCTCGTGAAGACGCGCTGGCCCCTGCAGCGAGTCGGGCCGACCCACGTGCACGGCATCACCCGGTCGACACTGAAGGGCGCCCCGCCGCTCGACACCGTGCTGGCCGAGTTCGGCCGTCGACTGGACGGCGCGATCTTCACGGCGCACAACGCCGAGTTCGACGGAGGGTTCCTGCAACGGGCGTCTCGACGCCTCCCGGCCGACGATCCGATCCGCAAGAGTCTGGAGCACCCCCTCTGCACCCTGCGCATGTCGCGGCGTCTCGATCCCGACCGGCAGCGGTCGCACCGGCTCGGCGATCTGTGTGAGCACTACGGGGTGTCGCTCGATCGCCCGCACGATGCGCTGTGTGACGCTGCTGCAACCGCCGCCATCCTGCCCCGCCTGCTCACCGAGCTGAACATCACCGAGGTCGGCGAACTCGAGCCGTACTACCGAACACTCTGACTCACCCGGCACATGCCGATCGTCGCTCGATGTCAGCGATAGGCGGCGAGCATTTCTCTGGCGAGTGCGATGGCACCGTCGGCCGCCGCGGACGGGTCGACGAGCACGGCATCGGGACCCAACCGGATCAGCAGCCGGTGCAGCCATCGTTCGTTGGCCACGGGCAGGCGTACCTCGACCCAACCGGCAGGCCGAACCAGTTCGGTCACATCGTCGACCGGGTACTCATCGGTGATCCAGCGAGCCCGAGGGCCGAGACGGATCACCGCACGCGGCACATCGGCGTCGATGAAGAAGCCTGCGGGCGCGGTGACGTAGTCCTCGGTCGGTACTCGACGGCCGGTCGGAGCAATCCGTTCGATCCGGTCGATGCGAAACGTGCGCCGTTCGCCCGAACGGCCATCGTCGGCGACCACGTACCACCGGCCCGATTCGACGAAGAGATGCCGAGGAACGATCGTGCGCTCCGTCACTGCGTCGCGGTCCGGTGAGTAGTGCTCGATCGTGACCTCTGAGCCGGTGGCGGTGAACTCCACGAGCTCATCGGTGATCGCCGGTCGGTGGAGATCGACCGCGACCCCCGCAGTGACGTCTCCCGTGTCGAGGCCAGCGGAGTCGAGGACCGCCGACAACTTCGCCAGCCCACGTCCCAGTGGTCCATCGTCGTCTGCGCCTGGGAGCTCCATCGCCGCTCGAGCGGACGCCAGCAGAGCGAAGCCCTCTGGCGCCGTGAGCCTCAGAGGTCGTGTGAACAGTCGAGGCACGCCGACATAGACGATCCCCTCGTCGACGAAGACGTCGATCATCTCGTCGACGAACGGCGGGAGTCCGCACATCGCGACGAGCTCGAGGTTCATCTGCACGTCGGCCTCGGTCATGTCGAATCGACGGGCAACCTCGGCCAGCGGCACCTCTCCGACCTCCATCAGCCACGGCAGCATCACCAACAGTCGTTGGAGCCGCTCCTCTGCGTTCCGGAGCGAACTCACGTGTGCATCCTGTCCGACTGCGCGGTTCGGTCCGGTGCGGCGAGCGGCGTGAGCCAGTCGACGACGTGCTGGCGAACGTCGGGCGGACCCAGCACGACGGCATGCTGGAGGAGCCCCAGCAGCCACGAGCGGAACGCATCGAGGTTGGTGGCGGGCACGAGCAGTTCGACCGAACCGTCCGCCCGGGTCGCGACGACACGGTCCTCGCCGAGTTCACGAACGGCGGCAGGTGCCCGCACGGCGTCGATCAGCACCGTCGCGTCGTGAGCCTCGTCCGGGCGTTGGCCGATCTGTTTGGGGTCGGCGGGAAACGCCGCTCGCGGGTCGAAGGTCGGGGGTCGTTCGAACGCATCCGGGGGACCGACCTCGATGCCATCGGCACCGCCGTCGAAGCGGTCGACCCGGAACGTGCGCTGCTCGTCGCGATCATGATCGTGGCCCACGACGTACCAGTAGCCGCCGCGCAGCAGCAGGCCCCACGGGTCGAGGCGTCGGGTGTCGCCGCGATAGCCGAACGTGATCGTCGAGCGCGCCGCCACGGCGGCGCGGAGCACGGGCAGCTCCGGCCGATCGGGCAGCAGCGCCGAGACCGGTGGGCGCTCCTCGTCGAGCGCTCCGCCGAGCTTCCAGATCGCCGACTGACCGCTGCCTGATCCGGTGCGAACGGCAGCGACCGCAACCTGCAGCGCGTGCATCTCCTCGGGTTCGAGGAACAGGTCCGCGAGCTCGTACTTCCGACGATCGATGCGGTAGCGCGTCTGGCCGGCATAGGGGCCACCGACCAGGATCTCGGTATCGATCGGAATGCCGAGTTCACGCAGCGCCGCCTTGTCACGCTCGAAGGCCTGACGACGAGCACCTTCCAGATCCGGGTACTGGCCGCTCAGTTCTGCAGCGATCTCGACGAGGCTGAGCGGTTCCGTGGTCTCGAGGAGCAGCGCGAGCAGATTGGTGAGACGTTCGACCCGGTCAGCCATCGCCATCGATGGCGGCACGCACTGCCGCCACGACCTCGTCGGCGGTCGCGCCCGGCGTCAGCACCTTGGCCACGCCCGCCTCACGGAGCTCATCGACGTCGTGAACGGGCACGATGCCTCCGACGATGACGGGGATGTCCACACCGCGTTCGCGCAGCTTCGTCACCACGAGCGGGGCGAGCGTCATGTGCGCGCCGGACAGCATCGAGAGCCCGATCGCGTCGACGTCTTCGTCGACTGCTGCAGCCGCCACGGTGTCAGGCGTCTGGAACAGCCCTGTGTAGATCACCTCGAAGCCTGCGTCGCGCAGGATCCGCGCCACGATCTTGACGCCGCGGTCGTGCCCGTCGAGTCCGACCTTTGCAACAAGAATGCGTTCTCCCGCCATCGGGTGGAACCGTAGCGCCTGCGGCGTGCGCCCACCGCCCGCGACGGGGTGCCGACGTCGCCGGCCGTCGCACATGCAACACTCACGACGTGCAGATCTCTCGGCGGACCTTTCTCGCTCTGTCCGCAGTGGTGATCGTCGGCTGCCGGTCCGATTCCGGCGACAGCGCCGAGACCTCGCCCACCGGTCCCCCGTCCACGGGGCCGACGACCTCGGACGCGACGACCGCGCCAGCCACCTCGGGCACGACGGACGAGACCACCACCGAAGTGAGCGACCCGACGACCTCGGCGCCGACGGGGGTCGTCCTGGAGGCGGACCCCTTCACGCTCGGCGTCGCGAGCGGCGATCCGGACGACACCTCGGTCGTGCTGTGGACCCGCCTGACGGGCGATCTCCCCGACGAGGGCATCGACGTCCAGTGGCAGGTGACCGCAGCCAGTGGAGCGACGCTCGCCACCGGGGTCGAGCGCGTGGACGCGTCCACCGGAGGTTCGGCACACGTCGTCGTGGACCTCACCGAACCGGCCACCTACCGCTTTCGGGCTGGAGGATTCGAGTCACCGGAAGGCCGGATCGCTCCGGTCGGCACGACATCCGTGCGCCTCGCGACCGCATCGTGTCAACACTTCGAGACCGGGTTCTACGCCGCCCATCGCGACATCGCCGAATGGCAACCGGACCTCGTCGTGTTCCTCGGCGACTTCATCTACGAGGGCGTCGCCCTCCCGGTCGGCGAGGATCGGGTCCGGTCACACGAAGGAGCCGAACCGATCGATCTCGACGGCTACCGGGCCCGATACGCGACGTACCTCGGGGACGAACACCTGCAGGCGTCGCGGGCAGCATGCCCGTGGCTCGTGATCTGGGACGACCACGAGGTCGAGAACAACTACGCCGCTCTCGTGCCGCAGGATGCTGCCGATGCCGCGACGTTCGCTGCCCGCCGGGCGATGGCGTACCAGGCGTGGTGGGAACACACGCCGACCCGGCTGCCGGCGCCCGCCGCCGACGCTGAGGACTATCCGATCTACCGGAGTGCCGACGTCGGCGACCTGCTGGCGATCTCCCTGCTCGACGGGCGCCAGTATCGCTCCGACCAGGTGTGCGACGCGACGCTCGACGTCGGCCCCCCGTGTCCCGGATGGGACGATCCCGCCCGTTCGATGCTCGGCGGCGACCAGGAGGCGTGGCTCGCGGAGCGGTTCGGCTCGACCACTGCGCGCTGGAACTGCGTCGCACAACAGACGGTCATGACCGACCTGCGGTTCGCCGAGTCGGGCGGCATCCTGAACTATGACCAGTGGGACGGCTACGTGCCGGCCCGCGAACGCTCACTGGCCGGAGCCCCCTCGAACCTCGTTGTGTTGACCGGCGATATCCACCTCGCTGGCGTGGGTCTGCTGGGTGACCCGACGGGCACGGCACCGACCGGCGTCGAGTTCGTGACGTCGTCGATCTCGTCGGCAGCCAACGTGCCGGCCGATCTCCAACCGGTGCTCGCCGGATATCCGAATGTGGTCGACGCCGAGTTGACCAAGCGCGGGTACACACGCCACACCGTCACGCCGGACACGTGGACGGCCGAGTACCGCACGGTCGACGACGTGGCCGATCCCGGCTCGGCCGTGTCGACGTGGAAGACGTTCCTCGTCGAACACGGCTCGCCGACCGCGACCGTTGTGGGGTGATGTCCGAAGTGATCGGCCGTCAGCGCTGCAGCGACTTGGTCTGCAGGAACTCCTCGATGCCGTACGGGCCGTTCTCGCGGCCGTAGCCGGACTGCTTGTAGCCGCCGAACGGTGCGGCGATGTTGAAGCTGCCACCGTTGACGTCGACGGCGCCGGTGCGCATGCGACGAGCCACTGCCATCGCCCGCTCCTGATCGCCGGACCACACGCCACCCGACAGGCCGTAGAGGCTGTCGTTGGCGATGCGCACGGCATCGTCGTCGTCGTCGTAGCCGATGACCGACAGCACGGGGCCGAAGATCTCCTCCTGGGCGATGGTCATGTCGTTGGTGACGTTGCCGAACACGGTCGGCTTGACGAAGTAGCCGGTGTCCTTGCCCTCTGGCTTGCCGAGGCCGCCGGCGGCGACGACGGCACCCTCGTCGATGCCCTTCTGGATGTAGCCCTGCACGCGGTCCCACTGGGCCTGGCTGATCAGCGGGCCGAGGTGCATGCCCTCCTTGGCCGGGCCGTCGACCTGCATTGCGTCGGCAGCGGCCGCCGCGATGGCGAGGGCCTCGTCGTACCGGCTGTTCGGCACGAGCATGCGGGTGTGGGCCGTGCAGGTCTGCCCCGAGTTGAGGTAGCAGGCGAAGATGCCAGAGGTGGCCGCGGTGTCGAGGTCGGCGTCGTCGAGGATGATGTTGGCCGACTTGCCACCGAGCTCGAGCGCGACGCGCTTGACGGTGCCGGCGGCGACCTCGGCCACGCGCTTGCCGGCGCGGGTCGAGCCGGTGAAGCTGACCATGTCGACGCCCGGGTGGGCGGCGATCGCCTCGCCGACGACCGGGCCGGTGCCCGTGACCAGGTTGAACACGCCGGCTGGCAGCCCGACCTCGTGGACGATCTCGGCGAGGATGAAGGCGTTGAGCGGTGCCACTTCGCTCGGCTTCAGCACGACCGTGCAACCGGCGGCGAGCGCGCCGCCGACCTTGCAGATGATCTGGTGAAGCGGGTAGTTCCACGGCGTGATGGCGCCGACGACGCCGACGGGCTCCTTGACGACGAGGCTGTTGCCGATCTCCTCTTCGAACTGGAACGAGTCGAGCAGCGTGGCGAACGTCTGCATGTTGCCGGCGGGAAGACCAGCCTGGATCATCGTCGACCAGGTGATCGGCATGCCAACTTCACCGGCGATGACCTGGGCGATCTCCGGGGTACGCGCCTGGAGCGCCTCGTTGAGGCGGATCAGGTACTTCTGACGCTCCTCGACCGGCGTCGCCGCCCAGCCGTCGAACGCCGTGCGGGCGGCCTGGACGGCCTTGTCGACGTCGCTCGCCGTGCCGTCGGGGATCGAGCCCATCACCTCTTCGGTGCCGGCATTGATGACCTCGATCGTTCCCGTCCCGTCCGAGGGAACCCAGGCACCGCCGATGTACAGATTTGTGTAGTCGCGCATCCTCCCAGTCTGCCCCTCCGACCCCTCTCCCCTGAAGTCGGACCGGGGTCTGGCACCGCCGAACCAACCGACGTGGTCGGTTGGTGCAAGGTGACTGACCCCACGAAACGTCCAGCCAACGAGAGTTGGTGCGCGGTGCCTGACCCCGCGCACCAACTCAACGGTTGTCGCGGTACCAGGCGATCAGGTTCTCGGTTGCAGCGTCGTGATCAGCGGTGGCATCGCCGGTCAGTTCGGGGGTGATGACGTTGGCGAGTTCCTTGCCGAGCTCGACACCCCACTGGTCGTAGCTGTCGATGTCCCAGATCGTGCCCTGCACGTGGACGATGTGCTCGTAGAGCGCGATCAGCTGGCCGAGCACCGACGGCGAGAGCCGCTCCGCGAGGATGACCGTGTTCGGGCGGTCGCCTTCGAAATTCCGATAGGGCTCCTCGAGGTTCGCCCGGCCGAACGCCAGTGCTTCCGACTGGGCGATCAGGTTGGCCACCAGCAGGTCATGGTGTTCCTGGAGCGCATGGTGCGGTTTGGCGAAGCCGATGAAGTCGACCGGCACCTTTCGCGTGCCCTGGTGAAGCAGTTGGTAGAAGGCGTGCTGCCCGTTCGTACCGGGTTCACCCCACACGATCGGCCCGGTGTCGTAGCCGACACGCGACCCGTCGAGCGTGACCGACTTGCCATTCGACTCCATGTCGAGCTGCTGCAGGTACGCCGGGAAGCGACCGAGCTCGTTCGCGTACGGGAGCACCGCTTTGGACGCATGGCCGAGCACGTTGCCGTTCCACACGCCGATCAGACCGAGCAGTGCCGGACCGTTCGCCTCGAGCGGTGCGTCGAGGAAGTGCTCGTCGACGACCCTCATGCCGCCCAGGAACTCTCCGAACGCCTCGGGGCCGATCGCGATCATCAGCGACAGACCGATCGCCGAGCCCACCGAGTACCGCCCCCCGACCCAGTCCCAGAAGCCGAACATGTTTGCCGTGTCGATGCCGAACGCCGACACCTTCTCCGCATTGGTCGACACCGCGACGAAGTGGTCGGCAACAGCGTCCTCCCCGAGCGCTTCGACGAGCCAGGCCCGCGCCGTGCGGGCATTGGTGAGAGTCTCGATCGTGCCGAACGTCTTCGACGCGACGATGAAGAGCGTCGACGCGGGTTCGCTCTCCGCGAGCACACCGGCGATGTCGGCCCCGTCGATGTTCGACACGAACGAGGAACGGATCCGCGGGTGGGAAAACGCGTGGAGCGCCTTCGTCGCCATCGCTGGCCCAAGATCGGATCCACCGATGCCGATGTTGACCACGTGGGTGATCGTCTCGTCGGCGCGCACGCGATCGGCGAACGCCGCCATCCGTTCGAGCACGTCGTGAACCCCCGGCACCACATCTTCGCCGTCCACGAGCATCGACGTGCTGCGTGGAGCGCGCAACGCCACGTGCATCACCGCTCGATCCTCCGTGGTGTTGATGTGCGCCCCGGCGAACATCGCGTCGCGCCGCGCTTCGACACCACGTTCGCGCGCCAGGGTCATCAGGGCAGCCAGGATCGAATCGTCGATCGACTGCTTCGAGTAGTCGACTCGAAGGTCACCGACCGTCACGACGAACCGCTCAGCGCGGCTCGGATCGACGTCGAACAGCTCGGCGAGCGGGGCGGCCTGCCGCACTCCGAGGAGCGGGGCGATCGGATCGGGTGCTTGTCCGGTGGCGTTCATCGCGGCCGAACCTACAGCGGCAATCGGGCGGCGGCGGCGGGATCGATGAACAACACGGTTCCGGTCCGCTTGAGCCGCGTGACCGGCAGTTGCGGATCGCGCAGCAGCCAACGCTCGATCAGCTCGGCCTTGTCGGCTCCGTGCGTCAGCATCACGCGCGATCGACCCGCGTTGACGACCGGCGGTGTCAGCGTCATCCGCTCCCGACCGTTGTACTCGCCGATCACCTCCACCGGCCGGTCGCTGTCCATGACCTCGTGTCCAGGTGGCCACGAGGCCGTGTGACCGTCCGGCCCCATCCCAAGGTGGACCACGTCGAACCGCTCGGGCAGACCCTTGCCGTACCGACGGGCTGCGGCCCGGAGATCGGAGCTCGTGACCGGCATGGGCCGCGACCTCGCCGGCAGTAGGTCGAGCTGGCTCGCGTTGCGGTCGGGGTCCCCGTCGGGAGCGATCCGTTCGTCGACCTGCCAGACGGTGACCGACTTCCACGGCACGTCGAGCTCGGCGAGGATCTCGAACATCGGAGGCGCCGTGCTCCCGCCGCTGGCGGCGAACGACGCTGCCCCCCGTCGGCGTACGGCGTCGCGCAGGCGGCGCGCGATCCACACTGCCGAATCGTGGGTCGGGTCGTCGCTGATTCTCAGGTCCACGGCCGAGACCATATTCGCTGACCCATATCGAATCTCGCCGATGCCCCTGTTGTCCGTACCCTGGTCGGCGATGGCCGCCGATGTCGATGTCCCCGTTGCGCACGGGCCGAACAGCACATCTCGCGGCGTCCGGCTGGCGATCGCCGCCTATCTGCTGTGGGGCGCGCTCACGATCTACTGGAAGCAGCTGAAGGGCTTCGACGCGATCGAGTTGATCGCCTGGCGGATGATGTGTGCCGGAATCGTGATGGCCGTGATCGTGACGGCGCGCGGCACGTGGCCGGCGATCTGGGCCGCGCTGACGACGAAGGCCGGGCGCCGCAGCCTCGTGGTCGCGGCTGTTCTGCTCTCGACGAACTGGGGCAGCTACGTCTGGGCGGTCGGCCACGATCGCGTCATCGAGACGGCACTCGGCTACTTCCTCGCTCCCCTGTTCACGATGCTGCTCGGGGTGTTCATCTTCCACGAGGCGCCCACGGGAGCCCAGAAGTTCGCGTTTGCCGCTGCTGCCGTGGCGGTGGTCGTGCTCTCCGTGTCGTACGGGCGGCCACCGTGGATCGCGCTCGTGATCGCGGCCACCTGGAGCCTGTACGCCCTCGTGAAGCGGCGGTCGCCCCTCGGAGCGATCGACAGCCTCGCCGGCGAGACCTTCGTCTCCTTCGTCCCGGCGGTCATCGTCGTCGCTGCGCTGGCCCGCACGGGCGGCAGCATCCCCACCACGGCGTCGGCGTCGGACTGGCTGCTCGTGCTCGGCACGGGCATCGTCACGGCGGTCCCGTTGATGATGTTCGCAGGAGCAGCGCAGTCGATCCCCTTCACGCTGCTCGGGCCACTGAATCTGATCGTGCCGGTCATCAACGTGGTGCTCGGCTGGGTCGTGTACGACGAGGACATGCCGCTCGATCGGCTCATCGGCTTCGGCTTCGTGTGGATCGCACTGGTCGCCGTGATGTGGGATCGCGTGTCGATCGCCCGACGTGCAGCGGTACAGCCGAGCGAGCCCGCCTCGGTGAGCTGAACTACCTTCTGCCGGATGGTTCGCAGAGCTCCCACGCCGATGATCGCATTGGCGCTCCTCTCGGCCGCCATGGTGACGTTGGCCGGATGCTTCACCACCTCCGCCGACTACCAACGCGACGCCGAGAACTTCATCCTGGACGACGAGAGCCTGGGTGAAGCACTGGCGACCGAGTTCACGTCAGCGAACTGTGAAGACCCCCAGAGCCAGGAACCGGGCACGACCTTCATCTGCACCGCCAAGGACGCCACCGACCGCGACTGGGAGTTCGAGATCGAGATCACGAGTTCGAACGGCTACGAAGTCAACGTGTCACGCCGCCCGCCCGGCTGAGCAATCCTCGTACCCGGGCGCGGTGATTCGCGGTGGATACCTGGCACGATGTGACGACCACACATCAAGGAGAACGTATGAAGAAGTCAATCGTCGCTACCCTCGCTGCGGGAGCACTCGTGTTCGCCGCCTGCGGCAGCGATTCCGATGGATCGAGTGGATCGAGCCCGGCAGACAGCAGCGCATCGACGGATTCCGCAGCTGAAGGCGCACCCGATGGGGTCCAGGGAGAGGCCGCCGCGGCCTTTCTAGGGGCCGCGAGCGAATCCGGCATCGACGCCGACAAGGACTGCGTGTACGAACTCGCTTCGCAACTCTCTGACGAAGATGCACAAGCAATTGTGGACTCGGCGCCGAGCGGCGACGCCGAGTTGAGTGCTGAGGGAACTGCCTTGACCGCTCAGCTCACAGGCTGTGTCAGCAGTGAAGAACTCGTCGACTCGTACATCGACACGCTCAAGGAGTCGGGCCAGCCGTTCGACGAGGACTGCGTTCGCGAGGCGCTGGACGGAATCGACTTCGCTGAGCTCGCTTCAGCAGCGGAGGGCGACGCAGCCACCGAGGAAATGCTCGGGAAGGTGTTTGCCTGCTTCGAGCCCTCGACGACCTGATCGGACACGGTCGAAAACGCGAACGAGCCCGCCGGATCCCCGGCGGGCTCGTTGCGTTCAGCGGTTCAATTCAAACGGCCTCAGCCGCCGTAGACGCCGAGGCTTCCCTCGAGGTCGACGACCTCACCGACATCGACGAAGCCGGTACCGTCCCACTGCGTGAGCTGGGTGCCTTCGGCGATGTAGCCGTCCTCGGCGCTCATCTTGAAGTTCAGTCCGTCACGCAGCAGGCTCGCCGTGTAGTCGACGTTGCGTACGGCATCGATGATCCCTTGACGGCTCAGGTTGCCGGCATCTGCCGCTTCCTGGATCGCCTGCACGGTCATCTCCATCGCCAACCAACCGGCGGCGCCGATGCCACCCGGATCAGCGTCCGGAGCCGCCGCGGTGAACGCCGCGATGTAGGCGGCGACCTGCTCGTCGCTCGCAACGACGTCTGCGTTGTTGACGTCCTTCAGGTTGCTCGACGTGTACACGCCCGTCGACCCGCCATTGGCCACCGCACCGAAGAAGATCGGGTTGGCGCACGTTGCCGTGAGGTACGTGTCCGGGTTGAAGTCCGCGTTCGCGGCCTTCGCGTTGCCGAGTTCCGTCATGAAGGCGATGCACTGGGCACCGAGCGGCACGGCGAGGATCGCATCGGGAGCTGCAGCGACGATGTTCGTCATCTGACCACTCGGCGCACCGGAATCGGCTGCCTCGATCGACTCCTCGGCGACGATCTCGAGGCCGTTGGCCTCAGCGGCCTCCGTGAACGCCTCGACATACGCCGCACCGAACTCGTTGTTCACCGTGAACATCGCCACGGTGGCGCCTTCGCCGTAGGTTTCGGCGACGTACTGCGCCCACACCTCTGCTTCGATGGCGTACGGAACCAGGAGGCCCGAGGTCCACGGGTTGTTCTCGACGTCACCCCAGTTCGGTGCGCCGGTCGCTGCGTACAGCTGCGGCACGCACTGTGCGGTGGTGTCGGCCTGGACGGCGAGGTTGTTCGCCGAGCCGATGATGCCGCCCAGCAGCGACACCTCGTCGTCGAAAATGAGCTCGTCGACGTTGGCCTTGGTGAGGTCGGCCGTGTACTGGTCGTCCTTGATGATCAGTTCGAGCTGCTGGCCGTTCACGCCACCGTTCTCGGTGTTGTAGTAGTCGATGTAGGCCTGCGCTCCCGCACCAAACGGTGCGAACAGCACGGCCGGACCACCGGAGAGCGGGATCGATGTACCGATCTTGATGTTGCCTTCGATCACAGCGGTTGCGGCGTCGGGGTCTTCGCAGGCCTCGACGTCGACGGCGAATGCTTCGCCGCCCTCGGCCGGTGCTTCCGTGCCTTCCGGTGCTTCGGTGTCCATCGGTGCTTCGGTGTCCATCGGAGCTTCGGTGTCCATCGGAGCTTCGGTGCCGGCGGGAGCGTCCGTGCCGGCAGGCGCTTCGGTTCCTTCGGTCGGCGCATCGGTGTCGGTCGACGCGTCGTCGTCACTGCCACAGGCAGCCAGGACGAGCGCACCGGCCGCGGCGAGCGCGAACAGTTTCTTGCTTCGTACCATCTTCAGGTTTCCCCCTTCATTGTGGTGGGTGGGCCGGGTTCGGCACACCCGCATCGTGGTTCACGATGTCGGTTCCGACTCGATGGACGTGTCCAGCGTGTCGATTCCGGCGCTCATCACGCTAGTCGGTTCACCGTCCGCGACAGCGGCCCCCTTGGAGGTCGGTGGCTGTGGGACGACCTGCACGATCCGGGCGCGCCCCATGCGCATGGTGCCGACTGCGCCGAAGGGAACGAATCGGGCGAAGAGGATGAGCATGATGCCGAACGTGACGCCGCCGAGCCCGTTGATCTTCGTGCCCGAGTCGACCGCCCAGCCGATCAGCCAGCTGCCGTCGGGATCTTCGCCGACACCGCGGGCGTAGTCGTCGACGAACACGTAGAACATCGCCCCGACGAACGGGCCCCACTGCTGGGCGGCACCGCCGACCACGAGGGCGACCAGGAGGGTGATCGAGCCGAGCAGACCGAACTTCGGGATGTCGGGCTCGACGAGTGTGAGCTTCAGGGCGTAGAGGCTCCCGGCGATACCGGCGATCGCCGCCGAGATTCCGAACACCACGGTCTTGATGATCGCGAGGTTGACGCCCATCACCGCTGCGGCGGTCTCGTTGTCCCGGGTGGCCACCATCGCCCGGCCGATTCGGCTGCGGAGCAGGCCGGAGGAGACCAGTGAGGCGACGATCAGGAAGAACGTGGCGAGGTACAGGAACCACTTGTTGAGGTCGGCTCGTCCGTCGAGACCGGTCCAGCTCGGTGGCAGGTACGCCAGTCCCTTGATGCCGGGCGACCCACCGGTGATGTTGACGAGTTCCTGGTACTTGAGGATCGACCGGACCGCCTCCACGAAGACGATCGTCACGAGCGCCAGATAGATCCCTTTCAACCGGAGCGCCGGGATGCCGACCACGGCACCGACCACGAAACAGCAGACGGCGACGACCGGCAGTGTCCATCCAGGCGTCCAGAGGTTCTCCTCGAAGAACGGCGTGGTGACCTTGCCCGTGACGAGCATCGCCGACACGTAGGCGCCGATCGCGAAGAACGCAGCGTGTCCGAGGGAGAGTTGGCCGGTGTAGCCGGTGATCAGATTCAGCCCCGTCACGGCGATGGCGACGATGAGCGCATCGGTGAGCAGGCCCTGACCCGAGCGATTCCACTGCATCGACGCGCGGAGAAGGAACAGTCCGACCCCGCCGAACAGGATGATCCGGCCGGCCCAGTGCTGCCAGCTGCCCCGTGCGACCCGGAACGGCAGTGCGGAAGGCAGGGCCATCAGACGCGCTCCACTTTCTCGGAGCCGAACAACCCGGTCGGCCGGAACAGGAGGACCCCGAGGAGGATCACCAGCATCACCGGGTACAGCATGTCGGAGGTCAGGGTGACCGATCCGATCGACGGTGCGTAGCCGACCAGGAATGCCTGGACGAGGCCGATGATGAGGCCGCCGACCACCGCCCCGACGGGTGAGTCGAGCCCGCCGAGCACGGCCGCGACCGAGGCGAGCAGGAACGGCCCGAGCATCAGCGAGCCGGTGAGACCTGCGGATGGTGCCAGCATGCTGGCTGCGAGCACGGCGATCGACCCCGACAATCCCCATCCGAGGAGCAGGATCATGCCGACGCGAATGCCGACGAGGTTGGACGATTCCTGATTGTTGGCCACGGCCCGCATGCCGAGACCGATCTTCGTCTTGTTGAACAGCAGGAACAGCAACACGAGGACCACGATCAACACACCGATCGTGCCGAGCCGAGCGATGCGGACGGGAGCCCCGAACACGGTGATGAAATCGTCGGCAGCGTTCGGGAACACACTCGGCAACGACCTCGCGTCGATCCCCCAGATCAGCGCAGTGAGCTGGTTGATGGCCAGGAACACGCCGATGATGGCGACGATGACCGCACTGGGATTTCGTTCTTCGATGGGCCGAACGACGACACGCTCGATACCTGCACCGATCGCGAAACCGAGCACAAGGGCGAGCAGGATCGCCACGACCACCGGGAGCCCGGCGAGCGTGAGCGTGGAGACGAAGAACGCTCCCATCGTGCCGATCTCGCCCTGGGCGAAGTTGAGCTGCCCTGTCGAGCGGAAGATCACGACCAGCGCGAGCGCGAGCAGCGCGTAGATCGATCCGTCGGCGATGCCGTTGATGAACCGTTCGACGAACAAGGAGAAGTCCATCAGCTCACCACCCCCAGGTAGGCCTCTTTGATCGTGTCGTCGGCCAGCAACTCATCACCCGTGCCGGTAGCGACGATCGATCCGGTCTCCAACACGTATGCCCGGTCGGCCAACGCCAGCGACAGCCCGGCGTTCTGTTCGACGATCAACAATGACATCCCCAATTCGTCTCGGAGCCGTCCGAGGGTGCGGAACAGCTCTTGTGTGATGATCGGCGCGAGGCCGAGGCTCGGCTCGTCGCAGAGCAGGAGTTTCGGCTGGTTCATCATCGCTCTCGCGATCGCGAGCATCTGCTGCTCACCACCTGACAGCGATCCGGCCTTCTGATCCTTGCGCTCTGCGAGCCGGGGGAACGTCGTGTACCAGTAGTCGAGATCCTGGTCGTGCGAACCCTTGACCGTGTAGGCCCCGGCCAGCATGTTGTCGTGGACGGTCAGATCGGTGAAGGTCCCACGGCCCTGCGGAACCTGCGAGATCCCGCCGCGGAGGACGGCATCGGGCTTCGCCGACGAGATGTCCCGACCCTGGTACTGGATGGTGCCGTGCCGCTCGATCATTCCTGACACGCATCGCATGGTCGTGGTCTTGCCGGCGCCGTTCGCGCCGAGGATGACGACGATCTCGCCTTCGCCGACGGTGAAGTCCATCCCGTGGAGCACCTCGATGGGTCCGTAGCCGGCCCGCAGCCCCTCGACGCGCAGGATCGGTTCGGTGGCCGTCGGCGGTGTCGGCGGCGGCGGTGGGGTCGGCGGTGGCGGTGGGGTCGGTGGGGTCGCCGCCCCCGGGTTGGCCGGTGGCAGGTACGGCTCGCCCGCGCTGCTCGTGCCGGGGTCGCTCGTGCCGGGGTCGCTCATGCCGGGGTCGCTCGTGCCGGGGTCGCTCATGCCGGGGTCGCTCGTGCCGGGGTCGCTCATGCCGGGGTCCCCAGGTAGGCCTCGATCACTCGCGGATCGCTCTGCACCTCGCTCGGCAGGCCCTCGGAGATCTTGCGCCCGAACTCCATCGCGACGACACGATCCGAGATCCCCATCACCATGCCCATGTGGTGCTCGACGAGCAAGACCGTCAGGCCGTACTGGTCACGGACCTTCTTGATCGTCTCGCCGAGCTCGTCGACCTCGTGGTGGGTCAATCCTGCCGCGGGTTCGTCGAGCAAGAGCAGTTTGGGGTGCGACGCCAGTGCACGGGCGAGTTCGAGCCGCTTCAGCGTGCCGAACGGCAAGCCGGCAGCGGGACGGAACGCGAGGTCCTGCAGGTCAAGCGACTCGAGGATCGAGTACGCGTCGGCGGCCAACGCCTTTTCCTCCTTGCCGACGCCGATCCGCAGCATCGCTCGCGTGAAACCCACCTTGCCGACGTGATGTGCACCGGTCATCGTGTTCTGCAGGAGCGTCATCGTGGGGAACAGCGCCAGGTTCTGGAACGACCGAGCGATGCCGGTCTTCGCGATTCCGTGGGCCGGCACCTTCAAGATGTCGATCCCATCGAACGTGAGGCGTCCGGCGGTCGGGTCGTAGATGCGGCTCACGACGTTGAACATCGTCGTCTTGCCGGCGCCGTTCGGGCCGATCAGGCCGAGAAAAAGGCCGTGCTCGATCCCGAACGACAGCCCGTCGAGGGCGACGATGCCGCCGAAGCGCACCGAGATCTCATCGACTTCCAATAGTGCCACTCGGCATTCCCCCAGGTTGTTGTTGGTACGTCTCGTTGGTCGGCGACTCGGCTCGCGACCGTAGCAGCGCCGAAGACAGTGCCCGGAAACCACCACGACACGGCGGTAAGAGCGCGGTGAGTTGCTCCGTCGGCGAGTCCGTACGCAGCCTCGGCCAACCTAGAGTCGACGCCATGCGTACGAAGGCGCTCGGCGCGCTGGCCATCATCACGCCGCTGCTGCTCGCCGGGTGCGGGAGCGACCTCTTGGTCACCGCGGAGCGGTCGGACCAGATCGCCTCGGCGATCCCCACCGTCCCGAGCCAGACCGAACCTGGCGCGACCGATCCTGGCACCGATCCCACGACGGCCAATCCGTCGACCACCGATCCGCCGACGACCGAACCGGCCCCCGACCCGGTGACCGAGGACTCCGAACCGAACACCACCGGAGCGCCGGCACCGAGCATCGA
>JANNNB010000115.1:0-10626 GCA_031398325.1 Actinomycetes bacterium
AGGCGGCCGGATGCGATCTCACTGAGTACGGTTGATGTCAGCTGCGTCGGATGGTGCGCAGTCCGGCTGTTTGGTTCCAGATGGTGAGTTCGAGGGCGTCTTGGTCGACGCGGACGAGGCTGGCGTGTTCGATGTCGAGCACGAACGCTGTTCCGGGTTGGTCGGCGACTTCGCCGTCGTGTCGGAGTCGGCCGCGGAGTTTGGCGTCGCCGTCGACGAGGTTGGGGTCGAGTGGTGCGGTGTGGAGTTCGAAGCGTGGGTCGCGTTCGGCGTCGTGGAGCTTGAGTGAGTCGGGCATCATTCCGATCCGGAGTTGAGTTGGGGTGATCTCGACTTCGGTGCCGCTGAGGCGTGGGGTTCCGTCGGTTCGGATGGTCCCGAGGATGTGGTGCAGGTTGGCGTTGAGTCGGTTCTCGATTGCTCGTGCGAGGTCGGGTGCTTGCTGTTGGAGTAGCTGCCAGGTCTCTTCGGGGTGTGCTGTGGTCATCTGTCTGCCTTTCGTTCCGATGGTGTGGTGGTGCGGTTCGGCGACCGCTTTCGGCGCTGGGTGCCGGCCGTGGTGCTCTGCGCTGCTCAGTTCATGCTGATTGTCGACGTCGTCATCGTGAACGTTGCGTTGCCACCGATCCGAGAAGACCTCGACTTGCCCGACAGCCGATTGCAACTCGTCGCCGTGGCGTACACGCTCACGTTCGGAAGCCTGTTGATCGTGCTCGGGTGCCTGAGTCCATCTCTGCATAATAGTTTCTTTTAACAAAGAAACAACCCGGATAGTGTTCCGCTATGCCCGGTCGGCCACGGAAAGTCTCAGATGAAGCAATCTTCGCCGCTGTCACCGCTGCGGTCGGCGAGGGCGGCCCCGACGCGTTGACGGTCCAGAACGTTGCCGAGCGGGTCGGTGTGACCGCCCCCGCAGTGCGTCAACGCTTCGGTTCGAAGCGAGCGTTGTTGCTCGCCTACGCGGAGCACCAGGCGCTCAACGCCGCCCAGCCCTTCTCGGCGCCGTCGGCGGACGAGACAGGGCCACTCAACCAACTCGTCGAGGGACTCGTCGCCAGCGGTGCTCAGCTCGGTGACAAGCGCACGCTCACCAACAACCTTGCGCTTCTGCAGCTCGATCTCACCGATCCCGAACTCGGAGCTCACGCCACCAATCACAGCCGCGCTGTCCTCCATGCGATCGAAGGCCTCATCCGTCAGGCGATTGCGGATCGAGAAGTGAAGCCCAACGTCGACGCCAACGCGCTCGCAGAGGCCGTCAACACCACCTACAACGGCGCACTCGTGACTTGGGCCATCGACGGCAACGGCCCTCTCGAGAAGTGGCTGCGCAAGCAGCTCGAATTCGTGCTCTCACCACACACCACCCGACGTTGGCAGAGGCCCTCATGACTCAGCCTGCCTACTGCACACGCACCCGCTCACCGAGCGCCCTGCCCAGTTTCGTGCGGGCAGTTCGCGCGCTTTGGGATACCGACGACTGCGGTCGCCTCGGCGAGCATGCACGGCCAGCTGACCGTTCATCATTCTCGACGTCAGCGGGTTTCGTCGATCGGTTTCCAGCCGTGCAGCAGCCGTCGATCAGAGCGGTCGTAGCTCCAGTAGTGCCCTTGGCCGGGCTGATCGTGTGAGCGGCTGATTGCGCGACTGTCGAGATGGCACATGAGCAACGTCCCCACCGCGCCGTGGCCCACGACCGCCACGTCGCCGTCGGCGCCGTCGAGTGGTGCGCCGAGGACATCGCCCACGGCATCCACGATGCGTTGCTGTGCATCAACGGCACGTTCCCAGCCGCTCGCCGACCGCTCCGGATGGGCAAAGAATCGATCGGCGAGCAACTCATGGCGTTCCGGTTCGACGAAGCCCGTGGCCGAACGGTCGATTTCTCCTGTCGACCGACGCACGTCCAGGTCCAGATTCAGCCGGGCGGCGATCAGATCTGCCGTCTCGAGGGCTTTCGTTTCGGCGCTACTGATGATGAGACCGATCGAGCTGACCCATTCCTGGTCGAGCAAGGCGTGGACCCGGTGACGCCCGAGCTCACTCAGCCGCCACTCGGCGACAGGTCGGTGTGGGTCGATGTCCACGTTGGGATGGCTGATGTATCTCAGAACCGACATCGCCACATTCTCGCAACGACGGCGGGCGGCGACCGCAAATTCGCTGGGTCGGCCGCCATCGACTTCATTCGGCTTCCGACCGACACGCGCCAGTAGCGGAGTCGTTCGTTGCGAGCATGTTGTTGATCGAGCGCGCCGAACCTCCCCGTCCATGGGCAGCTTGCCTGCTCAGCGTCGGTCGTTGCGGGCGAGGGCGTGCACGGGTGTCGAGCCAGCGAATGCGAGCTGTGTGAGCCGACGGAGATCGCCGGCGAGGTTGTGTCGCATCATGCGTGCGAGCAGACGCCCGAACACTCGCTCGGCGCCCGCGAGACGGATGTGCATGGTCAGTGTGACGACGCAGCTCGACTCGTCGATCGGTTCGACCTTTCGGGTGCCGTGTGCCTTCGAAGCGTCCCAGGTGAACGACTGGCCTGGACGCAGGTCAGTGACTTCGCCCGGGATTCGGTAGGTACGTCCCGCGAACCGAAGGATCTCGAGTGTGGTGGTACCCGTGCGGACGAGTCCTGGCGGTTGCGGGTTCATCGCCGACACACCGTTGCGCCAGAGGGGATCGACGTCATAGTCGGCGATCAGGGCCCACACGTCGGCGGCAGGGCGATCGATGACGGCGGTCTCGTGAAATGTCGCGGTTCGCATGTCAGCCCCAGAACGCGTCGACGACAGCCTGTTCCCGGTTGTGGAACCAGATCTCGGCGATGCGGTCGTCCTCTGTGAGGCGGAACAGGTGGATGGTGTGGTTGACCAGTGGCGCGCGACCGGCGCGGTGGGCGGTGACCCGCACGTACGCGCCGATGTGAGTCTCGCCGTCGAGGATCTCGATCAGCTCCATGTGTTCGCCGTCGTCGGTGGCGTTGCGGGTTCGCTCCAGGAAGTGACCCACCCCGGCGGCGCCGTGATGATCCCCGGACATCGGATGAGAACCCGGTACGTGCAGGGTGACGTCGGGCTCGAGCGATGAGGCGATGGCGGATGGATCGAATGCTCCCGGACTCGAGTAGAGAGCGGCAACTTGTTCGGTGATGTAATTCATAATCGTATAATACGAACCCGAATATTCGATGTCAAATAGTTCCTTGTCGTACTAGATGGCGTAGCGTGTGTCCCATGGCCGATGTCGTCGACGAGTTCATCGAGCAGTGGCGTGCGGAACGACCGGATCTGAGTCTCGACGCCATGGCGACCATCGGGCGCCTCGGGCGCGTGATGGGCCTCGGAACTCGGTTGATCGAGAGAACGCTGCAACGGCACGACCTACGCCTGAGTGAGTTCGATGTGTTGGCAACACTGCGCCGTCTCGGAGCGCCGTATGTTGCGTCGCCCTCGCGGATCACGCAATCGTTGATGCTGTCGCCAGCAACCCTGACGAGCCGCCTCGACAGGCTCGAGAACATCGGGCTGATCGAGCGACGAGCCGTTCCGGAGGATCGCCGCAGCCTGCTCGTAGCGCTCACCCAGGCCGGTTACGACCGGATCGACGCCGCGGTCACCGATCACGTCGAGACCGAGGAACAGATCGTCGGCGTCCTGTCGGCAAAGCAGCGTCAAGCGCTCGACGACGCGCTCCGCACCATGTTGGCGTCACTCCAATCCGAGGCCCACACCGCAGCGGATCACGAACCGAACGCAATGTGATTGCCGGTGAACACTGTCGGGGCGAAGCCATCGAGCGTTCTCGCGTGGGTGCGCTCAGCGCACCGTTCTTGCTGGCCCTCTACCAGCGTGGGCGTCAATCGTCAGGGTGGCGAGATGTGCTCCAACACGAGCGGCGAGCGGACTTCGAGGTCGAATCGGCCGCGCCCGGTGGAATGGATCCGGAGGGGAAGGTCCTGTTCGTCGAGGCGTCGTTTGAGCAATATGAGTCGGCTCTCGAAGTTGTCTCGGTACGCCGGTAGCTCCAGCGTTGGATCGAGTTTCGCCTCCCGGTTCGTGAATGACGTGCGCCCCATTCCGACATGGTCGGCGACGAGCTTCCAGAGCAATCGCCCAGCCACACCCTTGATGACGTAGTTGTCGTCGAGGAACGTGCTGCCATCCACCGCGTAGTGGCGAAGGACGATCGCTTCCTGCCCGGGAGTCGGCTGTGCGATCGGAGCGGGGGGCGTGCTGCCAGACGTCGACGCGGGTGTCGGCGCTTCAGCGTCGGCAACCGCGAGATGCTCGCGCTCGACGGCCGCCGCGACGAGATGGGCAGCGATCGTCAGCGCCTGCTCGTCGAACTCGTCGTATGCGAGCGCGTGGCTACTCTCGACCGCGAGGACCCCGACCAAGACACCGCGTGCGACCATCGGTGCAGCGAGTTGGCTCCGGGCATCGGTGAGTCCCGGAAGGCGGATGTCCTCGCGGCGCTGGCTGTCGTCCGGGCTCGACCCTCGCGCTGATCGGGCGTACGACAGCATCCGCTGCAGGTTGCCGATCCGCATGGTCGTCTGACGTTCACCGGTCATGCCGATCACGCCCTCACCGAGCTGCACCTCGGAGCCGGCGCCGCCCACCTCGTACCCACGACTCGCAACAGTGATCAGCCGACCGAGCTCGGGTTGGTGCTCGAGGAACAGGGAATGGCGGTAACCGCAGAGTTCCTCGAGGCCGACGAGCGCAGCGTCGATGACCTCTTCCAGGGTCGTGCGACCAGCGAGGCGGTCGCCGAACGCAACGAGTGCAGCGAGGTACTGCTGCGCTCGCGCCGGTTGGTCGTTCATGCGCGCTCGACAGCACCGCGCGATGCAACTTCACTCACGTCGAGCACGCGAAACACGTCGATGGCCCGGAGCGCGAACACGTCCGTCATGTCGGTCATGGCAGCGATTGCTTCGAGCTCGATCCGTGCGGCGTCGAAGTGCGGTCCGCTGGTCTCGGACCGTTCGTGCTGGACGAGCAGCTTGTAGCTGATCCCGGTGTCCGGGTGCGGGCACAGGAGCGTCGCCACCGGGTTCTGCACCAGGTTGGCGGTGGTCTTCGAGAAGAACTGATTGGACGTTGCGACGTGGGTGTCGTCGACCAGAATCACCTGTGACACATGCGTGACGTTTGGCTCGCCATCGATGGAGCAGGTGGCGAGAATCGCCGGAATCTCACCCTGCAGGCATCGCTCGATGTCTCGAAGGGGGATCGACACGTCAGGGCATCCGTGCGCCGGCGTGCGGGCCGGGGGTCTGGTCGTACCGAGTATCGAGGTCGAGTTCGAGCGCAACCACGTCGACCGGGAAGACTGCGGACGCGACAGATTCGAGTAAGCGAACCTGCTCGGCTCCAGCCACGAAGGCGTCGACGTGGCGGTGCATGAGTGCCAGGTCGCTGGCCGTGCGCTCCTGAGCTGGGACGGCGAGTGCGCCCTTCCACTGGATCGACCGGTAGGTCGTGATGTCGGTGACGAGCAGCGAGCAGCGGGTGCCGACGATTGCGTTGCTGCGGGCGGCCGTTGCTTCGGTGGAGATGAGCACCCGGACACGCACCGGGCTGATCGGAGCGATGCCGGCGACTCGCGTCGCGTCGGGCGTGTGGAACCGGTCGGCTGTGCCGAGCATGCTCGACACCGGGCCTGCGAGAAACGTCTTCAGCTCGTCGTCGATCATGTCGCTCGCTGCGCGGGGCACGGCGGGATCATAGCCAACCGGTCTGTTTAGCGAGTTCCTAGCGTCCGCATCGACTGGCCGGGCGAGGTGAGTGAATTCTGAGCGTGCGGTGCCGGAACACTCAGCAACAGGCCCGACCCGGACGCTTCATCATGGCTGCCATGACATCAATCCAGACCCTTCCCACCGCCTGTGAGGCCGACTCGTTCGAACTCGGGCTCCCTCACGACTTCTACCGAGAGATCCACAAGGGCATTCGCTACGCGATGTTCCACACCACGATGCAGGCCGGCTCGGTCGACGTCGCCGACACCGAACAGGTGGAGCAGCTCATCGAACGGTGCACCGACCTGATCGACATCCTTCACCTGCACCATCACCACGAGGACGATTTCGTCCAGCCGTTGCTCGCGTCGATCGCACCCGAACTGTCGACCACGATCGAGTCCCAGCACGGGTCCGTCGAGGACGGCATCGAACAGCTCGGCCTGCTCGGTCGCCGACTTGCCACGGCCTCGCACCTGGCCCGGGGCAACGTCGCTCATCGCCTGTACCTCGACCTCACTCAGTTCACGGCGGTGTATCTCGATCATCAACTGTTCGAGGAGACGGTCGTGATGCCGACGCTCTGCGCTGCGGTGCCAGTGGCCGAACTCGAGGCCGTCCACATGACGCTTCGCCAGTCGATCCCGCTCGATGTACTCGTTGACACGATGGGCGTCATGCTCCCGGCGATGAACGTCGCAGAGCGCTCGGACATGCTCGCGGGGATGTCTCTGGCGCCTGCCGAGGTCTTCGCGGTGATCCGCAGCGCGGCGGAGTCGATCCTCACCGCCGAGCAGTTCGCCATCGTTGCCGACCGGATCGGGCTGAGCTGAGATGGCCCCGACCCAGGAACTCCGCGACACGCCTCGCATCGGTCTCGCACTGGCCCAGACCGGCGTGTTCGCAACTCCGGTGAGCGTCATCGAGATGGCGACCAAGGCTGAGCGCCTCGGCTACGACTCCGTGTGGGTGATGGACCGGATGCTGTCACCGATCGACCCCCGCACCCCGTATCCGGCCTCGGTGGACGGTGTGCTCCCACCCGAACAGCACGTCGTCCTCGACCCGATCGTCTCGCTGGCGATCGCCGCGACGGCCACCGAACGGATCCGTCTGGGCACGAACGTGCTCGTCGCTCCGTTCTATTCACCGATCGTGCTGGCCCGATCGCTCACGGCAATCGACATGGTCAGCAACGGCCGCTTGACCGTCGGTCTCGGCCTCGGCTGGTCGGCCGACGAGTTCGATGCGGTCGGGGTGCCGCAGCGACGGCTCGCAGGCCATCTCGAGGAGGTCCTCGACGTACTCGAGTCGGTGTGGGCGGATGGAGTCAGCAGCCACCGCGGTGAGCGCTTCCAGGTCGCGCCCACCAACGTGCTGCCGAAGCCAGTACAACGGCCGCGGCCGCCGCTACTGCTCGCGGCGTACACGCCGGGGGGCTTGGATCGAGTCGCCCGGCGCGCTGATGGCTGGACCCCGGCCGGATTGCCCATCGAGGCGATCGCCCCGATGTTCAGCGCTGTTCGTGACATGGCCTCCGGCCATGGTCGTGACCCTGATGCCATCGAATTGGTGGTGCGGGCGAACGCCTACGTCACGCACCGCCCGCTCGGCCTTGATCGCTCTGCGTACCACGGGTCGATCGAGCAGGTCGCCGACGACCTCGACGCCACCAGGGCGACCGGTGCACACGAGATCATCATCGACCTGCAGGGATGCACCGGCAGCGTCGACGAACTTCTCGAACTCGCCGCCGCGGTCACCAGTCCGATCCTCACCTCGGCCTGACCACCCGAGACCACGTCCACCGCTCAGGAGCCCCAATGTTCCCCTTCATGTCCACACCCGTGTCCGCCCGGCGAGTGCAGAGCGTCAGCGCGCTGGCCCTCGCCGGCGGGCTGGTCTTGTCCGCCTGCTCCTCTTCGTCGTCGGCGTCACCCTCGTCCGATACCGGCGAGTTCCCCGGAGCCGGAGCACTGCCTGCCGTCGTTGACGAACTCGTTTGGGCGGACGGCGTCAACGGTGTCGAGGTCGAACTCGCAGCGGTGTCAGGCGGCACTCTGGAGCGCCTCCTCGTCGACACCGGCGTGTCGGGTTCCCTTCCCGACGTCCTCCGGTCGGTCATCGCGCTCGACGGTGAGATCACAGCGGCAGGCCGGCGGTTCGCGTCCGAGCTCCTCGACGTCCCGGACGGCCCGGTGGAGGTGGCAGGTTTCGCTCGACCGCAACAGATCACGGACAACGGATCGCTCGACCTGGCGGTGATGGGCACCGGGCTGCTCACGTCGATCATCGAACAATCGTTGGATCACGCCACGGCGGGATCAACATCGAACAACGACGCGCCGGGTCAGCCGTCCGAGAACCACGTCACCGTGAACGTCGGTGACATCGACGTTCGATACGTGGATTCGAAGACCACAGTCGTCGGCGATTCCACGCTGACCGTGGGCACCGAGGTAGCCGGGGTGCTGGGTGCGTGCCCGTCGCCGAGCGGTGACGTCGACGCCGAGATGTCGGTGACGATGACGCTGCAAGGCACCGGTGCGGGCAGCTCCGTGGGCGCCACTTATTCGATGGTCGTCGCGTTCGTCGGCAGGGTTGACGACGAGGCACGCCTCATCGGACACGACATGACCGTGTCCGGGGCGGCCTCGGGCCAAGCGCGCGCTGACGACAGCGGATCGGCTGGGGCGGCGACGGACATCGCCGGCTACTTCGTCGAGGGCGGCTCGACCACGTCGTTCACTGGGACTGCCGCCGGGCTGGATCTGGCCGTTGCGAGCATCAGCGGTCCCGGTGTCACTCGCACGAGCAGTGCCGTCACAGCGGGCAACGCCCAAGCGTTCATCGACTCCCAGCAACAGCTCGCCATGTTGACCTCGTCACTGATCCTCCATCGTGCCGAGACCTTTTGGCGTAGCGGTGCATGCATCGACGTCGGCGTCCAGTCGTCGGTGGATCCGATGCAACTCGAGCCGTTCCAGACGATCGACCTGGCCATCGATGCCACGTCCTCCGAGGATGGCGCAGCGATTTCCGGCTCGGCCGTCGCAGCGCTCGGGTCGGGTACCGGATCGGTGACTCCGGCAAGGTCACCGTCGCTTCCCGCAACGATCGCGTTCACCGCGCCAGGTGATGGTTCGCCCAGCCGTGTCGACATCGAGGTGCGATCGCGCCGCGGCCTCGGTCGCGCCGCGATCGATCTCGCCGGCCTGCCGTCCTACGCCATCGACGATGCGCTCGACATGTTCCGGGCCACGGGCACCAAGTGTGGGGGCCCGGGCGGACGATGGCAGCTCGATCTCACTGCCGACTTCAGTGGGGCGAGCTTCACCGGGACGATGTCGTTCGAGCTCGACCCGGCGACGCTCGCGGGACGGTTCGTCCTCACCGGCTCGAGCGTGTTCAATGGCATCACCATCGCCCAACAGGGTGACGGTGACGTGGCGTTCGAGAGTTCCGAGGGTGCGGCCCAACTCGTCTTCCGTGGCGTTGCATGGTCCGGTGGGCCGGCTGCCACCCACAGCCTCCCTGTCAACGTGACATCGGCGCCATGCTCGTGACTACCTCGTCCATCCCGACACACGAGGCAGGTCCCCGTCGGCAACGGAAAGTCACCACTCGTGCGGTGAACGATCTTGCCGTCGTTCGCACCATCTACGAAGCGATGGAGACCGCCGATATCGCTCTCCTGTTCGCCTTGATGGACCCGACGTGTGTCATCGTCCAGGACGATCGGCTGCCATGGGGTGGCCGTCACGTCGGACACGACGGTCTCGCCAACTTCGGCCTCTGCCTCCGGGCGCACATCCACTCGACCGTCACCACGTCGGCGCTGTTCGAAGCCGACGGCGATGTGATCCAGGTCGGAAGAACGTCCGGTGTGACCGTGCACTCCAAGACGCCCTTCGACATCGACGAGGTGCATCGTTGGACCATCCGGCGAGGACGTGCCGTTGCCGCTCACTTCTCGATCGACACACCCGCGATGCTCCGGGCCCTGGAATCAATTGACCGCATCGACTGATCGGCGCTCACCTGGGTCGATACGTCCTGCTGGCGCGGTCATGTGACCGGGTCCGTCGGATCGGTGGGCCATCAGCCGGGCGAAGAGGTTTGCGGCGTCGCGTTGCACGCCGGGCAGCACGTGTTGCTAGACGGCCATCGAAACCGCACGTTTCCGAGTGCCGAGGCGTTCGCTCGCCAACTTCAACGGAACGCCAACACCTCCTTACTGGTTTGTGAACTGCGCGATCTCGCGGATTCGAAGCACCGCTCGATGCCGGGAAGATCACGGAGCCGGCATCCGCCGGTCACACAGACAAGGAGCGTCACATGAGCTACGTCACGACCGACGATGGAACCCAGATCTACTTCAAGGATTGGGGAACCGGCCAACCAATCGTCCTCAGTCACGGTTGGCCACTGAGTTCGGACAGCTGGGAGGCGCAGATGCTCTTCTTGGCCTCGAACGGGTTCCGCGTCGTCGCCCACGACCGTCGCGGGCATGGCCGGTCGACGCAGACCTGGCACGGCAATGAGATGGACACCTACGCCGATGACCTCGCAGCGGTGATGTCGGCGTTGGATCTGAGGGACGCGGTACTCGTCGGGTTCTCGACCGGGGGTGGGGAGGTGGCGCGCTACATCGGTCGTCACGGCACTGACCGGGTCGCCAAGGCCGCGCTCATCTCAGCGGTGCCCCCATTGATGGTTCAACGTCCCGACAACCCTGACGGTGTCCCAATCGAGGTCTTCGACGGGATTCGCGCCGGGTCGCTCGCCGACCGGTCCCAGACCTATCGAGATCTTGCCGACGGCCCGTTCTTCGGCAACAACCGGCCCGGCGCTCAGGTCTCGGAAGGGATCCGCCGCTCGTTCTG
>JANNNB010000116.1:0-16391 GCA_031398325.1 Actinomycetes bacterium
GGTGCACGGTGATGCCCGGCCTGATCGATGCCCACTGCCACATCACGTTCGACGACGTCCAGTCGAACGACGAACTGTTCTTCCATCGCCAGCCCGCCACTGCGGCGCTGATGACGATCTTCAACCTGCCCAAGCTGCTGATGGCTGGCGTGACGTCGATCATGGACCCCGACACCGTGTTCGGGATCGGGCCAGAGGTGCGGGATGCGGTCGAGTCGGGTGCCTTCCCGGGGCCGCGCATCGCCACCGGTGTCCAGGCGTTGCTCACGTCCGTCGGCGGCACCGCCGGCCGCCTGATCCCCGACAGCGGATCGGTCGGCTACGCGGCGGTGGTCAACACGGTCGACGAGATGATCATCACCACGCGTCGGCAGATCAAGCAGGGTGCCGACTGGATCAAGATCCACGCCACGGGCTCGATCCCCACCCATCAGGGCGAGCTGCAGGTGTGGACGCTCGACGAGATGAAGGCCGTCTGCGACACGGCGCACGCCTTGGGTGTCCCCGTCACCGCGCATTGCAGGAACTCCTCGTCGACCCGCGACGCGGCGCTGGCCGGCGTCGACCTGATCCTGCATGCTTCCTTCATCGACGACGAAGCGCTCGAAGCCGTCGTGGCGAGCGGTGCTGCGATCTGCCCGACGTTCACGTTCCTGGCCAACCTCGCCGATCACGGCCCGCGCGTCGGCGCCGGGGGAATGACCGAGGTCTTCCGCGGCGAGATCAAGGCGACCGCAGCGATGATGCGACAGGCGTACGACGCCGGCGTGCCGCTGCTGTGCGGGTCGGAGTCCGGGTTCGCACTGACACCGTACGGGCACTGGCACGGTCGCGAGATGGAGGTGTTCGTGAACGAATTGGGCCTGTCTCCCCTCGAGGCGATCACGTGTGCGACGAAGAACAACGCCATTGCGATGCGCATGCCGGGCGAACTCGGCGTGGTCGCAGTCGGCGCGCGGGCCGATCTTCTCGTGGTCGACGGTGATCCCTCGAACGACATCACCGTGTTGCAGGACCGGGCCAGACTCCGGGCAGTCGTGAGTCGCGGACGTGCGGTCGATCTGGCGCAGCCGTGGCCGTCGCGCGGCAAGATCGCCGGCGAGAAGGTCGGCAACTGGGCCGCCGAGATCCTCACGTACGAGCGGGCGATGGAACCGTGATCGTCGGGAGGCGCCTCGGCGCCGGTTACGTTCGGCCGATGGCTGATGCAGGCGTGACGGACGCAGATGTGAAGGACGTAGATGTGAAGGACGTAGCGGTGAAGGACGCAGCGGGATGATTCGACACGTCGTGTTGTTCACCTGGAACAGGACCGTGCAGGAGAGCGTGCTCGCCGATGTGCGTGCTGGGCTCGCCGAGCTGCCGTTGTTGATCCCCGGGATCGCGGACTACCGGTACGGGCCGGACATCGGTGTGAACGATGGCAACGCCGACTACGCGGTCGTCGCCGACTTCGCGTCGCAGGACGATTACCTCGTGTACCGCGACCACCCGGACCACAAGGCGTTCATCGCCATGCTCGGGGCAGGTGGCTTCGTCGGGTCCCGCGTCGCGGTGCAATTCGAGTTCGACGGCTGACAAGGGTCGAGCGAATGGGGCGGCCGGAGTAGCTTTCGGCCGTGACGAACGTAACGGGTGCGGCAGGGACGGGTCCCGGAGCCGGCACTGGTGGAGGAACCGCATTGGCCGCGGCCGGCACGGTGCTCGCGACGCTTGCAACAGGACAGTTCCTGATGACGCTCGACAGCGCCGTCATGAACGTGTCGATCGCAACCGTCGCGAAGGACGTCGGCACGACGGTGACCGGGATCCAGACGGCCATCACCTTCTACACCTTGGTCATGGCGTCGCTCATGATCACGGGTGGCAAGATCGGCAAGATCATCGGGCGCAAGAAGGCGTTCGCCATCGGTTGCGTCATTTACGGAGTCGGGTCGTTCATCACGGCGATCGCTCCGAACCTGGCAGTGCTGATGATCGGCTGGTCGGTCCTCGAGGGAGTAGGTGCAGCGCTCATCCTGCCGTCGATCGTCGCGCTCGTCGCCTCGAACTTCGCCCGCGACGCTCGGCCGCGCGCCTATGGGCTCGTCGCTTCGGCAGGTGCGATCGCGGTGGCAGCCGGACCGCTGATCGGCGGGATCTTCACGACCTACCTGTCGTGGCGATACGTGTTCGTCGGCGAGGTGCTGGTCGTGGCAGGGATCCTGGCGATGACACGAAAGATCGCCGATGCCGAGCCGGAAGCGCCCGTCAAGCTCGACCTGGTCGGCACCGGGTTGTCGGCGGCCGGCCTCGGCTTGGTCGTCTTCGGCATCCTGCGGGCGGGGGAGTGGGGCTTCGTGAAGCCGAAGGCGGGCGGGCCGGAATGGCTCGGGCTGTCGCTGACGGTGTGGGTGGTGTTCGCCGGTGGTGCGGTGCTGTGGCTGTTCGCGTTGTGGGAGAACCGATTGCTCGAACGCGGTGGGGAGCCGCTGCTCGACCCGAAGATCCTGCAGAATCGGGTCTTGCGTGGCGGACTCGTCGCCTTCTTGATGCAGTTCCTGGTTCAGGCGGGTCTGTTCTTCGCAATCCCGTTGTTCCTGTCGGTGGCGCTCGGTCTGTCGGCGATCGAAACGGGGGTGCGCCTCCTGCCCCTGTCGGCCACCCTGCTGATCGCGGCGGCCGGTATCCCGAAAGTCTTTCCGACGGCATCGCCGCGTCGCATCGTGCGCGTCGGCTTCGGGCTGCTGTTCGTCAGCCTCGTGGCGATGGTTGGCGCACTCGAAGCCGGCGCCGGTGCCGAGATCGTCACGGTGCCGATGTTGTTCGCCGGTCTCGGGATCGGTGCGCTCGCTTCGCAGTTGGGAGCGATCACCGTGTCGGCGGTGCCCGATGAACAGAGCGGAGAGGTCGGTGGGATCCAGAACACGGCGACGAACCTCGGCGCGTCGATCGGCACCGCGCTGGCGGGCGCGGTTCTGATCGGAGCGCTGACGACGTCGTTCATCAGCGGGGTGCAGGACAACCCGGCGGTCCCGTCCGATCTCGCCGATCAGGCCACCGTCGAGTTGGCTGCCGGCGTGCCGTTCGTGTCGGACGCCGACCTGGAAGCAGCGCTTGCCGACGCCGGCGTCGAACCGGCGGTGTCGGCGGAGATCGTCGAAGAGAACGCCGATGCCCGACTCGAGGGTCTGCGCCTCGCCCTGTCGGTGGTCGCGCTGTTCGCTCTCGGTGCGTTGTTCTTCACCGGTTCGATCCCGACGGGTTCCAGCTCCGACGAGGAGGAACGCGAAAGGTCAGCGGTCAGCCCTTGATGCCCTCATCCCTTGATGCCCTCAGCCCTTGATGTCGGACAGGATGTTGAGGAGGTCGTCGGCGTGCTCCTCCTCGACGGCGAGGATGTCTTCGAGCATCCGTCGAGTCGTGGAGTCCTTGTCGCCGATCCAGCGGATGATCTCGCTGTAGCTCTCGATCGCGACGCGCTCGGCGATCAGATCCTCCTTCACCATCTCGAGCAGACCGGAACTGGCGTCGTACTCGGAGTGTGATCGGCTGGCGAGGCCTTGGGGGTCGAAGTTCGGCTCGCCCTGCAGCTGCGTGATTCGCAAGGCGATCTGGTCGGCGTGGAGTTGTTCCTCGTTCGCGTGCTGGAGGAACTCGGCGGCAACGGGCGCGGCGTTCAGGCCGGTCGCCGTGTAGAAGTGACGCTTGTAGCGCAGCACGCACACCAGCTCGGTGGCCAGCGCCTCGTTCAGCACCTCGATCACGCGGTCGCGATCGGCACCGTAGGCGTCGGTGATCGGACCCTGTTCGATGTTCTGGCGAGCGCGAGCTCGGAGGGTTTCGATGTCAGTGAGGAAATCGGCCATGAGTCATTTGACCACGACTCGGACCCTGATTGCACCTCGATCGGAACTTCGACCGGTGAGGTTCACCCGTACGAGGCGACGATCGGAGCGAGTTCGGTCGGGCTCGCGCCGTGCATGATCACGGCGTCAGCGCCGAGCTCCATCTGCCGCTTGACGGCGGATGCACACTCCGCTGCGGAGCCCGTGGCGCTCGGTGCCAGCCACTCGTCGGGGATCAGGGTGGCGATGTGTTCGAGCTGGGCGGTGTCGGCGCTGACGTCGATCGCACCCGGGAACGTCCTGACCATGTCGTCGGCGCGGAAGCGGGCGAGCACCGCCGGATCCCACCGATTCGTCTCGACCATCAGGTCGCCGTAGGCCTGGAGATAGGTGGCGAGCCGACCGACCGTCTTCTTGAGGCGGACCGCTTCGGTGAGGTGATCGCCGATGGTGGCGAAACACGACCACACCGTGACGGAGTCGGGGTCGCGTCCTGCCTGCTCCGCAGCTTCCTTCACGGTCGTTACGCATCGTTGGAGCGTCTCGTCGGTGAAGAACGTGTGCAGGATCACGTGGTCGAACGCTCGCCCGCCGAGTGCCAACGACTGCGGTCCGAACGCGACGAGCCCGAGCGGGATGTCTTCGTCGAACGTCGGGTCGAGCCGGAGGAACGGGTACGTGCCCAACGAGTCGGTGTGGCCGATCACCGTGTCGCCGTGCCAGAGGCGACGCATCAGGACCGTGAAGTCCTCCATCTGTGCGGTGGTGATCCGCGGGATGCCGAAGGCGTCGAACATCGGGGCGATCCCGCGACCGATGCCGAGCACGAAGCGACCGCCGGTGAGCCGATGCATCGTCGTGGCGTACGAGGCCGTGACGATCGGGTGACGGGTGTTGTGGTTCGTGGCACCCGTGATGATCGTCATGTTGGTCGAAGCCACCGCAGCTGCACCTGAGAGCGTCACGGCCTCCTTGACGTTGAAGCGCTCGCTGATGAACACCGCTCCGAGGCCGAGCGCTTCTGCGTCGCGGATCTCGGTGACCAGGTCGCGCGGGTTCTGGGCGCCGCCGGCCAACGTGTAGAACCCGAGCTCGGGATACTTCGGGGCGTCGACAACGTTCGGCGGAGTGGTCACGCGGCGATGGTACGGCGGCGGGACGCAGCGCTCGGAGCCGGAGCAACCCGGTTCGCGCGGGGATTCGCGCGGGGACAGACCCCGGGCGAACCGGGTTCGCAGTCAGCCGGAGTTGCGGATGCCGGTGGCGATCGCGTTGATCGTGAGCTGGATACCCCGCTGGACGAGGGCGTCGTGGTCGCCGTCGCGGTAGCGGCGCAGGAGATCGACCTGCATCACGTGCAACGGATCGAGGTACGGGTACCGGTTGCGCAGGCTGCGGGCGAGCACCGGGTTGTCGGCGAGCGGGTCGTCGGAACCGGTGATCGTCGCGTGCCAGCGCAGGGTACGCGTGTGTTCACGCTCGATGCGGTCGAAGATGTCGTCGCGGGCCGAGGCGTCCTCGACGAGCACGTCGGCGTAGCGGCGACCGATCGGGATGTCGGACTTGGCGAGGACCATCCCCATGTTGTTGACGATCGCGTGGAAGCACGGCCAGTCGCGATACATCCGCTGCAGGAGCGCGACCGCGTCGTCGCCCCGCTCGGCGACGACGGCGTCGAAGGCGGTGCCTGCGCCGTACCAACCGGGGATCATCAGCCGGCACTGCGTCCAGCCGAACACCCATGGGATCGCCCGGAGGTCGACGATCGCCCGCGAGGCGGTTCTCGACGCGGGCCGACTTCCGACGTTGAGGGTGGCGATCTCGTCGGTCGGGGTGATGGCGCGGAAGAAGTCGACGAAGCGGGCGTCGTCGTACACGAGCGACCGATACTCGGCGAACGCCGCCGACGACATCGCATCCATCGCGGACGCGAATTGCTGGTCGACCGGATCGGCATCGATGGCATCGAGGCAGGAGACCTCGAGCGTGGCCGCGAGCAGGGTCTCGATGTTGCGGCGGGCCGACGCCGGGTGGGAGTACTTCGCGGCGACCATCTCGCCCTGTTCCGTGAGGCGAATGGTCCGATCGACGGAGTGGGGTGGCTGGGCGAGGATCGCCTGGTAGGCGGGTCCGCCGCCCCGGCCGACGGTGCCGCCGCGACCGTGGAAGAGCCGGAGCCGCACGCCTTCGGCCGCGGCTGACCTGACGAGCGAAGCCTGCGCGGCGAACAGGTTCCACTGCGACGTCAGGTATCCGCCGTCCTTGTTGGAATCCGAGTATCCGACCATCACCTCCTGGATCGAACCACGCGACTCGACCAACGACCGATACGTCGAATGCTGCAGCATGGCCGTCAGGGTCTCAGCCGAGTGGGCGAGGTCGTCGATCGTCTCGAACAGCGGGACGATGTCGAGGGATGATTCGAGCGCTGCGCCGTCGCCCGAGCGGCGAACGAGGCCGACCTCCTTCAGCAGCACGGCGACCTCGAGCACGTCGCTGACCGAACCGGCCATGGAGATCACATAGTGGGGGATGGCGAGCGGTCCGATCCGGCTGATCGCGTCGGCAGCCTCGTGGAGTACGTCGAGCTCCTTCGTCGCCAGCTCGCTGTAGGTCCCGGTCGGAACCGACAGCAGCCGCGGTGTCCGCAGCTCGCGTTCGAGTACGTCCACCCGTCCGGCTTCGTCGAGTGCGTCGTAGTCGGCGCACACCTCGGCCTGGGCGAGCAGTTCCGCCACGACGACCTCGTGGACGCGCGAGTTCTGGCGCATGTCGAGCCCGCACAGATGGATCCCGAACATCACCAGGGCGCGCCGGACCGGACCGACCTTCGCAACGGCGAGATCCTCGGCGCCGTGCGATGTCAGTGACTCGCACACGATGTCGAGGTCGAGGACGAGTTCATCGACCGATCCGTACGGCCGCTGGGCGACACGCGGTGGGGTGGCGCTGACGTCGTCCATTCCGTCTGCGAGCACGCCGGCTGCGTAGGCGTAGAGCCGGGCGTACATACCACGCAGTGCTCGGCGGTATGGCTCGTCGGCCCGGAACGGTGAATCGTCGCCCGAAGCGCCGGCAAGCTCCAACAACTCGCTCGTGGGTGTCACCAGGCGGGCCGACATCGACAGTTCGCGCGACAGCCGCTGGATGGCGACCAAGTGATGATCGAACGCGACCGAGGCGTGGCGGTGGATCGCGAACCGGACCACTTCGGCGGTGACGAACGGGTTGCCGTCGCGGTCGCCGCCGATCCACGACCCCATCGACACCGCTCGGCTGGCGTCGACTCCTGCGCCAACCTGGCCCCCTCCGGACCCGACCCCGACGGGGCCAGGTTCCAGCCGGTCGGCGACCATCGTCTCCAGTTCGGCGGTGATGGCCGGCAGGGTCTCGAAGAGGCTGGCGTCGTAGTAGCGCAAGGCCTCGTTGATCTCGTCGCGGACCCGCAATTTCGAGAGCCGGAGCAACGCCGTCTGCCACAGCGTCACGATGCAGATCGACAGGGAACGGTCGATGTCGACGTGCTCCGGATCGTTGTCCGTCAACCTCGAACGATCGTCGAGGAGATCGGCGATCTCGTTCATCACGTGCAGGATCGTCTGGCGCCGCACCTCGGTCGGGTGTGCCGTGATCACCGGACTCACCCGGAGCCCATCGACCACCGACGCGACCAAAGAGTCGGGCACGTCGGCGGCGTCGAGACGATCGAAACTGGCGGCGAGGCTGCCGGCCCGGGAAGGGCTGCCGGCGACGCGGTGATGCCGACGGCGCCGTTCGAGGTGGACATCCTCGGCGGTGTTGGCCAGCAGTGCCAGCCAGTCGAACGCTCGGATCACGTGCAGCTGTTCGTCGATCGACCTGCTGTCGAGCATCATCCGGAGCTGGTCGACGTCGCTGGTCCCGTCACGTCGCGAATCGACCGCCACGCGCCGAACCGACTCGACGAGATCGAACGCATCGTCGCCGGCTTGTCGCCGGACGACGTCGCCGAGCAGTCGCCCGAGGAGCCGGATGTCCGCGCTGAGTGCCGCATCGCTCGCCGTCGGGTCGTTCGGGGTCGTGTCGCTCGCGGTCGCGTCGCTGGTCAGCCGGGGCATCCGCACCAGTCAAGCCCATCCGAACGGGACGTGCTCACGGTCGGTCGATGGTCGCTCGATGGTCGGCAGACCGCTCCATTGTGGACAAGACTGCAGCGCATGCGCGTCGTCTTCGCCACCGCCGAACTCTCGCCGGTGGCGACCGTCGGTGGGCTCGCGGCGGCGGCAGCCGGGCTGGGTGCCGAACTCCGACGTCGAGGTGTCGATGTCGAGCTCGTCCTGCCCGATTACGGCAACATCGAACTCGTCGACGAGTCGTCGGTCCCGATTCCAGTGCCCGAGTGGGTCGGCAACGCAATCCTCCGGGTGGGCGTCCACGCCGACGTCGGGCGCTTGCACCTGATCTCGGTGCCCGGCATCGTGCGGTCGCACCCGTACCTGCAGCCGAGCGGCCACGGATGGGCCGACAACACGGAACGGTTCTTCCGCTTCGCTGCGGCGGTCGCTGCCCACGTCAACGCCGATCCGCCCGACGTGCTGCACCTCAACGACTGGCACACGGCAACCGCTCTCGCCGCGACCGACCCGTCGATTCCGACGGTGCTGTCGATCCACAACCTCGCGTATCAGGGAACGACCGACGGGTCGTGGCTCAAACGTCTCGGCCCTCGCGCCGCTCACTACGAATGGTGGGGTGACACCAACCCCCTCTCCGGCGCGATCGCTCTGGCGGATCGGGTCGTCGCGGTGTCGCCGAACTACGCCCGTGAGATCACCACGCCGGAAGGCGGTTTCGGTCTCGACGAGCCGTTGCGCGCCCGAGGAACGGCGCTGACCGGCATCCTCAACGGCATCGACACCGATGTGTGGAATCCGGCGACCGACGTCCACCTCGAGGCGCGGTTCGACGGCGCAACGCTGGGGTCGAGGGATGCGAACCGGACGGCCCTGCTCGAACGCCTCGGCCTTCCACTCGACGACGTGCCGTTGGCGACCGTGGTGACCCGGTTGACGTACCAGAAGGGAATCGATCTGCTCACGCCACTGGTGCACCTGCTGGCGCAGATCCCGACCCGGCTCGCGATCCTCGGCTCGGGCGACGTCGATCTCGCCGGCCACCTGCGATACCTCGCCGACACGTACCCGGACTCGCTGGCGTTCGTCGACGGCTACGACGAGTCCTTGTCGCACCAACTGTTCGCCGGTGGCGACATGTTCCTCATGCCGAGCCGGTTCGAACCGTGTGGGCTCACCCAGATGCAGGCGATGCGCTACGGCGCGATTCCGGTCGTCACCGGTGTGGGCGGCCTCGTCGACACGGTGCCTGATGTCGATCGGCACCGTGAGGGCGTCGGTTTCGTCGCCGAACGTGCCGAGTCGGCCGACCTGCTCGCAGCCATGTTCAGGGCCGCCCGGCGTGTACGTGACCGCCGCCGGCGTGTCACCATCCAGCGGCGGATGATGGCAATCGAATGGTCCTGGGCCGCCCCGGCCTCCGAATATCACGCGATGTACACCTCCCTGCGCACAACATCTGCCTGAACGTCACCGGCGACGCGGCCGCGGTGTGTACGTTGGGAAGCGATGGCCGCTGAACCTTCCGTACTCGTCATCGTCCTCGCCGGCGGAGAAGGAAAGCGGCTCCAACCGCTGACCAACGACCGCGCGAAGCCCGCCGTGCCGTTCGCCGGCACCTACCGGCTGATCGACTTCGCGCTGTCGAACTTCGCCAACGCCGGATACCGCAAGATCGTCGTGCTGACCCAGTACAAGAGCCACAGCCTCGACCGTCACATCTCCCAGACCTGGCGGTTCTCGGCGATGCTCGACAACTACGTGACCCCGGTACCAGCTCAGATGCGACGCGGGCCGTACTGGTTCCAGGGCTCGGCCGATGCGATCTACCAGAACCTCAACCTGATCCACGACGAGCGTCCCGACATCGTCTGCGTGTTCGGCGCCGACCACATCTACCGGATGGACCCACGCCAGATGGTCGCAGAGCATCTCGAGAGTGGCGCCGGTGTCACGGTCGCCGCGATCCCGGTGCCGAAGCACGAGGCGGTCGACTTCGGCGTCATCGAATCGGCCGACGACGGCAAGATCGTCGCGTTCCACGAGAAATCGCAGTCGCCGCCGACGATGCCGGGCGACGACACGCGGTGTCTCGCCAGCATGGGCAACTACGTGTTCAGCACCGAGACGTTGATCGACGTGGTGACACCGCGCGACAACCAGTACACCGATCTCGGCAGCCACGTCATCCCCGCGCTCACCAAGGAAGGCGTGGCGCAGGTCTACGACTTCTCGAAGAACGTCGTGCCTGGCCAGGACGACCGCGAGAAGGGTTACTGGCGCGACGTCGGAACCCTCGACTCGCTGTTCCAGGCGAACATGGACCTGATTGCGCCGGTTCCGATCTTCAACCTCTACAACGACAAGTGGCCGGTCTACACGTCCATGAAGGCGCTCCCGCCGGCCAAGGTGTCGCGAGGCAATCACGGCGAGCCGTCGTTCGTCGACGGGAGCCTGCTCTGCCAGGGCTCGATCGTGTCCGGATCACACGTCGAACGTTCGATCATCGGGCCGAGCTGTTTCGTCGACCACGACGCTCAGGTGACCGATTCGTTGATCTTCCCTGGGGTCAGTATCGGCCCGGGAGCACGTCTGCACCGGTGCATCATCGACAAGAACGTCATCGTTCCGGCGTCGATGCGGATCGGCCTGGAACCCGAACTCGACCGTGAGCGATTCACGTTGAGTGACGACGGCGTCGTGGTCATCGAAAAAGGGCGCGACCTCAGCAAACTCTGACCGCGGTTCGAGATGTGCTCACGTGCCGGCGAGCTGGGCGACGACCGGGGCGAAGTCGTCGAGTTCGGCGGCTCCGACGGTCACGAAACTGAACCCGTAGCGCTCGCGGCGCTCGATCAGGTCGTCGGCGATCTGTGATGGGGTTCCGATCATCGCGAACGGCGAGGCGGCGATCATCTCCGGGCCGACGCCGATCAGGCTCGCCATCTCCTCGGTCCGTCGCTCGCGGTCGTCGGTGACGCTCACGAAGAACGTCCGGATGTGCATCTCGACGTGGTCCAGACGTCCGGCCGCCGCCGCGGCGTCGGCGACGATGGAAACGTTGGCCGCCACCTGTTCGGCGGTCATCGTCGCGATCGCGTCGGGGCCGATCACGCCGGCGTGGAGACTGCCGTTCACGCCCACGATGTCGGCTTCACGGGCGGCGATGGTGAGGACACGCTTGCCGCCACCTCCGATGATCAGCGGCGGGTGCGGTCGCTGAACGGGCTTGGGGAAGCCGTCGTGATTCGTGATGACGTAGTGCTCGCCGGCGAAGGAGAAGGGTCCAGCACCCATCAGGCCCTTGATCACGGCGAGCCCCTCGACGAACCGGTCGATGCGCACGCCGGGACGGTCGTACTGCAAGCCGGCCTCGTCGTAGTCGCTGAGCATCCAGCCGGCACCGAGTCCGATCTCGACCCGGCCGTCGGACAGCACGTCCATCGTGGCCAGTTCCTTGGCCAACACGAGCGGATGCTTGTAGTCGTTGTCGAACACGAGTGCGCCTGCGCGAAGCGTCGTCGTTGCGTCGAGCACCGCCTGGAGACCCGGCAGCGGCGCGAACTGCTGGTTGAAGTGGTCGGGCATCTGAGCGATGGAGTATCCGAGCGACTCGATACGTCGGGCCTGCTCGACCCAGGACCGGCCGTCGGGCGAGGCCGTGAGTTGGACGCCGAAGCGGAACGGACGGACGGGGAACGGAGAGCTCACCTCGCCAACGTAGCCAGCGCAGCCATCGCTCGGAAGCGTGGGCACGGAGCTGCCGCCATCGGCCGCTGACCCGCCAGTAGCGTGTTCGCACTGTGCGTGTCGTTGGATGGCTTCCCCGATTGGCGCTGGTGGTCGCAGGTGGAGCACTGTTGATCACGGCGATGGTGATCGGAATCGCGCCGCGTCTCTGGCAAGCCGCGAACGCCCACGAAGAGCTGCCGCTGGTGCTCCCGGAATTCGAGGCACTGGCGCAGCGCACCTACGTGTACGACGTGTACGGCAACGAACTCGCCGTGTACGAACTCGAGAACTCGCAACCGATCGAGTACGCCGACATCTCACCCGAAGTGATCCAGGCCTTCCTCGTGGTCGAGGACAAGGAGTTCTTCAGCCATCACGGCGTCAACCTGCGAAGCCTCGTTCGCGCGACGCTGTCGAACTTCGCCTCCGATGCCCCTCAGCAGGGTGCCTCGACGATCACCATGCAGGTGGTCAAGAACGATTTCCTCGCCGGGCTGGAACGCGATGGCCGGTACAAGGTGCTCCAGATCCACTACGCCCGGATGCTCGAACGTGAGATGCCGAAGGAGCAGATCCTCGAGCGCTACCTCAACACCGTGTTCTTCGGCAACAACGCATACGGGATCCAGGCGGCTGCGGAGACCTACTTCGGCAAGACGGCAGCCGAGCTCACGTTCATCGAGGCGTCGTTCCTGGCCGGCCTCGTGCGATCGCCGTCGGGGTTCGATCCGATCAACTCACCGGAGCGCAGCCGGGCTCGCTGGTTGCAGGTGATCGATCGTCTCGTGAGCGAGGGATACCTGACCGAGGTGGAAGGTGAGGTGCTGGCGGAGACGTTCGTGTTGCCGGAGCGGGTCAAGTCCATCCCGACCCGCACCAACGTGCGCAGTTATTTCACCGAAGCCCTTCGCGACTATCTGTTGAACACCTCGACGATCCTCGGCGAGACGTACGAGGAGCGCTACAACCAGCTCTTCCGGGGCGGCCTCCGGATCCACACGACCCTCGATCCCATCCTGCAGGCCCAGGCGGTGGTTGCTCGCGACGAGCTGCCCCAGAACGTCCAGGGCATCGATGCGGCGATCGTGTCGCTCGACTCGAACTCCGGGGCGATCCGGGTGATGGTCGGTGGGCAGGGGTTCCAGGCCAACGAGCGCGAGACGAACATGGCGCTCGTGCCACGACAGACCGGCTCCAGCATCAAGTTCTTCATCCTCGCTGCGGCGGTACAGGCGGGAGCCCAACCCGGCGACGTCCTCGACGGAACAGCGCCGTGCCTGCTCCCGAATCCGGGCAACGAGGCCGAGCCCTTCCCCATCACCGACGCCGTGTCGCGCGGGGTCGTGACCCTCGCCGAACACACGTGGGCATCGATCAACTGTGCGTTCGGTCGGCTGTCGCAGATCGTCGGGCTCAATCGAGTGGTCGACACCACGTACCGGATGGCCGAGTCGGAGTTCTTGTACAAGGGGCAGCCCGCATCGGAGCGGCGGCCGATCGAACCCTTCGCCAGCTTCGCGACGGGCGCCAACGAGATGAGCGCGCTCGACATGGCGTCGGGAATCCAGACCCTGGCGAACGAGGGCCTGCACTTCCAGCCGTACTTCGTCGAGTACATCGACGACGCCGGCGGGCAACGGATCTACACCCATCTCGATCCGGGAACACAGGTGCTCGAGCAAGGAGCTGCGCTGCAGACCGTCGACATCCTCAAAGGCGTCATGACCCGGGGGACCGGCAACGACTACCCGCTCGCGAACGGCCGGCAGGCATTCGGCAAGACCGGCACACAGGACAGCAACACCAACGCATGGTTCGCCGGCGGGACGCCTCAGCTCGCGACCGCAGTGTGGGTCGGCGACCCCGACGCGTACACGCCGATGCGTGACGGCAACATTCCCGAGTTCGACGCTGACGGCGTGCGCCGGGTGCAGGGCGGGACGTATCCGGCGAAGATCTGGACGGCGTTCATGGAGCCCGCACACTCCAATCTGCCGTTGGAGGACTGGCCGGACCCGCCACCAATCGCCCGACCGAACGCCCGACTGTTCCTGCCCGGTGACGAATGCGTCGTCACGGTCGTCGCGCCGCCACCGGTCGATCCGAACGCCCCGGTCGATCCCGCCGTACCGACTGCAACGGTCGCCGGGGTGCGCACTCCCACCCAGACGCCAGAACCCGTGCCGGTCGATCCGGCCGTGCCGGTCGATCCCGCCGTGCCGGTCGAGACGGCCCCGCCGGCGCCCGTCACCGTCGTCGAGCGAGTCGGAACGACGATCCCACCCGACGTGCTCGACCCTCTGGTGCCGTTGCCCTCTATCGCGATCGCCACGACCATGGGGCGTTGCCTCCCGCTCTGACCTGCCACACTGGGCGCTGATGACCACTCTGGCTGCCCGGCTCGTCGAACTCCAGCGGATCGACACGCTGGCCGACCAACTGCGGGTGCAGCGTGAGCGCACGCCGCTGCGGGCAGCGTTGGCGGAAGCCACCCGACGCATGGGCGAGTGGGAGCGTCGCCAGAACGCGGTGCAGGCGAGAATTGCCGCCCTGGAGTCGGAGATCGAGGACGACGAGAAGCGCGGCGCCGACATCGCCGCCCACCTGGAGCGGCTCAACCGGCAGCTGAAGACGGTGATCGCGCCACGAGAAGCCGAGGCGCTGATGCACGAGATCACGACGCTCACCGGACAGCGCGACGATCTCGACATCCGGGAGCTCGAAGCGATGGAGGAAGAGGGAACGCTCGAGTCCGAGTTGGCAACGAATCTGACCGAGGAGCCGGCGCTGCGAGCCGAGGTCGCTGCGGCCACGGAGGAGTTGGGGGCGGCGGTGACCGACATCGACCGACAACTCGGGATGCTCACCGCCGATCGGGTCGGCGCAGTCGCCGACATCCCCGCGGACGTGATGGCCCGCTACGAGCGTGCCCGACCGCACCTCGGCATCGTCGTGTCGCGCCTCGACGGCAAGCAGTGCACCGGCTGCCATCTCGACCTGTCGGCAGCGGAGATCGACAGCGCCCGAGCGGACGGTGCCGAGACCGGTGTCACCGACTGCCCCCAGTGCGGCCGCATCCTGGTCATCCACACCTGAACCCCGACCCGACAGCTGGTCGACGCAGCGTGAGCCATAGCCTGCGGGCGTGTTCTTCTGGTTCATCGGAACAGCGGTCTTCGCAGTCGGGTTCGTGTTCCGCGACCCGCGCTTCGACTATCGCCTGCTGATGGTCGGTTCGGTGTTGCCGCTCGCTGACGGAATCTTCGGGGGCGCCCGGGCGCTGCACAGCATCACGCTGACGATCGCTGTGTTGGTCGTCGTGATGTTGGTCACGATCGGGCGGCGTCCGCTGCGACGGACGCTGCTCGGCCTTCCGATCGGCATGTTCCTCCACCTCGTGTTCGACGGTGCGTGGAACAACACCGACGTGTTCTGGTGGCCGTTCACCGGCTTCGGGTTCGACGACGACCCACTGCCGGAGTTCGACCGTGGGCTCCTCACGGTGATCCTCGAGATCGCCGGCACCGCGCTCTGCATCTGGATCTGGCGTGGGAACAACCTGTCGGATCGTGAACGCCGCGCACGGTTCGTCCGCGATGGCCAGCTGACGCTGCCGATCTTCAGCTGAGGACGTCGGACGCACGAACCGGGTGGGTCGGCGTGGCACAATCGTCGGCGTGTTGATTCTCGTGCGTCATGGTCGAACCGCGGCGAACGAGATGGGCCTCCTGCAGGGCCGACTCGATCAGGACCTCGACGAACTCGGTCAGCGCCAGGCGATCGCGGTGGCGGCGCTCGTGCTGTCGGACACACCCGTCGACGCGGTCATCTCGAGCCCGCTCAAGCGGGCCCAGCAGACCGCGGACTGCTTCGGCATGCCGTACGAGATCGACGAACGGTGGCTGGAGCTGGCGTACGGGGAGTACGAGGGCGTCCCACACGCCGACGTTCCGTCGGAGGTCTGGACTCGATGGAAGGCCGACGCGGCCTACGTACCGGAGGGCGGCGAATCACTGGCGGGGCTCGACGTGCGGGTGCGCGAGGCCTGTGAATCGCTCGCGGAGCGGGCGTCGCGCTCGAACGTGGTCGTGGTGAGCCACGTGTCGCCGATGAAGTCTGCGGTCGCATGGGCCCTCGGTGTCGACATCGGCATCTCGTGGAACTGCCATCTCGATCACGCGTCGATCTGTCGGATCTCGTTCAAGGGCACCCGCCCGCTCCTACAGACCTTCAATCACACCGCCCGAGTCACCTGAACCGTGACGTGAAGTTGGTGCGCGGGGTCTGACCCCGCGCACCAACTCGTTCGTCAGCCGGCGGGGCTGGGGTAGTCGATGGGCGCCTCGCCTTCGGGCGCCGTCTCGTAGATCGTCACGGCACCCTCCGGATCGAACAGCGCCAGCGGCTCGGACGGCCATGCGCCCGGCAGATACCGCTGGCCACCGTCGACGTACTGCCACATGCCGGTCCCTTCCTTACGGATTTCGTCCGGGCCGGTGGCGGCCGGATCCCACCAGACCAGCGTGGCGTCGTCGATGCCGTTGTAGTCGATGTCCGGCCAGTAGCCACGGTCGCCCCACGTGAGGTACGGCTGGCTGATGGCCTGGTTGGTCTCCGCTTGGAAGATGGTGTCGCGGAAGTTCTCCGGTGTCAGGTTCGGGCCGGTGGCCTGTACCTGCGAGTGGAACAGCGCCAGCTGCGGAACGAGCACGCCGATCGA
>JANNNB010000029.1:0-12898 GCA_031398325.1 Actinomycetes bacterium
TGCTGATCCAGGGTGTCGACCGCTTCGATCCAGATGCGCTGTGGGTCGGTGGCGACGTGGGCGAGGTGTTCACGGTGGAGTTCGTGGCCGAGTTGGTGCGTCGCGCGGCGGTTGCTGTCGATGCGTTGCAGATGGTGAACCTGGCGTCGTTGTCGAACGAGTCACTCGAGTTGTTGGCGGTGGGTACGGAGCGGGTGCGGCGGCAGGTCGACGCAGCCGGGGTGGCGATCGCCGGGCATGTCGACACCGTGCGTCCGTTCCGGAAGGACGGTTACTTCACCGCGACGGCGTGGTTGAAGAAGCGGTTGCAGTTGTCGGGTGTGGAGGCGTATCGACGCGTGCAGACGGCTCGGATGCACGACCGATTGCCGTTGTGGAAGGCCGGTGCGGGTGTCGGGCAGGTGGGTGTGGCCCAGTCGGAGGTGATCGCGAGGTTGGCGGCCAACCCGCGCCTCGACGACGAGACGTTGCACCGTGGGTGCTGGGAGTTGTTCGTCGACGCAATGGAGTTGCCGTACATCGAGTTCGAGGCCAACGCTCGCCGGTGGGAGCAGCTCGCCGACGCTGCAGGGGCGGCCGATCGGGCGGAACGCAACCGGCTGCGCCGCGACGCCGACATCACGGCTCGTGACGACGGTAGTTGGCGCCTGACCGCATCGTTGGATGACATCGCCGGCGCGGAGTTCTCCGACATCTTCGGCCACTACGTGCAGGCTGAGTGGGACGCCGATTGGGCCGAGGCCCGTGAACGGCTGGGCGACGAGGCGACGATGCTCGATCTGCGTCGCACACAATCGCAGCGGCGTGCCGACGCGCTGTTGGCGATGGCCCGGGCGGCCGCGGCGTGCCCGCCCTGGACGAAGCGATCGTTGCCGACGATCAACATCCTGATCGATCAGGCGTCGTTCGAAGCGCAGCTGCGAGGCGAGCCGACCGATCCTCTGCGCTACCGCGATGTGGTGTGTCGCACCCAGTCCGGTCACGAACTCCACACTGCCGACGTCGTTGCTCTGGCCATGATCGCCGAGGTCCGCCGGGTGGTCTTCGACGCGAAGAGCGTGATCATCGACCTGGGACGCAAGCAGCGTCTGTTCAAAGGGGCATCGCGTGACGCGGTGATGTTGCTGGCCACGGCGTGTGCCTGGGTCGGCTGCGACCAGAAGGCCGAGTGGTGCCAGGCCGACCACTCCATCAGCTGGAAGGCACACGGCTGCACCGTGCCCCGCAATGGCGGTCCGTTGTGTCGACGACACAACGTGTTCAAGGAGCAGGGGTTCCGAGTGGTCCGAGACGATGACGGCCACTGGCACACCTTCCACCCCGACGGGCACGAAATCGTCTGACCGGCCCGGCCGCCGCCGGCCCCCTACCCGGCGGATCGGATGGCGTCCACGGCGACGGCGGGTCCGCCCCGCTCGACGATCGAGCGAGCGATCGCCTCGACACGCTTCGAGGCGTCGCTCGCAAGCAGATCCTCCACGGCTGATCGGAGCGTGTCGGCATCGAGAGAATTGGGATCGAGCACGACGCCGATCCCGGCGCGCTCGATCGCGGCTGCTCCGGCGAACTGATCGGTCGACATCGGCAGCACCACCATCGGGACCCCGGCCGCGCATGCCTCGGTGACACTGTTGTTACCGCCGTGCGTGACCAGCACGTCCGCGTGTCCGAGCAGAGCCACCTGTGCGAGATGGGCACGCACGAGCGCGCCCGGCGGCAGTGGGCCGAGCGTCTCGATCGGTGTGCTCCCCGAGGCGAGCGCCAGGCGCCAGCGGTCGCGAGCTGCGCCGACCGCTGCACTCAACACATCACCTCGCGCGCTGAGGAACGTGCCAAGCGCGACGAGCACGAGCGGACCGTGACCGTCGGGGAGGTCCTCCCCCCGCAGCGCCACATCCTCGGTACGTCGGAGCGATCCGACGGAGATGCTGCCGGCCGGCAGCTGGCGCTCCTGATCGTGAAGCTCGGCCGGGTACATGTAGATGGTCGGAAACCCCGGCAGGCTCGTCAGATCCTCGATGGGCGGGCGCGACGGTGCGACGCGGCCGAGCACGGCGTTGCTCGTGTCGGTGAGATCACGGGTGGACTCCGCACAGATCGACTGGAGTTCGGCGAGATCCTCCGCCGACGGCTTGATCGCCCGGGGCCACGCCGGTGGAAGCCCGTACAACTCCCCCGCTGCCGGCAGCGCCGTGGGATGTCCGAGCACGATCGATGCGGCGTCGACGCCGAGCGCATGCAACGCCAGGCGAGCGCCGAACGCGACATGGTCGACGAGCACCCGGTCGGGCTCGACGTCGGCGATGATCCGGCCGAGCTCCTCCACCACCCGCTCGGGTTCGAAGAGGAGATCCTGGCGACGCGCGATCGCCTGGTACGTCAGGGTGGGGACAGCGCCCTGGCGCGTGGCGTCGAAGAACGCTGCGAGGTGGTCGTCTTCACCTGGTGGCTGCTCGTCGGTCCGGATGATCCCGGCGTTGCTCCCCCGCCCGAGTCGCAGCGGGGTCCACTCGAGCCCACCGTCCTCGACCGAGCGACGAACCGCTTCTCCGGTCGCGACCGTGACCGGACCGACGGTCCGGTGCCACTCGAACGCGACCTGCAACATCGGCTCGACGTGCGACGCGTAGTCCGGGCTGACGACGAGAAGTCTCACGCAGCACGCGACCGCGCCGGGGCGAGCGTGGCGTAGATGGAGGCCAGCTTCTGCGCCATCGCATCGACCGACATCTCGGCGCGCACGTGATCACGCGACGCATCGAGTCGAGCCCGGTCGCTGCGCATCCGGTCGGCCTGGTCGATCGCCGCGGCGATCGACTCGACCGACGACGTGTCGCACAGGAGCCCGTTCCGACCGTGGTCGACGTAGGTCCGCGGGCCACCGCGCTGCGGCGCGACCACGACCAGACCTGCAGCGAGGGCCTCGACGATCGCCAGACCGAACTCCTCCTTGTCGCTCGCGCACACGTAGATCGCCTGGTTCTCGGCGGCGTGGACGAGGAGATCGCAGATGTCGTTCGGTGGGCGATGGCCGAGCACCGTCACCACCCCGTCCTCAAGCGTGGAGGACGCACGGTCGATATCGCCGAGCGCTCGTCGCTCTTCCGGCGAGGGGTCGACCAGATCGCCGCCGACCATGACCACGTTGAACCGATCGGCCAGGTCCGGTCGAGCCGCGACCGCGGCGACGATGCGGTGCAGTCCCTTCATCGGGTTCATCCGGCCGACCGTGACGATCCACGGCAACGATCGGCGATGCGGCGGCAGCGCCGCGAGCACGTCGGCCACGAGAGCAGAGGTGGGTGATGGCGTCTCGAAGCGTTCGATCGCAGCGTCGATCGACCTGACGTCGACGCCCTCCGGCACGACGTGCGACCGTCGCCGGAGGTCGTCCTCGTCGAGGCCGACCAGCTCGACCAGTTCCTGCTGCAGCGTGGGTCGCGGGAGCAGGGCCAGATGGTCCACCTGGGCGCTGAGCCGCTCGACCATCCGGGCGCGGAACCAGTACTGGTGCTCGTTGTCTGCAGCGGCGAAGCTGGCACGGTCGAGGCGGCCGTCGGCTTCGAGTGCGTCGATAACGACATGCGGATCGGGCGCAGCGGTGAAGACCACCGGCTGCCCGAGCCGCCGGGCGACTGCCGCGGCTGCGAGCGTTCCCACGTCGGCCATTCGAAGGTGCCACACCACGCGACGGTCGTCGAGCGCCCGACCGATCGCGGTCATCTCATGTTCGAGATGCGCCCGGTACTGCCACGCCTCGCGCCACGGGACCGAGGGACCCGTCCCGTAGGGGATCCGCTCGACCCGGTGGCGATCGGCGATGTGCACCGAGGTCGCCTCGGCGCTTCCGTCGGAGCCCGGGACGGCGCGTGTGATGGTGATGACCTCGTCAACGCCGTCGATCGTCGACAAGGACGTGCCGAGCGAACGCAGCAGCGACGCAATTCCGCCGGCGTCGCCCGCGCCGAGCAGCGAACCGGATTCGTCGAGTCGGGCGTGCAGGAACGGCTGGACCACGACCAAACCGGCATCGGATGCCGGGATCCCGAACCTCCCCCGCCGGAGCCGCTCGGAGCGGAGATGCGATCGGTCGACGGCCGCGTTGCGGTGCCCGGGCACCAGCGGCGCGGCGATGGATCCGGGTGCCATCCGCGCCCACTCGATCAGCGTCCGCTCGGCGAGCATCCCGGCGAAGCCGCCCTCGGCCACCAGGCCGGCGAGCATCGATGTCGCCCGCTCGTCGGGGCGGCGGGCGGCAAGCACCCAGGCGGCATGGCTGACGAGCGACTCGTCGGCGCCACCGAGCACGCTGATCAGGATCTCATCGGCCAACGGATCGGCGATCGCTCCCAGCGCGTGGATCGAAGCAATCGACATCACTCCGTCGTCACCCTCGACCCCGTCGCGCAGGCGACGGGCGTCGGCGTGTGGATGAGCGGAGCGGGCCGCCTCGAAGGCGAGCATTTCGGCCTCGCGCAGCGCCAATGTCAGACGCGGCAACTCCCGGAGTCGGTCGAGGGACATGGCCACGGTCATCGGTGGCCCCACTCGCGCACGCGGTCGAACATCTGAAGTCAGTGCCCGATCGCGAAGTCGACGAAACCCATCATGCCTCCTTCGCACCCACGAGGCCTTTTGGATCAGGTCATTTGGATCAGGTCGTGTAGATCAGGCGAGCACGGCGCGCAACGCGTCGAGGCGCGACGGCACGAGCCGGTACCAGACCCACAGCCCCCGCTTGTCCCGTTCGACCAGGCCCGCGTCGACGAGGATCTTCATGTGGTGGCTCACCGTCGGCTGCGAACGGCCGGACGGTTCGACGAGATCGCACGCACACACCTCGTCCGCCTCGGATGCGGCGATGAAGCTGAGCAGACGCAAGCGGATCGGATCGGACAGGGCGGCGAACGATGCAGCGAGCATCGTGGCCTGTACCTCGTCGAGCACGTCGGTGCGTACGGGCGTGCAGCAGGCGATCGGATCGAGCACAACGCCCTTCGTGGAAGCAGCCATGGAGGGCAATGTATCGACAAACTTCGAACTTATCCATTGACATTCGTCGATGTAGTCGATAGGTTGACTCCATCGAAGAACGTCAATATGTTGTTGGCGTCGAAACAATCCTGGAGGAATCCCATGTCTCGTGTCCAGCTCGCACTCAACGTCGCCGACCTCGAAGCGTCGATCGAGTTCTACACCAAGCTCTTCCAGACCCCGCCCGCCAAGATCCGCGAGGGGTACGCCAACTTCGCCATCGCCGACCCGCCGCTGAAGCTCGTGTTGTTCACCGGCATGGGCGAGCCCGGCACACTCAACCACGTGGGCGTCGAGGTCGAATCGAGCGATGACGTGATGGCCGTGATCGCCCGCACGACCGAGAGCGGCATGGACCAAGAGGTCCAGGAGAACACCTCGTGTTGCTTCGCCGTCCAGGACAAGACCTGGGTCAAGGGCCCGGAGAACGACTGGGAGTTCTACACCGTGCTCGGCGACGCCCCGACCATGGCGTGCGGCGTCGACGCCGAAACGACCGGTTGGGCATCGGAGGCCGACGAAGCGTCCAGCGACGCCGCGTCGACCTGTTGCTCCTGAGACCCGACCGGGTTCAACCGGTCAGCACACCGAGCGAGGCCATCAAGGCCTCGACTCTGGTGCGGATGTCGTCGCGGATCGGACGCACGTCGTCAATCCCCTGGCCCGCCGGATCGGCGAGTTCCCAGTCCTCGTAGCGCTTGCCCGGGTAGAGCGGACATGCATCGCCGCAACCCATCGTGACCACCACGTCGGCCGCTCGAACGATTTCGTCGGTCCACGGTTTCGGGAACTCGGTGGTGATGTCGATGCCGACCTCGGCCATCGCGGCGACCGCCGCGGGATTGATCTCCGAGGCCGGCTCGGAGCCGCCGGACCACACGGTGATCCGATCTCCTGCGAGGTGGCGGAGCCAGCCGGCGGCCATCTGCGAGCGGCCGGCGTTGTGCACACACATGAACAGCACTCCTGGCGCTCCGCCGGTGATGAGGCCATCGGCCTTGGCCAGTGCGTTCAGACGGTCACGGGCGAAGCGCTCGGTGAGCAACGGCAGGAACGAGGTGACCGTCGCCGTCGGCACGAGCTGCTCGAGCGAGTCGGCGATGAACCGCTCGACGGTCTCGCGACCGAACGTGCCGGCGAACTCGTCTTCGAGTCGGGCGGCGGACCGACGGACGAGATGCTGTTGATCGAGCGGCAAGGAGTCGAGATACGGGGTTTGCATGGTGATTCAATCCTTTGTCGAGATGTCGAACGGATAGAGAAAGCGGATGAGGAGGAATGCAAGTACGGCACCGATGAGCTGCATCACGATGAACATGGGCGCAGACGAGGGCTTGATCCCGGCGAACGAGTCCGAGAACATGCGGGCCACGGTGACGGCAGGGTTGGCGAAGCTCGTCGACGAGGTGAAGAAGTAGGCGCCGCCGATCCACAATCCGACGGCAAACGGCACGACCGAGGCACGTCCCGTGCGGACACAACCGTGGATGACGAGCAGCAGGCCGATCGTCGCCACGACCTCCGAGAGCCAGAGCGCCCCCGACGACCGTTCCTTGGTCGAGAGCTCGAACGCCGGGAGCGAGAACATCACGTTGGCGAGCACGGCGCCGATGCACCCGCCGATCGTCTGCGCGACGATGTAGAGCCCTGTGTCGCGGCCGCTGATGGCACCGAACCGCCAGTCGACAAGGGTCACGGCCGGGTTGAAGTGAGCTCCGGACACCGCGCCGAACATCAGGATCAGCCCGACGAGTGCGCCAGCCGTCGCCGCTGCGTTCTCGAGCAGCTGCAGTCCGACATCGTTCGGCGACAGGTTGGTGGCCATGATCCCCGAACCGATCACGGCGACGATCAGCAGGCAGGTGCCGAGCCCTTCGGCAACGAGGCGTCGTGCGAGATCGAGACGGAGTTGTCCGGTCCCCGTCTCGACCGATCTGGCGAGGTCGGCGTCGCTCGGCATGATCGAATCGCTCACGAACGCACCTCCGTGACCATTTTCGTATCGGCAACGAGCCCCGCGATGCGGTCGCGGATCTCCATGACGGCGACGTCGAACGCGGCTCGGTTGCCGACAGCGACCGGATCGCTGATCGACCAGTGCAACCACGCTTCGTCGGGCGCGAGTTCCTCGTGGGCCTGGTCACACACCGTGACGACGAGTTCGGGCAGCCGTTGGATCTGTCCGATCGCACGAGGAGTTGCGCCGGCGAGGTCGAGTCCGGCGCGTTTGCCCGCCGCCACTGCGCCAGGATGCACCACATCGGCCGGATGGGTACCTGCGGACTCGGCGGGTTCGCCGGTCATCGACTGCCACATCGCGGCGGCGAGTTGGCTGCGTGCTGAGTTCCTGGTGCACACGAAGAGGGCACGCGACGTCGGCAACGACCGTCCTGGGACCAGCCCTCGCAGCGATGCGCCCACGAGACGCACGTAGCGTCGGCGACCGTCGCCGCTCGACGGCGTGCGAATCACCATGCCGACCGACTCCAACACGTCGAGATGATGCGCCAACAGGTTCGACTCGATGCCGACGAGCCTGCGCAACTCGACCGGCGAGCGATCGGACAGCACCAATTCGTCGACGATCGCCAACCGCACGGGATCGCCGAGTGCCGCATGACGGGCCGCTCTGTCGTTCATCGAGACGATGATATTCACTCAGTTCGCGTTGAGTCAATATCTGTTGCCAGGGTGGCGAGGAGAACGCAGGCGTCCAGGGCCGTAGCATCGACATCGTGGCCGATGACGACGATTCGAACGATGCCATCAATCCCTTCGGTGGCGACCCGATGAACAACCCGTTCGCCGGGTTACCGATGTTCGGCGACCTTGCCCGGGCGCTGTCCGGACAGGGCCCGCTCAATTGGGACGCCGCTCGCCAGTTCGCGCTGCTGTCCGCGACCGGCGGCAGTGCGTTGCCCGGCTCGCCCATGGCGGTCCCGTCGGCGAACGTCGATCCGAGCATTCGGATCAAGTACGCCGAGCTCGCCGGGATCGCCCGCCTCCACGTCGCCGACGTGATGCAACTCGACGTCCCCGCCATCGAGCCCGCTGTTGCGACACCCGAACAGTGGGCGCTGCAGACGCTCGATGCCTACCGGCCCTTGTTCACCGAGCTCGCCACGTCGCTCGGCTCGGCCGACGATACGACGAGCGAGGCGAGCGACGATCCGATGGCGGCGATGATGGCCGGGCTCGGAAAGATGATGGCTCCCGCAATGATGGGGATGAGCGTGGGGTCGATGGTCGGCAACCTCGCCAGGAACGCGTTCGGCGTCTACGACCTGCCGATCCCCCGTGCCACCCCATCGCTGGTGTTCGTCCCGTCGACCATCGACGTGTTCGCCGACGCCTGGTCGATCAACCTCGACGAGATGCGCCTGTGGGTGATCTCCCACGAGCTCGCCGGTCTCACGCTGTTCTCGATCCCCCACATCGCGGATCACCTCCGGTCGCTCGTGCAGCGCCACGTCGGCGCGTTCCGCCCCGACCCGTCGGCGATCACCGACAAGTTGACGTCGCTGGAGACGAGCGGGTCCGACCCGATGGCGGCAATGCAAGCTGCGTTCGGCGACCCGGAGGTGTTGCTCGGTGCCGTCCGGTCGCAGGAGCAGATCGACATGGAGCCGTTGCTCGACACCGCCGTCGCCGTCACGATCGGCGTCATCGACTGGGTGGTCGACGCCGTCGCCGTGAGGGTCATCGGCGGCAATTCGCTGCAGATCGCCGAAGCGGTCCGTCGCCGACGCGCCGAGTCGAGCCCGGACGACATCTTCGTCGAGCGGCTGCTCGGTATACGTCTCGGCAACGAGCAGACGGCACGCGGCAAGCACTTCGTGCAAGGAGTGGTCGATCGTGCAGGCGAGAACGGGCTCGAGCCGCTGTTCACCTCGGCTTCGGCCGTGCCGACGCCGAACGAGATCGAGGCGCCCGGCCTCTGGCTCGCCCGGGTGAGCGAGAGCTGAGCCCCGCACCGAACTCGCGCCCGTTGCGTCGCGCCATCACGTAGAGCATCGTCACGCCGGAGACGACACCCACCACGAGGAAGCCGATGCTCCCGTCGACCTGGATCGCGACGGCGATGAACGCGCCGACCGCCCACGCCAGCTGGAATCGGGTCTCGAATCGGGCGAACGCGCGGCCCTGGTTGGCTCCCGGTGCGTCACGTTGCACCATGCTCTCGAAGCTCAGACGTCCGAGTGCCGCAGCGAGGTTGAGCACACCGGCCAGCACCACGGCTCCGATCGGACCGCCGAGCACCGCCACCGAAAGACCCGCGATCGCCGACACCACCAGGCCGACCGACAGCATGGACTCCTCGCTCAGACGTGTCCGTACCTTGGGCGCGATGGCGTTGCCGACCATCGATGCGATCGCTGCCATGCCGACGACTGCACCGAACCAGATCGCGCCCTGATCCTGTGACCGGAGCCAGAACGCGAGATGGAAGAACGTGAACCCCACGTTGGCGCGCAGGATCGTCATTGCGATCGCGCCGAGCTGCAGGCTGGACGCGGCGAGTTCTGCCGACTCCTCCTGATCGGCCTCGTTCGCAGCCACGACGTCGGGAGCGAGCTTCGTCGCCGCGTACAGCGCGGCGGCGAACAGGATCGCCCCGTACCAGAGGGTTGCCGGCGCACCGGACAGCTTCAGCAGGATCCCCGCTGGAACGACCGCGACGGCTCCGGTGATGCCCGAGATCAGCCCGAGCTTCGAGTTCGCCTCGACGAGCTCGTCGTGCGTGCGCACGGTCGAGGGGACGAGCGCCGACTTCGACACCACGTACGTCTTCTGCAGCACGAGCGATGCAAAGACCAGGGGGAACAACGCAAGGGCATCGATGTAGCTCGCCATCAGGATCATCAAGACGATGCGCGCGCCGGCGACGAGCTGGATCACGAGCCGTCGTCCACCGGCAATCCGGTCGATCAGTGGCCCGATGAGGGGTGCGATCACGAGGAACGGCGCGAAGCTGATGACGAGGAACAGCATCACCCGCGAACGGGCCGCGTCGAGATCGATGTTGAAGAACAGCGAGTCGGCGAGTGCGACGACCATCGCAGCGTCGCCGCCCATCATCAGCGCATGGGTGATGGCGAGACGCCGGAACTTCGACGCCGGTGGCTTGACTCGGTCGTCTAGGGCCACGAGGTCGAGACTATTTCACACCCGTTCGTATTTGTAACCGAGGCCTCGGATCGTGACGATTCGCGTCGGGTTCGCAGGGTCCGGCTCGATCTTCGATCGCAAGCGCTTGATGTGCACGTCGAGGGTCTTGGTGTCGCCGACGTAGTCGATCCCCCACACCCGGTCGATGAGGGTCTCACGAGGCAGCACCCTGCCCGCATTGCCGAGGAGCAGATGGAGCAGTTCGAACTCCTTCAACGGCAACGACACATCGGTGCCATTGACCGAGGCTCGATGTTCGTCCGGGTCGAGACGCACATCACCGACCATGATCATCCCCGGCGTCATCGTCGGTGCCGGCGCAGCGACCTCGGCTCGGCGCAAGACCGCACGGATCCGCGCCACGAGCTCACGGATGCGATACGGCTTGGTGACGTAGTCGTCGGCACCGACCTCCAGACCGACGACGGTGTCGATCTCCGCACTCTTGGCCGTGACCATGATGATCGGGATCTGCGTCTTCTTCCGCAGCTGCCGACACACCTCGAGGCCGGTGACCTTGGGGAGCATCACATCGAGGAGCACGAGGTCGGGCTGGACCTCGTCGAATCGGGCGAGCGCTTCGGCGCCATCGACGGCGACGACCACCTCGAATCCCTCCCGTCGCAGACCGATCGACAACGCTTCGACGAAGCTCGCTTCGTCCTCGACGACCAGGATCGTGGCTTCAGCCATCAGAGAATCTCCGTTCCGTTTGGTACAAGCAGGGAAACAGGCAGACGGAGCACGAAGGTGGAGCCTTCGCCCTCCTCGGAGGAGACGAGCACCTCACCGCCGTGGTTCGACGCGACATGGCGCACGATCGACAGGCCGAGGCCGGTGCCGCCGGTGTCTCGGCTGCGGGCCTTGTCGACACGGTAGAACCGCTCGAAGATGCGATCGATGTCACGGGCGGGGATACCGATGCCCTGGTCCGCGACCATGATCTCGACCGCCGAATCGCCGACCCGGGTGCGCACCTGCACGACGCCTCCGTCGTTGCTGTACTTGACCGCGTTCTCGACCAGGTTGCCGACCGCAGACGTGAGCTGACTCCGGTCACCCACCACGGCGATCGGTGTCTGCGGCTCGATGGCCATCACCTGGACGCTTCGCCCTTCGTCGACCACGCGCCCGCGACTGATCGCGGTCTGGACGACAGCGGCGAGATCAACGATGTCGTCGCTGCGGCGTGCGGATTCGTAGCTCGACAAGCGCAGCAGGTCGTCGATCGTCTGGACCGCTCGCTCGGCTTCGGTCCCGATGCGGCTCACGAGCCGGTGGATGACGACCGGATCGACCTCGTCCTCGAGTGTGTCGGCGAGGACCGCGATCGCGCCGACGGGGGTCTTGAGCTCGTGAGAGATGTTGGTGACGAAGTCGGTGCGCATGGCGTCGATCCGCATTCGTTCACTGACGTCCTGGATCGTCACCACCGCCGCGCCATCCGGGAGTGGCTCCGCGGCGATCGCCAGCCACGACTTGGGCGGCCCGTGCAACTCGACGATTCGACTCGACCGCTCACCTTGCCTCGCGAGGGAGAGGTTGGATTCGACATGTTCGTCGATGAGCACCCCCAGGTGCGTACCGCGCATCGCGTCGGCGGAGTCGTTCCGGTACAGCACCTTTCCGCTCGCCGAGGACACGACGATGCCGATGTCGAGATGCTTGATCGCTCCCGACAACAGCTCGGACGTCGCGGCGGTCGGCTGTGGTTCGACACCCGTCGACGGCGGGGCGGCGCGGTTGACCCGGCCGCGGGTGACGACCCATCCGACGCCGACGCCGATGACCAGCGCGACCGCAACTGCGAAGTACATCTACCTGTCGGTATCGGTGATGCCCAGAGACGCCATCGACGGCGGGTCGTTGTCACTCTCCGGATAGGGGGCGTCGGGGAGCCAGCCGTCGACGATGTACCGCGTGCGGTCGCCGATGTTGACCGCGTGATCGCCGATGCGCTCGTAGAAGCGGGCGACGACGGCGAGCTGCACGGCGACCTGAAGGTCGACGTTTCCCAACTTGTGGCTCTCGAAGATCACCTGGATGAACTGGCGATGCAGGTCGTCGAGGTACGCATCCATGTCGTGCAACGCCGCCGCCCGCGGCGCGTCGGAATGCAGATACGCCTCGGTCGCCTCCTTGAACACCACCGCAGCCTGCGCACCGATCTTCTGGATGATGCCGCGTAGGTGCGGATCGAGTTGGTGGCCGTAGATCCGACGGGCGGCCTTGCAGATGTTCACGCACAGGTCAGCCGACCGCTCGACGTCAGCGATGATCTTGATCGCCGACACGACCGCCCGAAGATCGGACGCCACCGGAGCCTGCAGCGCGATCACGCTGAAACAGGCTTCTTCGAGCTCGATCGACTTCGCGTTGTACGCGACGTCGCCGTGGATCATGTACTCGGCTGCTTCGAGGTCGAGGTCGAGGAGAATGTCGGTGGCCCGGGGAACGAGCTCGGTCACACCCGCAGCCATGCGCGCAATGCCGACGCGGATGCCGTCGAGTTGCTCGTGGAACGCCTGACGGAGGATCTCGGGTGTCTCCTCCGACATCAGCCGAACCGTCCCGTGATGTATGCCTCGGTGCGGTCGTCGTCGGGCGTCGAGAACACCTTCTCGGTCGGGTTGTACTCGACGAGCACGCCCGTACGCCGGTCGCTCTCGGTGTTCACCTCGGTGGTGAAGAACGC
>JANNNB010000043.1:0-3599 GCA_031398325.1 Actinomycetes bacterium
CCCTTGGTCTCGATGCCGAGGCTCAGCGGGGTGACGTCGAGCAGCAGCACGTCCTTCACGTCGCCGCGCAGCACGCCGGCCTGGACCGCCGCGCCGATGGCCACGACCTCGTCAGGGTTGACCGTCTTGTTCGGCTCCTTGCCCGTGAGGCTCTGCACGAGGTCGGTCACGGCCGGCATACGCGTCGAGCCGCCGACGAGGATCACGTGGTGCAGGTCGCCCTTTTCGACCCCCGCGTCCTTGAGCGCCTGCTCGAACGGGATGCGGCAACGCTCCATCAGGTCGGACGTCATCTCCTGGAACTTGGCGCGTGACAGCGACTCGTCGAGGTGCAACGGGCCATCGGCCGTCGCCGTGATGAACGGCAGGTTGATCTGGGTCGACTGGACCTGGCTGAGGTCGATCTTGGCCTTCTCGGCAGCTTCCTTCAGGCGCTGGGCGGCCATGCGGTCGGCGGCGAGATCGACGCCGTGGGCGGCCTTGAACTGCTGGACGAGCCAATCGATGATGCGCTGGTCCCAGTCGTCGCCACCGAGGCTGGTGTCGCCGTGGGTGGACTTGACCTCGAACACGCCGTCGCCGATCTCGAGGACCGACACGTCGAACGTGCCGCCGCCGAGGTCGAACACGAGGATCGTTTCGTCTTCGGAACCCTTGTCGAGGCCGTACGCGAGTGCCGCAGCGGTCGGCTCGTTGATGATGCGGAGCACCTCGAGGCCGGCGATCGTGCCGGCTTCCTTGGTGGCGGTGCGCTGGGCATCGTCGAAGTAGGCGGGCACTGTGATGACCGCCTGGGTGACGGAGTCACCCAGGTACGCCTCGGCGTCGCGCTTCAGCTTCATGAGCGTCCGGGCGGAGATCTCCTGTGGCGTGTACTTCTTGCCATCGATGTCGTCGGACTTCCAGTCCTCACCCATGTGGCGCTTGATCGACCGGAACGTGCGATCGGGGTTGGTGATCGCCTGCCGCTTGGCGACCTCACCGACCAGCACCTCGCCGGTCTTCGAGAACGCCACGACCGACGGCGTGGTGCGGGCACCCTCCGCGTTCGGGATGACGACGGGGTCGCCGCCCTCCAGGACGGACACCACCGAGTTGGTGGTTCCGAGGTCGATGCCTACTGCCTTTGCCATGTGGGTGAAACTCCTTGGTTCCTGAGTTCTCTGGTGACGAACTGCGGTGTGCGGCCAGGCTACGGACCCCGTTTGCGGAGCGCAACGTCTCCATCAGAAAACTTGAGTCGATGTCACTCAAGTTCGTCGGACCGGATCAGGCGTGGTCGACGTCGAGGAACTCGGGCCCGAACGACTCGGGTAGGAGTTCGTCGATCGTCAGCGCGACCACCGCACCACCCGCGGTCGTGGCGTAGACCGGAACCGACAGCGATGCGAACTCGCGAAGACGCTGGCGACAGCCGCCGCAGGGTGTGCCGGGCCGATCGCCTTCGGTGATCGTCACGACCTCGACGATCTGGCGTTCACCCGCCATCGCCATTGCCGCGATCGCGCCGGCCTCGGCACAACTCCCGAGCGGATACGCGGCGTTCTCCACGTTGCATCCGGAGAAGATCCGACCGGACGGAGTGCGCACGGCGGCGCCGACCGGATAGTGCGAGTACGGCGCGTACGAATTCGCCATCGCCTCCGCCGCCGCGGCGCGAAGTTCCTGGGCCGATGTCGGGAGTTCGCTCACGTCATCCATCGGTGCATGCTGCCACGCCGGCGCACGAACCGCTCCCCGACGCGCGATCACAGCCGGCGGGGTGACTCACTGGAGGCGGATCGAGGCACGGTCGGTGCCCGCCCGGTCGTGGCGCACGACCGCCGTCACCGTCGTACCGACGGGGGCGCGCACGGTCCACGCCACGAGCGCCCGGTCGGGGGTGCCGTCGCTGCCGCCGGCGAACCGCGAGTCGACCCCACCGCCGAGTTGGCCGATCGTCAACCGGGCGGCGCCGCCGACCACCTCGATGGAACCGTCCACGGTCTCGACGACGATCTCGACGACGATCGGTCGGACCCGGTCGTTCTTCTCCGCTCGTGACGTCACGTGGGTCGGGAGCCAGCCGGTGTTGGCGACGCCGACCTCCACCCGCCACGTGTCGTCGCCCAGCGCAGACACGGCCGAATGCTTGATCTCCAGACACGGCGACGCCAGTGCCTGGAACACCGCGAACTCGGCATGCCTGGCGACCTCGGCGCGAAGCAGGTGGCCAGGCGGGTTGGTCCACGAGTGGAGATCGTTCCAACCACCGAGCTCAACCGCGCCGAGTTGCGGATGTTCGAACGGGTACCAGTCGACGTGGCCGGCACGTGTCGGATCGACCTCGACGACGTCGGCCTGCGCATCGAGCCAACGCAGCACGGCGAGTGCTTCGTCGGCCGTCGGGCCGACGTACCAGAAGTGGGTCGACTGCTTCGTGCCGGTCGCGGCGTGGACGATGTCCCAGAACTCGGTGGTCCACGCGTAGACCCCGAGGTGCTCGTAGGCCCAATCGTCCGCGGCGCCGCTCATGGTGTCGGTGGTGTCGAACGTGAAGTCCTCGAACACCGAGTGGGCGGTGTACCCGGTGAGTGCCGTCCCCCGCTCGGCCAACTGCTTGTAGACCCACACGTCGCGCGGCGGCAGCGCCGAGTCGGCGACCATCGACGACGGCCGGAGCAGGACCCCACCGCTGGTGTGGAACGCGTTGTAGCCACAGATGTTGGGACGGGCGACGATGGCGCGCACGAGGGCGTCGATCTCCGGCTCCGACAGTGGGTGGTCGCCGGAGCCACGAACGTTCGTGCCCCAGCCGGCGGGGAAGTTGCGGTTCATGTCGAGCCCCTCCGGCGCCGGTGGGGTCGGCACCGTGAACCCGTCGTAGCTCTCGATCAGACCCTCGCCGTGCACCCGATAGCGGGAGACGCCGGGAGACACCGAGCCGTCGGGTGGGACGGCGACGAGCAGCCGCGGCTCGTCCGGATGCGGCATCCAGGCACCGTCGGGATCGGCGATGCGCATCTGCAGGATCCGACCGTCGCCGTCGATGTCCTGCACGCTGAGGCCCGGCCAGCGGTGGGCATCGGCGTACGGCCACGCACGAACACTCGACCGGCGCCAGCGCGGTCGATCGGCGAGCGCCCACTCGGCACCGTCGGGATTCACCCGTGGCACCACGTAGAACGTTCGGGTCCGAAGCGCCCGCACGACGGTCTCGTCGCCGGAGCCGAACCCGTCGACCAGGTGCCGGAGCAGGTTGCACGCTGCGACGGTGGCGGTCAGTTCGACTGCGTGGATGCTCGCATCGACCCAGTGCGCCGGCTTGGTGTCGGCGCTGCCGGTGGACGAGTCGGTGACGGTCACGAGGACCAGGTCGCGGCCCTCGTGCGATCGGCCGTACACCTCGAGGTCGACCAACGCAGGATGTTCCGCAGCGAGCTGGTCGAGCCAGGCGCGCAGCTCCTCGTAGCGGAGGAAACGGTCGAAGTCGTAGGAGATCCGGTCGGCTGACACGCCCCGGACACTAGAACCCCGATCCCCACGCCCTCCCGAGATTGCCCGTCGACGTTGCGTGAAGCGCAACGCCCGGTCGCAATCTCGGGAAGCAGGCCGGCGCG
>JANNNB010000054.1:0-66887 GCA_031398325.1 Actinomycetes bacterium
TTGGCAGCCGTCGATGCGACGTCATCGAGGGCGACCCGCTGGTTCGTGCATCGCCCATCGGGCAATGTGGTGCTCCTGGACGGCTACGGCGGCCGAGCGATCGCCCGCATTCCTGCCGATGTGGAGGGTCAGGAGATCAGCGTCGCCGAAGCAGCAGCCGGCGCCTACCTCCTGAACGACAGCACCGCCGAGGTTCAGCCGATCGAGACGGCAGATCTGAAGTTAGGGGCGTCGATCGCCCTGGCCGCCCTCGGTAGTGGGCGTGCGATCGCCGCCGTCGGGCCGGCCGGACTCACGGTCGTGAACCCGGTCGACGAGGAGGCCGCCGTGCTCCCTCTCGCAACCGAGGCGGTGCCCTTCGACGTCGATCTCGGGGACGCGGCGGCCCCCGACACCGTGATCGCCCCCGACGGCGTGATCTGGACCATCGACGGGAGCCTGCTGCGTCGCCAGACCTCGACGTCGTCGACGACCTCGGATCTCGGGCTCGGTGACTCGGCCCGGATCTCGCTCGTCGGCAACCTGCCCTTCGTCGTCGATCCCGACAACGGCCGAGCCCGTCTCGGCGACGGCTCGTGGCAGATGCTCGACCCGGATCTCGATCCCAGTCAGTTCGTGACGCAGCAGATCGGACCGTCGGCCTCGTGCGGATGGATCGGCGCCGGCGACGACCTGTGGTGCGTGGGGGCAGATGGGTTGGACGAGATCGTCACGGTGACCGGCCTCGCGATCGCCGGGAGCGACCTGCTCTCCATCGCCGGCGACGCCGCCGTCCTCGTTCGGCGCGGACCGGCCGCAATCGTGCGATTCGACTGGCGGTCCAACGAGGTCTTCCCTGCGGGCGAACTGAGCGTCGTGCCGGACGGGACGCTCACCGTGAGCGCTGGTATCGACCTCGTGTGGATCGACGAGGTCGACGGCAACCAGGTGTGGGCGGTGAACCCGTGGGGCGTCAACGTGATCGACAAGAACGACTCCGACATCTTCGCGGTCGGTGACGACGGCACGATGATCGACCAGGGCGGGGTCGACGAGTCGTCGACTCCCAGCACGGGCGACGGGCAGGCGCGCGGAGTGGTCGATCGCGAACCCGACGACAACGGCGTTGACGATGCGCCCATCGCCGTCGACGATGCCGTCACCGCCCGCTCGGGGTCGTCCGTACCGGTGCAGGTGACGAGCAACGACTACGACCCCGACGGCGAGGCGATCGCAGTGTCGAAGGTGGGCGTCCCGGGCCACGGCTCGGTCGAGATCGGCACCGCGACCACGGTGGTGTACACCCCGGATTCGGGCTACGTCGGCACCGACACGTTCGAATACACGATCGTCGACGGCAACGGCACGGAGGACTCGGCGTTGGTGGTCGTCGATCTCCTGCCCCTCGATGCGACGAACAGTCCGCCCGTCGGCGGGATCGACGAGGCCCAGACGGGACCGGGAACACCGGTCGTCATCGACGTGTTGCTCAACGACATCGACCCCGAGCGCGACGCGCTCAGCATCGGATCGTTCACGCCACCCGATGTGGGCGGCGCGACGATCGGTGAGGTCACCGAGACGAGGAGTGCTTCGGGGCTGCCCGCGTTGAGGTACGTGCCGGCACGGGGCTTCGAAGGAACCGCACTCTTCTCGTACCGGCCGGTCGACGCGCTGGGCGGACAGGGCGACGATGTCGACGTGCGCGTCGAAGTGGCCACCGACACCGCCGCGAACCGGGCTCCGATCGCCCGTCCGGACGCACTTCGGGTCCGCCGTGGCGTGCTTGCGTCGCTCCCGGTGCTCGTGAACGACGTCGATCCCGACGGCGACGATCTCACCCTGACCGTGGTCGAACCCCTCCCACGCGGTCTCGAGGTGTCGGCACGCGGCATCGAGCTGGCCGTCGTCGTGCGGGCCGGCGCCGTGGGGCTGCTGCCGTTCCTGTACGAGATCACCGACGGCCGTGGTGGCATCGCTCGCGGCGCCGTGTTGGTCAACGTGATCGACGAGGACGCCCCGAACCTTCCGCCCGTGCTCACGGCCGACTCCGACACGGTGGTGGTCGGCTCCTCGGTGACGATCGACGTGCTCGCCAACGATGTCGACCCCGACGGTGATGCCTTGCTGGTGACCGACGTGTCGCAACCGGACAACGGGCTCGGGCAGGTCGTCGTGTTGAGCAACCGGGTCCGCTTCACACCGGCCGCCATCGGCGACCGCGACGAGACGAATGCGCGGTTCACGTACACCGTGAGCGACGGCAATGGTCATCGCGTGGTCGGTGACGTCAGCGTGTCGGTGCTGCGCGAGTCGGTGGCACAGTCGCCCTACGCCCGGGACGACTCAGCGTTCACCACGGTGAACTCGCCGGTGACCATCGACGTGCTTCGCAACGACGGCGACCCGTCTGGTGCACGGCCCTCGCTGGCCGGCACACCGGGTTGCCCCTCCGGTGGTCGTGCGACCGTCACGGCGAACGGACAGGTGCGCTTCGACCCCCCGGAGGACGCCGCCGGTGCGTTCCGCTGCACGTACGAGGTCACGAACGCCCAGAACCTGCGTGCCAGCGCCTCGATCATCGTGTCGGTGCGCGAACAAGTGCTGACCAACCAGCCGCCGGTCGTCGTCAACGACTCGCTCACCGTCGAGGTCGGGTCGACCCTGGCGATCGACGTCACACAGAACGACTCCGATCCCGACGGCGACAACGCCCGCCTCGCCGTCGTCTCGTCGACGGCACCGAGCATCGGGACCGCGATTCGGCGCGACAACGTCATCACGTTCACGGCCGGTCAGGTACTCGGCGACACGCGGATCAACTATCAGGTCGCCGACCAGGACGGAGCGGTCTCGCTCGGCCAACTCGTCGTCCGCATCGTCGAGCGCCAGAACCGTCCCCCCGTCGCCCAGGCCGAGGTCCGCACCATCTTCGGCCCCGGGGTTCCGACCGCGATCGACGTCCTGTTCAACGCCTCCGATCCGGACAACACGCCCGGCGGGCTGACGGTCGTTCCGGGAAGCGTGAATCGCCTCTCCGGCGACGGGTCGGTCGCGCTCAACGGCCGCATCGTCACGATCACGCCCGACCCGAGCTATGTCGGAAGCGTGGTGGCCACGTTCACCATCCAGGACGGAGGTGGCCTGACGTCCAGCGCGCTCGTGACCTTGAACGTTCTGCAGCCACTGAATCGGCCGCCCGTCGCCCGCGACGACAACGTCGACCTGGCCAACGGCGCGTCGATCACGGTCCCAGTGCTGTTCAACGACTCCGATCCCGACGGCGACCCGCTGAGCATCGCCCTCACCTCAGGCCCCGACCCGTCTCTCGGGTCGGCTCGGCTCACCAGCGACCGGGGCATCGCGTTTACCGCGGCCCCCGGCGCATCGGGCGTGGCGTCGATCGACTACGAGATCGGCGACGGCGAGTTCACGAGCCCGGCGCAACTGCGGATCACGGTCAGGGCTTGTTCGGAGTCGCAACCCGTGGCCAGGGACGGCCTCCTGCTGACGGGGTACCAACAGCAGATCTCGGTCGACCTCGCGGCGTTCGGGTCGAATGGCGTGTTCGTCGACGTGAGCGGGCCCGCCGGGTACGACTCCCGGAGCGGCCTCTACACGCCGCCCGCCGGGGAGAACGGAAACGTCACCGTCGCGTACAGCGTCGTGAACGGATGCCGCCAACGCGCATCGGGAACCGTCACCATCGACGTCAATCAGGCGCCGGTGTCGCAGGGGGGCCAGGCATTCGTCCTCGGACGCGGCGAGGCCCGGGAGATCCCGGTGACGAGCATCGCCTCCGACGCCGAGGCCCTCGTGATCGACTCGAGCGCCGGTGCACCCACCTGGGTGACCACCGAGGCGGGCCGCCTGGTGTTGCAACCCCCGGTCGGGACCCCGTCGGGCGTGCCGTTCACGTGGACCACCACCGTCCGCGACCCCGGAGGCTTGACGACGACGGTGCCGATCAGCGTCACGATCACCAACGTCGCGCCGTCGGCCGCGGATGATTCGATCGACGCCACGGCGGGACAGGCGGTCGTCTCGGTGGTTGACAACGACGTCGATCCGGACGGCCTGAACTCGGAGCTCACGATCGGATTCGTCCCCGCCACCTTCACGTTCCCGAACGGCGAGACCGGCTCGATCTCGATCGTCGGCAATCGACAACTCCGCGTCGACCCCGGCGCCGGTCGTGGCAACGCCACGTTCACCTACACCGTCCGCGACGCCGACGGGGCGGAGTCGGCACCGGCGACGGTGACGGTCGTGGCACCGAGAATGAACAACGCACCGTTCGCGAACGATCAGGCGCGAGATGTCGTCGTCGGGACTGCGGTCGACCTGGCACTCGATGTCGGCGATGTGGACGGCGACCCGCTCACGTTGCAGGACCTCACCGACCCGTCGGCCGTCGTCACCGCCCAGGCCGGGCTCACGTTGACGATCACGCCGCCGAGTGCGGGGACCTTCGTGATCACCTATCGCGTGAACGACGGGCTCGAGTTCTCCCGTGTGGCGACGATCACGATCACGGCCACCGATCCGGCACCACCGACGACGACGCTGCCCCCGTCAGACGGTGACGGGTGATCGGGTCGAACGGCGCAGCGACCGCAGGCTGAGACGCCAGCGGGCCCGTTGCCATCGGCTCTTCGGCTCGGCGATGGCGGTGTCGATCGCATCGAGGCACTGCAGCGCGTCCTGCGCCAGGAGATCGGGCCGACTCGGAGCGCCGTAGGTGGCAGCACCGTTGAGAACGGCGAGCCGGTGGAGCTCGCGCTGAGCCGCCGGTGCGATCGGATCACCCCGTCGGGCGATCTCGTCGTCGGTGTAGGAAGCCGGAATCGCGAGCCCCGCATCGACGAGTGCGTCCGTGGCCGATGCCCAGGCTCCCTGGATGCGCGCTGCGGGCTCGGGGAGCCGTCGTCGGCGTCGCCGGCGCCAGAACTTGACGCCGAGGACGAGCCCGGTAGCGACCGCGAGCGGGAGGAGAACGATTGCGGCGGCAACCACGGTGCGGGTCGCCCACAGGGTCGCCGTGGAAAGCGCGTCGTCGACCTCCGGCACCGGCTCGTCGTCGTCGGTCGAGGTGTCCTCGGACTCGGGTGGAGGCTCGATCGGAGGCTGGGGGGCTGCCGGCGTCTGCACCTCTGGCTCGGGCTCGGGCGGAGCCGGATCGGTCGATTCCTCGGCCGGCACCGGATCGAACGCGATCCATCGGCCGTCGAGCAGGGCGACCTCTGGCCACACGACCGCGTCGGACGAGGTGAGCATCAGCGAATCGGCGCTCGGCTCGTCGACCACGAACCCAGTGGCCACCCGCGCATCGGCGCCGAGCGATCGGGCGAGGAGCACGAACGCCGTCGCGAACTGCTCGGTGTTCCCACGCTGGGTGTCGCGCAGGAAACGATCGATGAGGGCGCGCTGCATGCCGCCGGCCTGCGCGTCCGAATCGAGTACGAAGTCGTCGCGCATCGTCTGCTCGATCGTGGTGAGCTGATCGATCAACGTCGTGTTCCCGCTCGCATCGGTGCCGCCGAGTGACTGGGCCAACCCGGTCAGCCCGGCGACCGTCTCGTCGACGGGGCGGGGTACGACCGCCACGTCGGCACCGAGGTTGCTCGAGTCGACGGCGATGTTGGACACGACGCCGACCGCATCGCCCGGGGTCGGCCGTTCGACGAGGCGCACGACGGTCCGATCGCGATCGGTCTCGACGGCCACATCGACACTGACCGGGCTCCCCGCCAGCGGTACCAACCGGAGGTCGTCGTCGAGGAACGTGATGCTCGCGTCGATCGTGTCGCCGGTGACCGGCCCGAGGGTGCTGCCGATGGGACGAAGCGTGAGTACCGGACTCCAGCGGCGGCCGTCGTACTCCTCGAGGGCAGCGGTGCGCCATCGGACCGGCATCTCTGCCCGGGAGCCGTCACCGGTCTGCGTCACCTCGTGCAGGTCGATCGGCGGGTCGAGCGCACGAAGGGCGATCGTCGCCTCGATCGGGTCGAGCAGCGCAGCGGTCTCCTGTGCGGGTTCCTCCTGTCGCGGGTCTGACCTCGACGCGAACGAGACCGAGGAACTGATCGCGACGGCGATGAAGCCGGCGAGTGCGATCAGACCGATCAGCCGCCGTTCACCGCGGAGCAACAACCAACGCTCGCGAACACTGCCGTCGATCCGAATCAACGCGAACGTGATCCCGATGACGCTGAGGACGATGAGGCTGACGGGCCGGAAGCCGAGCGGCGCGGAGAGTGCGATCACCCCCGCATAGGCGATCAGAACCGGCAGCAACGGGAGCAGATGCCAGCGCCTTGCCGCGGCGAGTAACGCCGCGATCGCAGCCAGGATTGCGAGATCGGCGGCAATGGTGCCGATCAGATCGGCCCGCACCGGGCTCGGCCACTCGGTCGACAACACGCGCTGGAGCCCGGCACCGAATGCGGCGCCGACGTCACCCACGTTGCCGCCGACCGAGACGACGGCGATGGACGTGGCGACGAGTACGGCCGCAACGGCGCTCGCCGTTCGCACCACCGCGCCCCGCCGGGCGAGTGCTCCGACCGCGAGCGGCGGGATGGCCGGGGTGACGACGAGCGCCCATTCGAGCGAGTCGAAGATGCCGCATGCTGCCGCCCCGAGCACGACGAACGCTGCGCCCAACAGGAGGATCCGGATCCGGACGAGGCCGATCACGACGTGGTCCGCCAACGCTGGACGAAATCGGCAGCGGTCGCCGCGTGGAGGGCGATTCCCGGGCCGGTGGCAGCGCCGTCGCCGATGCGGACGATCGTCATCCGCTCGACGTCGCCGAATCTGCTCGACGGACCCATCGGCCCCGTCACCATCAACACCGACGTGTGGTCGAACCCGCCGACGAACAACGACGCGACCGAGAGGAGTTCGTCGTCCGGCGACTGCTGTACGGGGGTGAGCAGATCGAGGACGGTGGCCTCCGCCAGGACCGGCAGGGGTCGCCCGGCGTGGTTCCGGTCCGTCGTTCGGACCACGACGTCCAGTCCGGTGCGGATCGAATGGATCGCGAGACTCGCTGCGACGTCGACGAGCTCCTCGAAGTCAGCCGCCGTGCCGGCCGACGTTGCCGTGTCGACCACGACGGTGAACTCCGGTCGGCGGACCTCGACGTGTTCACGGATCATCAACGTGCCGGTGTGAGCGGAGGTCGGCCAGTGGATCAGCCGTGGGTCGTCGCCGGGGACGTACTCGCGCATCGACACGAATCCGGACAACGGGTCGGCCGTCGCACGGCGGAGCACCGATTCGCTCTCGACCGTTCGCACTGCGCCCTGGGGCCCGACGAGGTCATAGACCTTGGGGTGGACGAGTACGGCCGAGGTCTGATTCGTGCGCCGGGTGCCGACGGTCAACCAGAACGGGTCGATCCGTTCGATGTCGAGCGGACCGACGTCGAACACTCCGCGCCGTTTCGTCGGGATCCCGCCGTCGACGACGGACGCCGAATGTGCGTTGACCGAACTGATGTCGACCCGGATCTCCTCGCCGTCACAGCGGTCGATCAACGTCGCACGCCCGGAACGAAACCTGGTCGTGTTGTGCAAGCGGTACACGAGCCGGATGGGGTCGCCGCGAGCAACACGCGCGGCGACGACCCGCCGCGTGACCGTCGCTCGAAGTGGCCGCTGCGACACCCAGATGGCGATCAACATGACGCCGACGATCACGACGGCGGCGATCAACAGCTCTTCGTAGCCCCACCACAGGCCGAACCCGGCGAGCACGAGTGCGGTGAGCACCGCTCCCAGGCCCGAACGGGTGAGCATGCTCAGGCCTCGCGAGTGCGCGGCACCGGGATCTCGTCGATGATGTCGGCCAGCACGGTTTCGGCCCGTACGCCGCGCAGTTCGGCCTCGGCGGTGAGCGCCATCCGGTGAGTGAGCACGGGGTTCGCGATGGCCTGGATGTCGTCAGGCGTCACGTAGTCCCGGTCGGCGGTGGCGGCGTAGGCGCGTGCGACCCGCAGCATGGTCAGCGTTCCGCGCGTGGACACGCCGAGGCGCAGGTCCGGGTGTGAGCGGGTCGCGGCGGCGATCGACACGATGTACTCGTGGATCGATCGGACGACGGGGATCGTATCGATCACCCCGATGAGATGATCGAGTTCTTCGGCATCGGTCACCGGAGTGATGTCGTCGTGTTCGTGTTCGCGGGTGTAGTCCGCGAGGATCGACGCCTCGGTGTCGGTGTCGGCGTAACCGAGGGTGAGCCGCATGGCAAAGCGGTCGAGTTGGACGTCGGGGAGCGGGAACGTGCCCTGGAAGTCCCGAGGGTTCTGCGTGGCGATCACCAGGAATGGTCGGGGCACGGGACGGCTGACGCCGTCGGCGGTGACCTGGCGCTCCTCCATCACCTCGAGCAACGCCGACTGCGTCTTCGGGCTGCCGCGGTTGATCTCGTCGCCGATCAGCACGTTGGTGAAAACGGGGCCCTCCCGGAACGAGAAGGTGCCACCGCTCTGATCGAACACCATGACCCCGGTGACGTCGCTCGGTAGGAGGTCCGGCGTGAACTGCACCCGCTTCCAGGTGCCGGCGATCGAACCTGCGATGGCCTTTGCGAGGCTGGTCTTGCCGGTGCCCGGCACGTCGTCGAGCAGCAGGTGGCCTTCCGTGAAGAGGCAGCACAGGGCCAGGCGAATCTCGTCGTTCTTGCCCCGCACCACCCGTCCGACGTTGTCGATCAAGGCGTCGGTGACCTGCGAGACGTTTCCCGGCACGAACAGCGAGTGTACGCGTCGCCCCTTTCCTGTTGTGGGAGGGCCGGTGTGGTCGGGCGTGTGACGGTCTGGGCGGGTCAGTCCCAGTCGATCCGGACGTGTCGGAGCGCGTCGGTGAGGGTTTGGGCGAGTTCGTGTCGGCGAGGCGCAGGGAGCTGCACCGATTCGAGCTCGGGGATGTCGGGCAGTTCGGTGCCGTCGGGGAACGACATGAGGTGGGTGAGCGGGTCGACGTGCTCGACGCGGGCGGGTCGTGGCAGGTCCCGGGTGGGTTCGTCGTCTCCGGCGCGCACGTCTGGTCCGCGCGTGCCCTGGGCGGGGGTGCGGTCGGAATGCACGAGTCGAAGGTGACCCCGCGCGGCGAGCGGACGAGGCGTCAGCAGATCGTCGTCGTCGTCGGAATCGTCGTCGTCGGAATCGTCGACGAGCGATCTCGGCGACCGTTGCCGCCAGACATCGAGAAGTTCGGGCTCCATGAGCAACTCGTCACTGAAGACGAACATCGCCGCGACGATGTGCTTGCACGCGTAGTTGTCCCAGTTGTCGTCGTCGGGGCACGTGCAGTGCGCCGTGATGTCTCGCCGCAGCGGCATTCCGTCGCCGGCGGTCGCTTCGATCTGGGCGATGTACGGGGTCGATCGCGAGCCCTGCACTTCGCAGATGACGATGCCCGGCTCGATGATGATGTCGGTCACCGAACCGTCGTGCGCGTACTGCTTCCCCCGGCGTAGGCGCTGCGGGTCGCTCATCTCCGCCGCCAGCACCTTCATCATCGTCGCCGGCAGACGTCCAGGGTGGGTCGCTCCGAACGGCTTGCGAGGGCGACTCATCGCAGTGTGCCGATCATGTGTCGGTCTCCAGCACGACGAGGTCTCGCAGCTCATCGGTCGACAGCTCCGACAGCCACGCTTCAGAGTTCCCGACGACCGAGTCGGCGAGCTTTCGCTTGTCGTCGATCACGACGCCGATTCGTTCCTCGACGGTGCCCTCGCACACGAGCTTGTGCACGTTGACGGTTCGCTGCTGACCGATCCGCCAGGCACGGTCGGTGGCCTGATCCTCCACGGCGGGATTCCACCAGCGGTCGTAGTGGATGACCTGGCTCGCAGAGGTCAGGTTGAGGCCCGTCCCACCGGCCTTGAGCGACACGATCAGCAGCGGTGGGGATGTCTCGTCCTGGAACGAATCGACCATTCGGTCGCGGCCGGATCGGGAGACACCGCCGTGGAGGAACGATGGTCGGAAGTGGAACTGCTCGCCGACGTGCTGCACGAGCAACTCGCCCATCTCCCGGAACTGCGTGAACACGAGGGCGCGTTCGCCCTGGTCGAGCAGCTCCGTGACCAGCTCGTCGAACCGGGTGAGTTTGCCTGACCGACCGGCGAGGCGGGATCCATCCTTGAGTGCGTGGGCCGGGTGGTTGCAGATCTGCTTGAGCCGCATGAGGGCCGCGAGCACGAGTCCACGCCGGCGCATTCCCGAGGACTTCTCGGCGTCGGCCAACAGCTGATCGACCACCTGCTGGTACATCGTCGCCTGCTCCTTGGTGAGCTTTGCGTAGGCGATCTGTTCGATCTTGTCGGGCAGGTCGGGCAGGAGCCGTCGGTCCGCTTTCGTGCGGCGGAGGATGAACGGCTGCGTGAGCCGCCGGAGCCGCGCGGCCGCATCGGTGTCGCCATTGCGTTCGATCGGCGTGCCGAACTTCTCCCTGAACCTCCCGAGCCCACCGAGCAGGCCGGGGTTCACGGCGTCGAGGATCGACCACAGTTCGCTCAGCCGATTCTCGACAGGCGTTCCGGTCAGCGCGAGCTTCTGTCCCGCGCGGAGTTGCCGGACCGCCTTGGCCGCCTTGGTGTTCGGGTTCTTGATCATCTGTGCTTCGTCCAGCACGACCGTCGACCACTCGATGTTGCCGAGGTGTTCCAGGTCGCGCGGAAGGAGGCCGTACGTCGTGACGACGACGAGGCGTTCCGGGTCGGTGGTGAACAGGGTGTCGTCGCCGAGGCCATCGGAGCGACTGCGCCCACTTCCGTGATGGACCTGGACGTCGAGCTTGGGCGTGAACCGGCGGGCCTCGCTGCTCCAGTTGCGCACGACACTCAGCGGGCACACCACGAGGTGCGGACCGGGGCGTTCCACGAGATGAGCGAGCGTCGTGGCGGTCTTGCCGAGCCCCATGTCGTCCGCGAGGCACCCCCCGAGGCCGAGCTTGGCCAGGAACTGCATCCACGACAGGCCACGCCGTTGGTAGTGCCGCAGTTCGCCGATGAACTCTTCGGACTCCATCGTCTCTTCGAGCACCTCGTCGGGAAGCCCGTCGAGCAGCACTCGTACCCAGTCGAGGTCGAGTGGCTCGGTGCGATCGTCGTCGTCGCCGAATGCGGCGGGTTCGAGACCCGGTTGTTCGGCAGTCGCCCCCTCGGCGAGCCGAACGAGGGCATGCTCCTGGTCGCTGTCGTCGTCGTTTGCGAGGCGCAGGAGCTCGAGTGGTTGCACCCGACTGTGATCGCGCCGGAGATCCTGGAGTTGTTGGCGCTTGCGCCGGAGCTCGTCGGCGTCGATGCGCACCCAGCGATGGCCGGTGTGGAGCAGCGATGATCCCGCTTCGGCGGCGCGTGCGAGTTCGGCCTCGGAGATCGTGTCGTCGCCGACGACCATCGTCCAATCGATGAGCGCCTCGTGACCGAACTGCTTCTTGCGGTCGTCAGGTGGTGCGGGCGTTGCCTCTCCATTGACACTGACACGGGTCCGCACCAGGCGTTCAGGACCGATCAGTTCGATGCCGAGGCGTTGCAGCTCAGCGGGCGCGATGTCGATGAAGTCCTCCGCGACGTCGAGATCGAGTTCGACGATCGTCGGTTCGTGTTCGAGCGCGAGGTCGGCCAGCCCGGGGATGAACGCGATCCGTGTCACCGTGTCGGTGATCGCATCGGTCAACAGGTCGAGGTGACGCTCCTCGCGGGCGACATCACGGGCCGCGGCGTTGCGGTCCCACACGTCGTTGGCCGTGCACCAGCGAGACGAGTCGTTGTCGTCGACGAGTTCGAGCCGCACGGTCCATGGAGCCAGCGGGTCGTCGGGCACGATCAGCCGCAGGCGGGGGACGATGACCGGTTCGCCACCCGAGCGTCGGCGGTGACGGTCGAGCTCGTCGCGAAGGTGGTCGAGCGCGATCTCGAACCCCTCCGTGTTGCCGCGGATCACGTAGTCGGGCTTCGACAACGCGCCGAAGGTGGCGCGCAACGCCTGGAGGTCGGGCCGGCGCTGCTTGCCGAGTTCGGCTCTCCATCCGGATTGCGCGAGCAGCCCGCGAGCGATCCCGTCGACCAGTCGGTCGAACATCTGGTCGACATCGGCTCCGGAGCCGAGCGTGCACACCGGAGGCATCGATGCCGCGAGCCCGGCGAGTGCATCGGCCACCCGCTGATCCTCGGGACCGTCGGGCGCGTGGACCCACCGCGCCGCGGTGAACGGACCTTCGTCGGTGATGATCGGCACGATCCGGCCGCTCGAGACGGTGCGGCGCGCCAGCTCGGCGAGCGCCGCGAACCACTCGATGGAGTCGGAGACGAATTCGGCGTCGGGCAGCTCGGACAGCCAGACGGCGACCGAGAGCGGGTCGAGCTGTACCGATGACACGTGCATCGTCGGCTGGTCGGGCGCCTGGATCGTCAGTCGGCCGATGGCGCCGTACGAGATGGGCGAGTCGTGCCACCCGGTACGCATGCCGTCGGCGTTGAGCGCGCGAAAGCCGTAGAACCAGGCCATCGAGGCCGAGTCGTAGCCGTTCCATCCCCAGACGTGCAGCGACCCGCTACGCCACGTGCCCTGGGCAACGTACGGCGGACGGTCGCGTGACACCTCATCGACCCTACCGAAGGGCTGTCACGCTCCGACCTGATCAGATGCCGTCGACGACGTCCAGTCCGTCGACGTCGCCCATGTCGCCGATGTCGGCGGACCCATCGACGGCGGGGAGCCCGGTGTCGAGGCCTTGCCACAGCCCGTCTGCCGACTCGTAGGTGAGGTCGGCGGCCAAGAGATCGACCGACAGCTCGGGGGCAAGAACCGCGATCGGGTCGGCCATCGGTGCGACCGCGGCCTCGTCCCACGTGCCGGTGTCGTCGGCGACTGCGGTGTCGATCAGCAGGTCGTTCGGCGTGTCGACGACGAAGTCGGCGTGCTTGATCCCTTCGAAATCGACGGCGGCATCCAGGGTGACGATGGGTGGTCCGGTGACCTCGAAGTTCACCGCGAATTCGTCGATCTCCGCCACGGTTGGTCCGAGATCTTTGAATCCCCCGGAATCCTTGATGCCCGCCTCGACGAGCTTGATGCCTTCGTGTTCGACCAGCTTGATGCCTTCATGTTCGACGAGCTTGAACCCGTCGCCTTCCCAATCGGCGCCCTTGTGGCTCGTCGTGTCCCAGTCGACGGGCCTGGCATCGACGACTTCGATCTGGAGGTCGTCGCCGGCATCCTTCCAGTCGGACTCCTTGAAACCGACTTCGTCGAACTGCTTCTCGAACTGCTTCTCGGCTCCGGCCACGGCGAGTTTGACCTGCTCGGCGTCTTTGTACCCAGCGGCCTCGGCGTCTTTCATCCCCTCGAACTTCTTGGTGGCCCCGTCGTCGACCGACGCCCTGCCCTTTGCGTTGTCTTCGATTTCATCCGTAGCGACCTTCCATGCCGACTCGGCAGCACGCTCGTCCGGCGCGTACTTGGATTCGACGAGATCCTTGTGGCCCGTCGTGTCGGTGAGGTCCTTGTGACCGACGGTGGTGATGTCGACACCGGGACTGACGACGGCGAAGCGCGCCATGTGTTCGTCGGCGAGCGACAGTGTCGACGCGGAGTCGTCGAGATCGGCACCCTTGTGCGCCGTGTCGCCTGCTCGTGCTTCTTGGTTGGCTTGGATTTCGGCTTGTTTGGCGCGGTATTCGGCGTTTTTGGCGTCGCTTTCGGGGGTGTGGGGTTTGTCGCCGCGTGCTTCTTGGTTGGCTTGGATTTCGGCCTGTTTGGCGCGGTATTCGGCGTTCTTGGCATCCGAAGCGTCGGCCTGTGCGGCTCCGACATCGACGCTGGCCGAATCGATCAATTCCTTCTCTTCCACCACGTCCTCGTGTTCGGTGGTTACCGGGGTGTCGGTCGCGCCGACGACAGCGAAGCGCGACATGTGCTGATCGGCGAGCGACAGTGTCAACGCGGAGTCGTCGAGTTCGGCACCCTTGTGCATCAAGTCCGACTTGCTCGTGATCTCCGAAGCCTCGTCGGCCGGCGGGGCCGTGTGCTCTGGGCTGGGCGTCAACGGCTTGTGTCTGCGGATTCTCATGTCACTCGCTCCTCGCGTCGATGCGTGTGTTCATCGGAGACAGTACGCCGCATGAAGGGTCGGCAATATCGGGAAGATTCCCGGTTCGCTCACTAGCGCCGCCCGTTACGTTCACCGTGATGGATGACCGGTCGGCCCGCAGTGGACTACGAATTCTCGAGTCGCCAGGCGCCGGACGCGGCGTCTTCGCCGACCGCTCGTTCGCAGCCGGTGACATCCTCGAGGTTGCACCGGCCCTCGTCATCCCACCGGCTCAGATCGATGCGCTCCGACAAACCGGGCTGCGCTACTACGTGTGGAACTGGGGCAGTTCGCTGGCTGTCGGGCTCGGCATCATCAGCCTCGTGAACCACGGGATCCCCGCCAACACGAAGTGGGTCGCGGACTTCGAGAACGGCGAGCTGTCGATGGTCGCCACCGCCGACATCGAACCCGGCGACGAGCTGCTGGTCGACTACAGCAAAGGCGGCACCCGCCCCCTTCCGTTCGCCGACCGCTCCACCAACGACTGAGCACCCCTCATTTCGTCAGGTGCCGGTGAAGTTCGGCGGCCGCTTTTCGAGGAAGCTCTTCACGCCCTCGCGGTGGTCGTTGGTATGGAAGAGCTCGGCGAGATTTGTGCTCACCCAGCGGCCGAGCTCGTTCCAGTCCGGGTCCACCGCCTTGCGCAGGCCCCGCTTGATGGCCTGCACGGCGAGCGGTGGGTTGGCGGCGATCCGCTCCGCGAGGTCCATCGCCGTCGGCAGCAGTTCGTCGTGAGGGACGACGCGCGAGACGAGCCCGATGCGGAGTGCCTCGACGGCATCGATCACGTTGCCCGTGAAGATGAGCTCGGCGGCGTGTTCGCGCCCGACGAGCGATGCCAACCGACCGATGCCACCGACGTCGGTCACCAATCCCCGCAACACGAACAACTCGCCGAACTTCGCACGCTCGGACGCGACCCGGATGTCGGCGTACATCGCCAGCTCCATACCCCAACCGACCGCTGCGCCGTTGACCGCTGCGATCACGGGGATGTCGGTGTGCAAGATGGCGTCGGCAGCTGGGGTGAGGCGCGGTTCGCGTGAGCCGAGGTCCGGAGGCTTTTCGCCACCGCCCATGATCTGCTTCACGTCATCGCCCGAACAGAACGCCGGGTCAGTGGCCGTGATCACGAGGCATCGGGCGTCGCTGTTGCGCACCGCCGATTCGAGCGCGGCGTACGTCGACCAGGTCAACGCATTGCGGGCCTCTGGTCGGTTGATCGTGATGACCCCGACGTGTCCGTGCCGGTCGTAAGTCAGTTCGTCGGATGCCATGGCGTAACCCCCCTCGTCGGTCGCAGTGTCGCAGTCTGCACGCAGCAGCGTCGACCCGGACCGATCCGAGTCCGTAGAGTCGCGAACGTGGCGATGTCGGTGAATGAGCGCTATCTGCCGTTCCTCGAGGGCCCGCGCGAACTGGACCCGCAGACCTTCCGATGGCGCCTCGGCGTGCGGGCGCTCGACCCCCGCGACTGGATCGAGCTCGGACCCGACGCCGACGAAGCGATCGCTGCGAAGGCACGACTCAACGCCGCGCATCCCTCGACCGTGTTCGCTGCTCTCGATGGGGTCGAAGTCGAGTCCCAGCAGATCGCAGAGGCGTTGATCCACCACCTCCGCCGGCGATGGCCCGAGCGATACCGGCAGGTCGTGCTCGATGACCAGCTACACCCGCTCGACGCAGCCGCGCGCCTCGTGCCGGAGGACCTCGTCTTGATGACCGAGCGCGAGGGTCGGCTCGTGTTCGCCGCCGGGTCGGTCTGCTTCCCCAACCGTTGGGACCTGCGGTCGAAGATCGGAAAGACCCTCACCGAGGTCCACGCGCCCGTGGCCTTGTTGAACGATCAGCTCGAGGGCCCGATCGATGGCTTCTTCGACCGGCTCAGACCGGACCGCAGCTTCTGGCGGCTGGGCTGGGGTGTCCTCGACACCGACGATTGGTACCCGCCGATCGACGGAACTGCGGCCGGCCGGCCGATCGACCCCGCGCCGGATCGGCTGTTCCTGCGCGTCGAACGCGAGACGATCCGCAGATTCGCGCCGTCGAACGCCGTGCTGTTCACCATTCGCACCTACGTCACGCCGATCCCAGAGGTCGCCGCCGATGGTGCGACCGCGGCTCGTCTCGCGGATGCGCTCGCCGGTTTGCCTCCCGACGTGCAGGCCTACAAGGACGTGGCGACGTTCGGTCGATCGCTGGTCGAGTATCTCCGCGCGGTCGATGACCGATCTTGATACACTTCGACTCAAGTTTTGTGAAGAGTACGCAGCAGACTGCTGCCGACAAGGAGCTCCCGAGTGGCTGTTGATCCGAAGAAGTGGACGCTGAAGACGCAAGAGGCATTCTCCGCGGCGATCGACCAGGCAAAAGAGCTGTCGAATCCCGAGCTCACGCCGGACCACGTGCTCGGCGCGATGATGCGCCAAGACGGCACGATCGTGCCTGCCGTGCTCGCGAAGCTCGGCCAAGCGCCACTGATGGTCCGCAATCGGGTCGACGAGGCGGTGCAGAAGCTCCCCAAGGCCTACGGCGGCAGTGAGCCACGGATGAGCAAGGAGCTCACCAACGTCGTCGCCAAAGCCGAGACGTATCGCAAGGATCTCCGCGACGACTTCCTGTCGGTCGAGCACCTGCTGCTCGCGATGAACGGGCGGCTCGACGTCGGCTCGGAGGAGTTGTTGCAGGTGCTGAAGGACGTCCGCGGTTCGCACCGCGTCACCGACCAGAGCCCGGAAGACAAGTTCGCAGCCCTCGAGAAGTACGGCCAGGACCTCACTGCGCTGGCCGCCGACGGCAAGATCGACCCGGTCATCGGGCGCGACGAGGAGATCCGCCGCTGCATCCAGGTGCTGTCGCGGCGCACCAAGAAAAACCCGTTGCTCATCGGTGAACCGTGAGTCGGCAATACCGCGATCGTCGATGGCCTCTCCGCTCGCATCGCGAACGGCGACGTCCCTGAAGGACTGAAGGGCAAGCGGCTCATCGCGCTCGACATCGCGTCGATGCTCGCCGGCGCGAAGTACCGCGGCGAGTTCGAGGAGCGCCTGAAGGCCGTGCTCAAGGAGATCACCGACGCCGACGGCGAGGTCATCACCTTCGTCGACGAGCTGCACACGATCGTGGGCGCCGGCGGAGCCGAGGGCGCCATGGACGCCGGCAACATGATCAAGCCGATGCTCGCTCGCGGTGAGCTGCGCATGATCGGCGCGACCACGCTCGACGAGTACCGCAAGTACGTCGAGAAGGACCCCGCGCTCGAACGTCGATTCCAGCAGGTGTACGTCGGCGAGCCGTCGGTCGAAGACACGATCGGCATCCTTCGTGGGCTCCAGGAGCGCTACGAGGTGCACCACGGTGTTCGCATCCAGGACTCGGCGCTCGTCAGCGCGGCGGTGCTGTCCGATCGATACATCACGAGCCGCTTCCTGCCCGACAAGGCGATCGACCTGGTCGACGAGGCGGCGTCGAAACTGCGTATCGAGATCGATTCCCTGCCAACAGAGATCGACGTGGTCGAGCGACGCATCATGCAGCTCGAGATCGAACAGCTCGCGCTCGAGAAGGAGTCCGACCGCGACTCCATGGAACGACTCGACGCACTCCACGAAGAACTCGCCACGCTCAACGCCGACAGTGCCAAGATGCGCGAGCACTGGGAGCAGGAGAAGCAGGCGATCGACGCCATCCGCTCGCTCAAGGAAGAGCTCGAGACGCTGCGCATCCAGGTCGAACGTGAGACCGATCTCGCCGTCGCGGCCGAGGTCCAGTACGGACGCATTCCCGAGTTGGAGCGTCGCATCGACGAAGCGACGACGCACCTCGACGAGCTCCAGGTGACCAAGCGGATGCTGAAGGAGGAAGTCGACGCCGAAGACATCGCCGAGGTGGTGGCCAAGGCCACCGGTATCCCGCTCAACCGGTTGATGGAGTCGGAGACGTCGAAGCTCGTCCACCTCGAAGAGCATCTGCACGAGCGCGTGATCGGCCAGGACGCGGCGGTGACCGCCGTGGCGAATGCAATTCGTCGCAGCCGGGCGGGCCTCTCCGACCCGAACCGCCCGATCGGATCGTTCATGTTCCTGGGCCCGACCGGCGTCGGCAAGACCGAGCTGGCGCGAGCGCTCGCCCAGTTCCTCTTCGACGACGAGAAGGCCATGGTGCGCATCGACATGGGCGAGTACATGGAGAAGTTCTCCGTGTCCCGACTGATCGGTGCGCCCCCTGGTTACGTGGGCTACGACGAGGGTGGCCAGCTCACCGAAGCGGTGCGCCGCCGGCCGTACTCCGTGGTGTTGCTCGACGAGATCGAGAAGGCGCACCCCGACGTGTTCAACACGTTGCTGCAACTCCTCGACGACGGCCGACTCACGGATGGTCAGGGTCGCACGGTCGACTTCACCAACGTCGTGATGATCATGACCTCCAACCTGCCGGGTGACCCGCAGGAGTTCTTCAAGCCGGAGTTCATCAACCGCATCGACGACATCATCCGCTTCCGTGCCTTGACCGAGGCCGACCTCGAACGGATCGTCACGATCCAACTCGAACTGTTGCGCAAGCGGCTCCTCGATCGCCGGATCACCCTCGACATCGATTCTGGCGCGATGGCACAGCTCGCTCGCGAGGGGTACGACCCGGCCTTCGGTGCTCGACCGCTCAAGCGGATCATCCAGCGCGAGATCGGCGATCCGGCGTCGATCCTCATCCTCGACGGCACCGTCGGCGAAGGCGACACCATCAGCGTCCGGTCAGGCGACGATGGCCTCGTCGTGACAGCCGCCTGACGCGACCACGCCCGCTCGCGCCGCACGGCGATGAGCGAACCGCCCGATAGTCGGGCGGTTCGCTCATCGCTTCGACGGGACGAGGGTCAGGCGGAACGTCGGCGGGCGCTGTTCGACGAGCTCGAGCCGCCCCCCGTCGGCTTCTGCCAGTCGACGCGCCAGCGGCAGACCTCGTCCGTGGGCCGCCTGGTGATCCTCGGGCCGGACGAACAGGTTCTTCACGCGCTCGTCGCTGAGGCCCGCCCCTTCGTCCTCGATCGTGACACTGTCGTCCTGTACGAGGATCGCGACCGTGCCGCGCCCGTGGCGGAGCGCGTTGTCGAGCAGGATGTCGAGGACCTGTCCGACCAGGCCGGGCGTGCCCATCACCGGCTGCACGCGTCCGGTCGTGACGACGATCTGGCGACGCTTCCCGGCGAAGCGCTGCTGCCAGTCCGACACGTGGTGGTCGACGACCTCCACGAGGTCGATCTCGGTGCGTTCGCCGGTGCTGCCCTTGCGGGCCACACGGAGCAACTCGTCGAGTGCGACGTTGAGTTCGTGCGTCTGGGTGAGCGCAGCGCTCGCCTCGGCGGCGACTGCTGGGTCGTCGGTACGTTCCAACACTTCGAGGCGCATCGCGATGCCCGTGAGCCCGGTGCGCAGCTGATGCGTCGCGTCGGCCGTGAAGCCGCGCTCCGAGTTCAGCATTCGCTCCACCCGGTTGGCGCTCAGGCGAAGCGCTCGCGAGATGTCGTCGATCTCACGAATGCCCGACGGCGGCGGTCCGGTGACGCTGAAGTCACCGTCGCCGAGGCGAGACGCACTGCGCGCCAATCGTTCGAGTGGAGTCGCGAGTTGGCGCGCCTGCACGGTGGCGAGCAGTGCCGACGCGATGATCGCCCCGACAGCGACGATGCCGAGCCGCACCACCTGTTCCTGGAACCGCTCGTTGAGTTCCTCGCCACTCGTGACCAGCAGGATGGTGGTGCCGCCGGGACCTGCAGTCGAAGCCTCGACGGGCGAGACGATGTCGCCCATGCCGAGCTCGACTTCTACCTCGCCGTCTGCAGACACGATCCGGACGCCATCGCCGTCGTTGACGATGTCGTCGAGCACCTCGACACTCGGTGGTTCGTCCCGGACGTAGGCGGTGGCGATCGAGGTGAGCTGCTGATCGAGACGTGATTGGAGCTCGGACTCGGCGGCATTCCGAACGATCAGCAACACCGGGACGAGCAGCACCAGGATCACCACGGTCACCACAGCGACGGTCGAGAGCACCAGCCGGCGACGCATACCGAATCCGGTGCCCTACGGCTCGAAGCGGAATCCGACGCCGCGAACGGTGACGATCTTGGACGGAGGATCGGTGTCGTCGTTGATCTTGCGGCGCAGCGTCGAGGTGTGGGTGTCGAGCGTCCGCGTGGAGCCCCACCAGTTGGAGTCCCACACCTCGCTCATGATGCGCTCGCGCTTGACCGTGACGCCGGGCTGACGCATGAGCAGCTCGAGCAGATCGAACTCCTTCGACGTGAGTTCGACCTCGGTACGCACACCGTCGCTCGATGTCAGGAAGCAGCGTCGCGCGCCGACGTCGAGGTCGATGCCGGCGCCGCTCAGCATCGCGCTCGAGGAGGCCCGGTCGGCTGTCTGCTCGGCGATGCGCAGGCGAGCACGGATCCGCGCCACCAACTCCGCGAGTCGGAACGGCTTGGCGATGTAGTCGTCGGCGCCGGCGTTGAGCCCGACGATCACGTCGACCTCCTCGGATCGAGCGGTCAGCATGATGATCGGCAGGTTCGGATGATCGAGACGGACGGTGCGGCACACGTCGAGCCCGTCGAGGTCGGGCAGGGTCAGATCGAGGAGGACCAGGTCGGGGCGGTTCGCATTGACGGCGTCGATCGCATCGCGTCCTGTTGCGACGTGCTCGACCTCGAGGCCCTCGCCCCGAAGGACACGGATGAGCGGCTCACTGATTCGTTCGTCGTCTTCGACCAGGAGTACCGCCGTCATCGAGGCGAGCGTACGTCGGGGGCGGGTTGCCCGACCGGAATGCCGTCAGGCTCGGCGGATGCGCAAAGCGTTGCCGTGGGCCGGGAAACCCTCGTGGTCGGCAAGGGCCAGTACGGACGGGCTCATCCGGGCGAGGGCGACGGCATCTGCACGCGCGATCGCCGTCCGCTTCAGGAACGCGTGGGCGGTGATGCCCGACGAGACGTGCGCATAACCGCTCGTGGGCAGGGAGGCGGGACAACCGATGATGAAGTTGGCGGCGGAGAACGGGGTGTCCTGGCCGATCAATATCTCACCGGCGTTCACCAGCTGGTCGACGACGCGGTCGACCTCGTCGTCGGACACGGCGACCTGCAGGTGCTCGGGTGCGTACTGGTTGGCGACGTCGGTGGCCTCGTCGAGGTCGGCCGCCAGGATGCATCCGCCGTTCGGGCCGAGGGCCGCGCGTGCGGCTTCGGCGCGCACGGCGGGGAGGTCGACAAGTTGCCGTTCGAGCTCGTGATCGACCGCATCGGCCAGACGCTCGGACGTCGTGATCAGGACGACCGAGGTGTCGGTTCCGTGCTCGGCTTCGATCAGGAGATCGGCGGCGACTCGGACGGCGTCGGCGGTGTCGTCGGCGATCACGATGCTCTCGGTCGGGCCGAGGAGCATCATCGTCGCCGTGCCATGTCGTTGCATCTCGACCTGTGCGAGGGTGACGGCCGGTGAACCGGGCCCCACGATCTTTCGGACGCGGGGGATCGACTCCGTGCCGAATCCGAGTGCAGCGATCCCTGCCGGGCCGTTCACTCGGAACACATCGGTGATGCCGAGCTTGCGGCACACGACGAGCACGGCCGGGTCGACGTCACCCGAGCTTCCCGGGATCGGCGGGACCACAAGGGTGATCTGGGGAACACCGGCCACCATGGCGGGCACGCCGAGTTGATACGCGACGCTCGGGTAGCTGGCCTTGCCCGACGGTGTGAACAGCCCGACGGAGCTGATGGGGGTGACCCGCTCACCGACCATCAGACCCGGCTCGCTCTCGATCTGCCAGCTCCCACCGCTCTCCATCTGGGCCCGGTTGAAACGGACGAGATGCTCGATCGCGTCCTCGATGGCGGCGTCGACCGCGTCGCTGACCGTCGCCGACTCGAGTTCGTCGGCGGTCACGCGGAGTTGGGTCGGTTCCAGATCGATTCCATCGAACCGGCGGAGGGCATCGCACACGGCGGCATCGCCGCGTTCGCGCACGTCGTCGATGAGGGCGCCGATCGATTCGCGCAATGCCGGATCGAAGATGTCGTCGAGTCCGCGTCCCAGGAGTGCCGACCTGGCCGCGACATCCATCGTCGCCCATCGCTGCCGGCGCATCACGCTCACCGCAGCGACGCTACTGGCGCAGCGGATCGGCGCCACGGCGAGTTGGTGCGGGCGCGTCGGCACGCGTCCCGACTCGATCCGCGGCAGCGTTGAGTCCGCTCGTTGAGTAGCATCACGTCACGTTCCAACCATCGAATGAAAGCGTGGAGCGTGCATGCCCGTCACCGTCGTCGTCGGAGCCCAATGGGGCGATGAGGGCAAAGCCAAGGTCATCGACCTGCTGTCCAAAGAACACACCTATGTGGTGCGGTACCAGGGTGGTCACAACGCCGGGCACACGGTGGTCGTCGACGGCGAGCGCTACGCCTTGCAGCTCATCCCGAGCGGGATCCTCTACGAGCACGTGATCCCGGTGATCGCCAACGGTGTGGTCGTCGATCTGCCGACGCTGTTCACCGAGGTCGCCGCTCTCGAAGCTCGGGGTGTCTCGTGTTCGGAGCTGAAGGTCTCGAGCCATGCCCACCTCGTGTTCCCGTGGCACCAGGCGCACGACGCGATCGCCGAGACCGTTCGCGGCGACGACAAGATCGGCACCACGCTCAAGGGCATCGGCCCCGCGTACGCCGACAAGGCGAGGCGGGTGGGGATCCGTGCCGGTGACGTGCTCGATCCGGAGCGCTTCGCCGCGCTGCTGGAGGAGCGAGCGACTGCTGAGAGTGTCCTCATCGAACAGGCCGGCGGCGAGCCGCTCCAGGTCGATGAGGTGGTGGCGCGATTCGTCGAGCTCGGCGCGAAGCTGGTCCCGTACATCGCCGACACCGTGAGCCTGCTGCACAGTGCGCTGGCGAGCGGCGCGCATCTGCTGCTGGAAGGCGCCCAGGCAACCTTCCTCGATCTCGATCACGGCACGTATCCGTATGTCACCTCGTCGAACCCGACCGCAGGTGGAGCATGTGTCGGCACGGGGCTGGGGCCGCGTGACATCGGCCGCATCGTCGGGATCACCAAGGCCTACACGACCCGTGTCGGTGCTGGTCCGTTCCCGACGGAGCTGCTCGACGACGACGGTGACCGACTGGTCGACATCGGCCGGGAGTTCGGCACGGTCACGGGCCGGCGCCGCCGGGCGGGCTGGCTCGACTGCGTGATGTTGCGCCATGCAGTCCGGATCAACAGCCTCACCGAGTTGGCGCTGACGAAGCTCGACATCCTCGACGGCTTCGAGACGATCAAGATCTGCACGGGCTATTGGCTCGACGGCCACGTCCTGGAGAACTACCCCGACCGGTCCGAACTGCTCGCCCGCGTCGAGCCGATCTACGAGACGATCGACGGGTGGGGCAGCGAGTTGAACGACACCCGCGAGCCGGGCCATCTGCCCGAGCAGGCCCAGCGGTTCATCGAGGTCGTCGAGCGAGAGGTCGGCGTCCCGGTCCGGGTGGTCGGGGTCGGCGCCGAGCGCGACGACTACCTGGTCTGGGCTTCGTGATTCCCCGATACTCCACGCCGGAGATGGACGCGGTGTGGTCGGACGAATCGCGGTTCGCTCGCTGGCTCGAGGTCGAGCTGCTGGCCACCGAGGGCCATGCGTCGCTCGGCATCGTCCCGCTGGATGACGCCCTCCGCTGCCGAGACCTCGCGCCGACGGTCGACACGGCGTTCGTCGAGGCGGTGCTCGAGCGTGAAGCGGTGACCGATCACGACGTGGCCGCCTTCGTCGACGTCGTGCAGGCCGCGATCGGCCAGCCGGCCGGTTCCTGGATCCACTTCGGACTCACCTCGTCCGACGTCGTCGACACGGCCCTGTGCTGGGCGATGACCGACGCCGTCGATCTGCTCATCGACGCATCGTCCGACCTGATCACCACGCTCGTGGCGATGGCGAGGAGACACCGGGACACGGTGATGATCGGCCGCACCCACGGGGTTCACGCCGAGCCGACCACGTTCGGAGCGAAGGTCGCGCTGTGGGCCAGCCAGGTCGATCGCGATCGAACACGGCTACGAGCGGCGCGCGAATCGGTCGCGGTGATGAAGCTGAGCGGCGCGGTCGGGACCTATTCCAACATCCCGCCAGCGGTCGAGGCCCACGTCGGCGACGCCTTGGGTCTGCGACCGGTTGCGGCCACACAGGTGATCGCCCGCGACCGACATGCGGAGTTCCTCTATGCCTGTGCGTCTGCTTCGGCAACGTGTGAGCTGGTGGCCGTCGAACTACGGCACCTGCAACGCACCGAGGTCCGCGAGGTTCAAGAGGGTTTCAAGCCGGGCCAGAAGGGCTCGTCGGCGATGCCGCACAAGCGCAATCCGATCTCCGCCGAGACGATCTCGGGCCTGGCGCGGGTGGTGCGATCGAATCTGCTGGCCGGGCTGCAGGACGTCGCGCTGTGGCACGAACGCGACATCTCGCACTCGTCGGTCGAGCGTGTGATCCTGCCCGACTCGGCGCAGTTGACGTTCTACGTGTTGCGTCGTCTGCGACGCCTCCTCGACGGTCTCATCGTGATGCCCGATCGGATGCTCGCCAACCTCGAGGCGAGCCATGGCCTCGTGTTCAGTCAACCGGTGTTGCTCGGTCTCGTCCAGAGCGGGTTGAGCCGAGATGAGGCGTATCGGATCGTGCAGCGCAACGCGATGAAGTCGTGGGACGAAGGGATCGATTTCCGTTCGCTGCTGGAGGCCGATGCCGACGTGGACAACAGCGTGCTCGACGACGCGTTCGACCTGCAACGGTCACTCGGGCACCTGGACCGGCTGATGGCAAACCTCGACGCAATCGATTGATTGCCGACCGTTCGGAGTGTTCGGACGGCTCAGTCGGCGCGAGTGATGCCAGCAGACTTCAGCACGCTCGCTGGCACGCCGACGTCGCGCCATGACGAATACGAGATGGCTTTGCTCTCGCCGTAACTCTTGGCGACGCCGATGAAATCTCGCTCCAAAGCTCCCATGTCGATGGAATTCGACATGGCAGCCCGCTCTGCTTCGAGGTTCTTGCGTTCCTGGATCAGCAACAATTCGTCGATCGGACTTGCCGCTGCCAACTCTTCGGTGATGGCCGTCAGCCGCTTGCTGATGGTTTCGGGAGTGCGCTTGCGTCCTCGCTTCGGTTTGGTGGCACGAAGCCCTTCGAGGTAATCCCGGACGATTCTTCCTTCGGCTCGACCCTTGGCCAGCGCCGCTTTGTGCTCGTCGGTCATGGGACTTTTGGGGCCACGCTTCAATGCCATAGAGGGATTCTAGGAATCGTTGACGCGAATGCAATAGATTCAATATCGGTGTTCGAATTGTCATCCCACGGGACTGATGTTTACGTCGGTGCTGGCCCGCAATATCCCTGGGGTGGGCTGTATGGCGGCCAGATCGTCGCGCAGGCCTTGAGGGCCGCAACACTGTCGGTCGATACCGATCTGGAACCGCATTCCATTCGGGCGTATTTCATCCGCCGCGGCGACCACAAAGAACCCGTCCGTTACGAAGTCGACCGAATCCGGAACGGCAATAGCTTCGCCACCCGACGCGTGGTCGCGCGTCAAGCGATCGGTGCGATCCTGAATGCCGAGAGCTCGTTCCAGCGGCCGGAGCGAGGCGACAGAGTGCAGACCCAGTCGATGCCGCAGGTACCTGCCCCCGATGAACTCCCCGAGGACTCCTGGAGCAGCTCGTTCGAACGGGCCTTCGTGCCGATCGAGCAGGTGCACGGAGCATCGCGCTACGACGTAGGACGAGTCGTCGCCTGGATGAAGGTCAGCACGCCCCTCGGTGACCCGTCGGACGCAGCGTCACAACTGCTGCACCGATGCTGGCTCGCGTACCTCTCGGACGACCTGCCGACCGACTCGGTGCTCCGGGCGCTCCCCTTCGGCGACGACGAGGCAGCCCGCAACGCAGCCTTCTGTGCGAGCCTCGACCACACGATCTGGTTCCACGGGCGCCTCAGCGCCGATCGGTGGCACCTGTACGACTTCAGCTGCGTCCACTACGTCGGAGGGCGCGGGTTGTCGATCGGCAGCGTGTTCGCTGCGGACGGCTCCCACGTGGCGACCGTCGCGCAGGAGGTTCTCGTCCGTGATGGTCGCGATCGACGCTGACCGCCGCGCTCGACCGCCGCGCTGAACCCGGGCAGGGGTGCGGGGCAGGGGTACGGTCGCCGTCGTGGCATCGGACGCTGATCTCCCCGTTCTCTCACCGACGTTGAGCCGACTTCGAGCGCACGTTCTCGAACACTCGGTCAAGCACGGTGAGTTCACGCTCAAGTCCGGCGCGACGAGTTCATGGTTCCTCGACACGAAGCAGACGGCGTGTCGAGCTGCCGGCATCATCGCGGTGACCGACGCGCTCATCGAGGTGTTCGGCGACGACTTCGACGGCATCGACGCGATCGGCGGGCTCACGATGGGCGCTGATCCCGTCGCATTCGGCGTCGCCGCCGTCGCCGCCACGCGTGGCCATCACCTCCGCAGCTTCAGCGTCCGCAAGGAGGCCAAGCAGGGCGGGATCACCGGTCGCGTGGCCGGTGCCCTGCAGCCGGGCGACCGGGTCCTCGTCACGGAGGACACCACGACTCGAGGTACTTCGCTGATCGAGGCGGCGGACCAGATCGCCGCGTTCGGGGCCGTCCCGGTGTGGATGACCGTGATCGTCGATCGCGGTGGCACGTGCGCGGCGATGGCCGCAGAGGCCGGGATCGACTACCGGCCGTTGCTCACCGCGCCGGACATCGGCTTCGGCTTCGGCACCTGACGACGTCGCACACCTGCGATCTCGGTCGGTCTCGGGCCGGAATGCGGACCGGTTCCGACCGAGATCGCTGGTCAACCAGCGTCGGGCGGGCGGAGGACGCCGGGGTTGAGGACGCCGGGGTTGAGGGTGTCGTTCGGGTCGAGCGCGAGCTTGAGCGCGCGTTGGGCGGCGAGGTCGGCTGTCGACCGCACGAGATGGAGCCAACGGGTCTTCGCGATGCCGATGCCGTGCTCGGCCGAGATCGTCCCGCCGACCGATGCGACGGCCTCGAGCACCGCCTGGGCGATTCGGTCGGTGTCGGTCGCATCGAGGAAGTTGAGGTGCACGTTGCCTTCGGCGAGGTGCCCGAACGGGATCAGCCGCGCGCCGTCACGTCGGGCCGCGTCGTGGGCGATGCCGATGATCGTCGCGAGCGAATCGAGTGGAACCGCGACATCCAGTTTGAACGTCGGCACCCCGACCCGCGCCGCCTCGACGCTGATCGCGTCGGTCACGCGATCGCGAAATTCGAGGAGATCGGCGCGCTGGCGGTGATCGGTCGTGGCAACGATCTCGGTCGCCGCGTCGGTGTCGAACTGGTCGGCCAGCTGATCTGAGGGGTCGGCGTGGCCGGCGCATTCGACGACGGCGTACGTGCCGCCTTCCGGCGCCGCCACCGGTGCTCGGCGGCCGAGGTGCCGTGCCACGAGTTCCATCGCGGCCGGCTCGACGAACTCGACCGAATCGAGTGTGGGAACGTTCCGTCGGAGCCGCCCGACGAGTGCCACGGCGTCCGGCATCGAGGCAGCGGCGATCATCGCCGTCACGAAGTGTGAGAACTGCGGCACGAGTCGGAGGCGAGCGGTGGTGACGATCGCCAAGGTGCCCTCCGACCCGGCGAGCAGGGACGACCAGTGCACACCGACCGTCTCCTTCGGTAGACCCGACAGCGAGCCGACGATGTCGCCGTTCGCCAGGACGGCTTCGATACCGACGACCTGCGAGCGCATCGTTCCGAACCGGAGGACTCGCGACCCCCCGGCATTCGTCGCGATCGCGCCGCCGATCGTCGCGACGTCGCGGGCAGCGAAATCGACGGGTGTGTCGAGTCCGGCGGCCCGAGCGTGCGAGCGCCACTCGGCGAGCGTCACGCCGGCGCCGACGGTGACCTGCATCGCGTTCGTGTCGACTACGTCGAGCTGTCGCAGCCGACCGAGCGACAGCACGATCGACGGTCGGTCGTCGCCGGTGTCACGGTGCCATTCGGTCGAGCGCGGCACGCCGCCTCCGACCAACCCGCTGTTGCCCGCCTGCGGGACAATGGCCAGCCCCGATCGGTCGCAGAGCGCAGCGACCGAAGCGACCTCGTTCGTGGACCCCGGACGAACCACGGCCGCAGTCGGGCCGCCGAAGCGACCCGTCCAGTCGATCTCATGGCCGGCGCGCATGTCCGCATCGACGAGCACATGGTCCGCGCCGACGATGGACCGCAGCTCGTCGATCGGGTTTCCGGCCATGACGGGATCATGGCAGCAGTCGTGTCAGCCCGCCGACAAGCCCTCGATCCGAGGCCGCCGTTACTGTGCTCGAATGGCGTTGACGACGAACGAGAAGCCGAGAACTTGCATCATCGGGGCCGGGTGCAGCGGCTTCACCATGGCCAAGCGGCTGAAGGACGTCGGACTGCCTTACGACTGCTTCGAGATGTCCGACGACATCGGCGGCAACTGGTACTTCAACAATCCGAACGGCACCTCGTCGTGCTACCAGTCGCTGCACATCGACACGTCCAAGTGGCGCCTCGCGTTCGAGGATTACCCGGTGCCGCGTGAATGGCCCGACTTCCCGCACCACGCGCAGCTGCTGCAGTACTTCAACGACTACGTCGACCACTTCGGTCTCCGGGAGACGATCACGTTCAACACGGCGGTCACGAACTGCGAACCGCTGCCCGGCCAGCGGTGGGCGGTCACGCTGTCGACCGGTGAGACCCGTGAGTACGACGCGCTCGTGGTGGCCAACGGGCACCACTGGGACGCGCGCACGCCCACGTATCCGGGCACGTTCGACGGTTACCAGGTCCATTCGCACCACTACCGCGACCCGTTCAGCCCCTACGACTTCCGCGGCAAGTCGGTGATGGTCGTCGGCGCCGGCAACTCGGCGATGGACATCTCGTCGGAGCTGTCGCAGCGGCCCATCGCCGACAAGCTGTTCATCTCGATGCGCCGGGGGGTGTGGGTGCTGCCAAAGTACATCGACGGCAAGCCGGCCGACAAGGCCTCGCTGCCGCAGTGGATGCCGACCAGGGTCGGTCGAGCGCTGGCCCGGCGCAAGATCATCAAGACGATCGGCCACATGGAGGACTACGGCCTGCCGAAGCCCGACCACCGGCCGCTCGATGCCCACCCGTCGGTTTCGGGGGAGTTTCTGACACGGGTGGGGTGCGGAGACATCACTCCCAAGGGCGGGCTCGACCGGCTCGACGGCGATGGTGTGATCTTCGACGATGGCTCTCGCGAACAGATCGACGCCATCGTGTGGGCAACGGGGTACAACGTCACGTTCCCGTTCCTCGCGATCGACGAACTGACGCCGAAGGACAACACGTTCCCGCTGTACAAGCGGATGGTGAAGCCGGGTTTCGAGACGCTGTTCTTCCTCGGACTCGCCCAGCCGCTGCCGACACTGGTGAACTTCGCCGAGCAGCAGTCGAAGCTCGTCGCCGCGGCCATCGACGGTCGCTACGTGTTCCCCGATGCGACCACGATGGCGCAGGTGACGAAAGAGGACGAGGAGGAGCACCTCGGACACTTCTACGACAGCCCTCGGCATCGCATGCAGGTGGACTTCAACACCTACGTCGCCGATCTGGCGAGGGAAGTCGCGGCCGGCGCCGATCGGGCCGCTGCACACGTCGCCTCCTGACCCACGGGTGGGGATGCGACGGAGGAGTGGTGGTCGTGACCGGCGTCGATCCGGTGACCTTCCGCTTTTCAGGCGGACGCTCTGCCGACTGAGCTACACGACCGTGTTCGGCTTCATGGTGTTCGGTGTTCGTTCGGGATGGAGCCCGATATTGCAGAACGGCCACCCGTCACGTTCATGACGAGTGGCCACCCTGTTGCGGTCCCGACGGGACTTGAACCCGCGACCTCCGGCTTGACAGGCCGGCGTGAACTCCAGACTTCACCACGGGACCATTGCTTGTTTTCTGCTTGTTTTCGGTGTGGCATTCGTGTTCATTCGCATTGCATGTAACCGCACCCCCAACGGGATTCGAACCCGTGCCGCCACCTTGAAAGGGTGGTGTCCTAGGCCACTAGACGATGGGGGCCTGAGGCAATGGCCTCTTCTCGTTGAGAGCGATCAGAATCTAGCAGGAGGGGTCAGGCAATCCACCGGCCGATCACGAACCTCCCGTGGCACAACCGGTATCAGCATCCCGAAGGGTGCTCCGTTCGTGTCGTGGTGTACGCGATGAGCGGAAGCCAGGCGGTCGAGGAACGCCGAGTGGCGGCCGTCGAACCACGAGACCCGACGATGGATCCATCCGTCGTGCACGGCGGCATAGGCGGCCCCGTAGAGCGTCACGCCGATGCCGGCCGGTACGAGGATCTCGAGACCGTCGAGGTTGAACCCTGCCCAGAGCCCGAGCATCACGATCGCGGCGAAGACGACGGGGAACCAGTCGTTCAGTTCGAACCGCGAGCCGTTCGGCTGGTGGTGCGAACGGTGCAGCCGCCGGCCGAACCCGTGCATCACGAAGCGGTGCGTCAACGCCGTGATCGGCTCCATCAGCATGAACGCCACCACGGCGACGAGAAGCGCAACCGGAAGTGTCACGACCCCACGCTACCCGTGACCACGCCGTCCCGAAATTGATGGCGTGCGCACGTTGCGGTAACCGCAACCAACACGATCAGTTTCGGGAATCTTCGGGTCAGGGGGCGGTGGCGTAGGCGGCTAGGGCTTCGGCGAGGTGGACGGTCATCACGCCGTGCTCGTTGGCGACGGCGGTCAACCACTCGGGTCGGATGACGCCACACACGGCGATCGGCTCGTCGAGCGGTGAACCACCGAGGGCGAGGCGCACGAACGACGCTGCGTAGTCGGGTGGCCGCAGGTCACGGCCGAGTTCCACGAGCGCATACGGGTCAGGGGTGGAACCATCGGTCACGAGCGAGAAGAAGCTCTGCGACGTCGGGCCGGTCGGCCCACCAGCGAGACCCGGCCCGTCGGCGAGGATCGCACCGCGCACGAGGGTGGGACGACTGCCCGCCAACTGCAGCGCGATGTACGCACCGAGGCCTCGTCCCACGACCGTCACCGGGCGGGCCGGGTCGTCGCCGGTCAGGTGTCCGAGCGCCACGTCGGCGTCGGCGAGCAGCAGCTCGGCGGTGTACCCGCCGCCTTTCGGCACCGACGACCGGCCGTGTCCGGTGAAATCGAGTGCGGCGATCGCTCCAGGCCACGTCGCCAACGCGGGTGGCACCGAGGACGGCGATGCCTCACCCAAACCGTGGAGCAGCAACAGGGTGCGGCTGCCGGCGACCGGCGGAACTGGTCGCAGGTGATACAGGGCCAGGTCGATCTTGCCGTGCCGGAGCATCTCGATCACGGGAACATCGTGATCGTTCGAGCTGCTCACGGTCGTCGCCCGATGAAATCGAGGGCCATCTCGCTGACGACGCCGGGCTGCTCGATGTGCACGAAGTGCCCGGCGCCGCGCAGCTGTTCGCAGCGTCCGTACATCGGCATGTACGGACGGACCTTGTCGATCGGCGTCTCCCAGCTCATCGCCTCGCTCTCGGTACCGAGGATCCCGAGGAACGGCATGGGGAGGCCGGGCAGCCGCATCAGCGTCCACTCGGGCCTCCACGGGCCGAAGCCACCGAAGCGCATCGCCGCGTCGATCTTCCAACGCCAACCGTCGGCGGACTCGAAACCGCCGACGGTCACGAGCCGCCGCAGCCAGTCGAGCGGCAGTCGAGGGTTCATCACCCCACGCCGTTCGGCGAGCCCATCGAGCGTGCCGGGCCGGCGCATCGCCGTCGAGGTCGTCCGGCGATGGTTCAGCCAGCCGGCGATCTCGTCGGCCATCATCTTCGAACGTTCGTGCTCCGCGATGTCGGGCGTACGGCGGGTGTAGGGGATGCCGTCGAGATTGACGAGGTGGCTGAATCGGAACGGCTGGGCATCGGCGAGCTGCGTCATCAGCGCACCGCCCTTGGAGTGACCGATCACGGGCAGCGGGTGTCCCGGCGAGACGTGGTCGAAGATCGCCAGTGCGTCGCGCATGTCCGCATCCCACGAGTACAGCTCCACGTGATCACTGTCGCCGTGCCCGCGATGATCCCAGCTGACCACCCGCCATCCGCCGGCGGCGATCTTGGGGGCGAACACGTCGAAGGTGCGGGCGAAATCCATGCCCCCGTGCACGAGCAGCAGCGGCGGCGCGTCCTCGTCGCCCCACTCGTGAACTGCGATGCCGACACCGTTCGGGTAGAGCCTGTACTCACGGGCGGGATGTTCGGCGCCCGGATAGTGGAACTCGGTCGCCGTGTCGCTCATCACGCGTCGAGGGTACGACGTCTGCCGCGCGCCGTACGTATCCGTTGGCTCGTAGCATCGGCGCTCATGAACCGCAGGGGACTTGCGACGACGCTCGGGGTGACGACGTTCGTCGCGGTCGCGATGGCGGGTTGTGGAACGACCGACGAGGCCTCTCGCGAAACCCTGCCGCCGATCCGCACGACGATTGCGATCACCACGACCACGAGCACGACCGAGCCCCTCGGCCAGCGGTTCTATGTGATCAAGCCGGGCGACACGCTCGGCACGATCGCGGGGTTGCTCGGTGTGACGGTGCAGTCGATCGTCGACCTGAATGGGCTGGCCAATCCGGACGACATCCAGGCCGGCCAGACGATCGAGATCCCGACCGGCGTCACGGTCATCGCCGAACTGCCGACCAGCGTCGCCCCGCCGACGACCTGACTCCACCGCTGGCATCCGTCGGGCGATGCAGATCGCGTGCGCCAATGACCCGCCATCGCCATCGCTCGCGATGCGCCTGGCGTGATGTGACATGGTGCCCTACTCGCGTCGGGTGATGGTTCCTAGACTCGCGGCATGAGCTTCTGGCCGAACGCCGAACACTGGAGCGTCAAGATCCCGCTCGACACCCCGCACCGCCGACTCGACGTGTTGGCGGAGACCGGATGGGTGAAATTGAGCGATGCACCGTTCGAATGCCCGGAGTCCGAGTACCTCGCGCTGGAGTACATGGACTGGAAGTCGGGTGGCGACACGAACTTCGCCCCGATCGCCTCGGCCGACGGTGAACTCGACTGCCGTGGGTTCTGGGACAAGGGCAAGACCGACAAGGACGCGCTCTGGACCTCGAACGCTGATGTTGCGCCGAGCATCCGTGACTACGTCGAGGGCGTCGGTGCCAACTTCGGTCGCGTCCGTACGATCAAGCTCGAGCCGCAGGATCGTGCGACGGCGATCCGCTCGATCCATCGCGACGACAACAACCGGTTCAATCCCGACGACGAGGGTTGGGTCGTGCGCTCATGGGTCGAACTCACCGACAATCCCGACAGCTACATGCTGCTCATGGACAACGGCCCTGACGGCCTGCCCGACCCGGCCACCGAGGTGCGGGTGCCGCTCCACAAGGGCGCTCGTTTCGTGGTCGACACGCAGCGTCTGTGGCATGTGGTCGTCCATCCGGGTGACGCGCCCAGGTATGCGCTGATCATCAGCTTCGAGTCGAGCCCGATTCTCGATGCCTGGATCGGTGCACAAGCATCGACACCTGCCCTCACGTCCTGACCGAATCCGGCGAAGCGGGAGAGCTCCCCGCGTCAGTCGGCGCGGTGTTTGACGGCGAGTTCGGCGACGTCGCGCATGATCTTGGCGATCTGGAAGTCCTTCGGGGTGTAGATCGCGGCGATGCCGAGGGCGGTCAGCCGCGGCCGGTCGTCCTCGGGGATGATCCCACCGACGACCACGGGAGCGTCGACGCCCATCGCCTTCAGGTGCTTCAGCACGTCGGGGACGAGGTCGAGGTGAGAGCCCGACAGGATCGACAGACCGATCACGTCCGGATCCTCGTCGCGCGCTGACGCGGCGATCTGCTCGGGCGTCAATCGAATGCCGGAGTACACGACCTCCATCCCGGAATCGCGGGCGGCGACGGCGATCTGCTCGGCACCGTTCGAGTGGCCGTCGAGCCCCGGCTTGGCCACGAGGAACTTCGGCGGTCCACCCGCGATCGACTTGACGAACTCCACGACCTCGCCGAGCCCCACGGAGGAGCCCGTCGCGCCAGAGACACCCGTGGGGGCGCGGAACTCGCCGAAAACGTCGCGCATCAGCTGCCCCCACTCGCCCGTGGTGCCGCCCGCCTTCGCCAATGCGATCGATGGCGGCATGACGTTGTCGCCCTCGACCGCCGCACGACGCAGTTCGACGAGGGCCGCGTCGACAGCAGCCTGGTCGCGGGCGAACCGCCACGCCTGGACGTCAGCGACCATCTCGGCCTCGACGGCGTGGTCGACCTTCAGGATTGCGCCCTCCCCGCCGAGCGGTGACGGCGTCGTTTCGGTGTACGCGTTGACGCCGACGACCAGCTGCTCGCCCGACTCGATGCGGCGCGTTCGCGTCGCCATCGAACCGACGAGGCGTGACTTCAGCGTCTCGACCGACTCGAAGGCTCCGCCGAGTTGGAGTACGTCGTCGAGTTCGGCCTGCGCCGATGCGCGCAACTCGGTGGTGCGCGCCTCGATGACGTGTGATCCATCGAAGATGTCGCCGTACTCGAGCAGGTCGGTCTCGAAGGCCAGGACCTGCTGCATGCGCAATGACCACTGCTGGTCCCACGGCGTCGGCAGCCCGAGCGCCTCGTTCCATGCCGGCAGCTGCACCGACCGTGCGCGGGCCCGCTTGGACAGCGTCACGGCCAGCATCTCGAGCACGATGCGCTGCACGTTGTTCTCCGGCTGCGCCTCGGTGAGGCCGAGCGAGTTCACCTGCACGCCGTACCGGAATCGCAGCGCCTTTTCGTCGGTCACCCCGTAGCGCTCACGTCCGATCTGATCCCACATCTCGGTCATCGCCCGAAGCTTGCAGATCTCCTCGATGAACCGGATTCCTGCATTGACGAAGAACGAGATCGATCCGAACACCTGCGAGAACTGTTCGGGCGACACCTGGCCGGACTCGCGTACCGCGTCGAGTACGCCGATCGCGGTCGCCATCGAATAGGCGATCTCCTGCTCCGGCGTCGCGCCCGCCTCCTGCAGGTGGTACGAGCAGATGTTGATGGGGTTCCACTTGGGGGCGTGTTGCGCGCACCAGGCGACCATGTCGACGATCAGGCGGCGCGACGGGATCGGCGGGAAGATGTACGTCCCTCGGGAGAGGTACTCCTTGACGATGTCGTTCTGGGTGGTGCCCCGGAGGTCGGCGGCCGGCACACCTTGCTCCTCGGCGTTCGCGACGTACAGCGCGAGCAACCAGGCGGCCGTCGCATTGATCGTCATCGAGGTGTTCATCTGCCCGGGTGGGATCTGGTCGAGGAGCGTCCGCATGTGGCCGAGATGGGCGACCGGGACACCGACCTTGCCAACTTCGCCTCGCGACATCTCCGAGTCGGGGTCGTATCCGGTCTGGGTCGGCAGGTCGAAAGCGATCGACAGGCCGGTCTGACCCTTGCCGAGATTCGTCCGGTAGAGCTCGTTCGATGCGGCGGCTGTCGAATGGCCGGAGTAGGTCCGCATCAACCACGGCTGGTCACGAGTCATGGAAGAAGTGTGGCGGGTCGCCGACGAAGTCCTCAAGTCTGCCGGTGAACGGTCCGAAGAAAAGATCGTCCGACAGGACAGATACGAGCCAGTGCGACCGATCCTCCCTCCCCCTCGTGGACGGTCGTCGCTGGTCTCGAAGGTTTCCCTTTGGCGGGAACCCCCGTCGGCCGAATGGCGGATTCGGCCGGCGAAGGTCTCAGGGCGGGCGGTGGCGGACCGCCCGCCCTGATCTCTTTTTCCGGTCGCTGTTTCCGGTCAGGTCCCCTCATCGCCCGATCACGGCGCGATCGAGCAGCGTCAGGTACTCCGTGCGGGCCACGTCGATCGCTCCGAGCGACCGCAGGTGTGACGTCGTCCACTGCACGTCGAGCAGCTCGGCGTCTCGTTCGCGCAGCCAATCGAACAACGCCATCAACGCGACCTTCGACGCGTCGGTGACGAGGTGGAACATCGACTCGCCGGCGAACAGACCGCCGATGCCGACTCCGTACAGCCCACCGACGAGCTCATCGTGTTGCCACACCTCGATGGAGTGGGCCCATCCGAGGTCATGGAGATCCGAGTACGCCGTCACGATCTCCGGGGTGATCCAGCGGCCTGGACGGCTCGGGTCGCCGCACCGTTGCATCACCTCGCCGAATGCCGTGTCGACGCGGATTTCGAAGCGCTTGAAGCTCTTGCGCATCGAACGACTCACGATCAAGCCGTCGATGGGGATGATTCCGCGCGGGTCGGGCGAGTACCACGCGATCTTGCTCCTGCGCCGTCTCGGCTCGACCGGCATCGGAAAGAGCCCGGCCCGGTAGGCCGCGAGCAGCGTCCCCGGCTCGAGGTCGGCACCGATCGCGATGAGGTCGTCGCCCCGGGCGGCATGGCGCGGATCGGGCATCGCATAGCGCGACGGGGGTGGTTCGACCGCACCGAGGCGCTGGATTTCGCCCGAACTCACGCCGCCATTCTGCCAACCCGGCACGGTCCCGGGCGGCGTGGGTCAGTACGTGTAGAAGCCCTGCTTGGTCTTGCGGCCGAGTTGTCCGGCAGCGACCATGCGCCGCAGGGTCGGCACCGCCGCGTAATTCGGGTCGCGGAACTCGTCGTACAGCGCATCGAGGATGGCGAGCGACGTGTCGAGCCCGACGAGGTCGAGCAGAGCGAATGGCCCCATCGGAAAGTTGCAGCCGCCCTGCATCGCCGTGTCGATGTCGGCCATCGACGCGGTCGCCTGCTCCCACATGCGTACCGCGTTGTTGAGGTACGGGAACAACAGGGCGTTGACGATGAACCCGGCGCGGTCCTTGACCTCGACGGCGTCTTTTCCGCACGATCCGGCGAACGTGATGGCGGTGGCGATCGTTTCGTCGGAGGCGGTGATCGGACGGACGACCTCGACGAGCTTCATCATGGGCGCCGGGTTGAAGAAGTGGATGCCGCAGACGAGCTCGGGGCGCTTGGTGGCCATGGCCAGCTCGACCACGGGCAGCGTGGAGGTGTTCGTGGCGAGGATCGCGTCGGGCTGCACGATCGCATCGAGTTCGGCGAAGAGCGCCTTCTTGACGGCGAGGTCCTCGACGACGCTCTCGATCACGATGTCGGCCAGCGCGAGCTCGGACAGGTCGTCCGTGACGGTGATGCGCCCGAGGATCGCGAGACGTTCCTCGTCGGTCAGCTTCTCCCGACTCACCTGCTTGGTCAGCCCGGCGTCGAGACCGGTGAACACGCCGTCGGCACCGGCCTGCGTGCGCGACCGCACGACCACTTCGTACCCGGCCCGGGCCGCGACCTCGGCGAGACCGGAACCCATGATCCCCGAACCGAGGATGCCCACGCGTGTGATGTTCGTCATGGGGTGCGAGCGTAGTTACCGTTCGGTAACCGGCCCAAGTCGAAGCCGATTCGGAGTTCTCAGCTCTGGATGATGCGAACGGACAGGATGTCGACCGGCTCGCTCGGCGTGCCGGCGCCCGCCGTGCCGGCCGCTGCCATGTCGGCGACCGTGGTGTCGAAGCCGTCGGTGACCTCGCCGAAGAGCGAGTAACTCGGCGGCAGTTGGACACCCTGCTCGCCCGTGATGATGAAGAACTGGCTGCCGTTGGTGTCGGCACCGCTGTTGGCCATCGCCAGCGAGCCGAGTTGGTATTCACCTGCGGCGGGCAGCTCGTCGGCGAACTCGTATCCCGGGCCGCCGGTCCCCGTACCGGTCGGGTCGCCGCACTGGACGACGAACTCGGGAATGATCCGGTGGCACGGGGTGTCGTCGTAGTAGCCGTTGCGGGCGAGGAAGACGAAGTTGTTCACCGCGAGCGGCGCAGCCTCGGGATCGAGGTCGACCGTGAACTCGCCCATGTTCGTCGTGACGACGGCCTGGTAGGTCGCCCCGTCGACGAGACACATCGGCGGCGCAGCGTCGAACTCGCGGACCGGTTCGGTCACGCCGTCCTCGGGCGGGCAGTCGGCGTCGGGTGAGGCGGGATCGCTCCCGACCGGCTCATCGACGGGGTCGCTGGTGACGCTCTCGTCCGGGTCCGAAGTCACGGGCTCGCTCGCAGGGTCGGACGTGGCCGGCTCCGACGTGATCGGTGCGACGGGGACGGTCTCGAGCGGCTCGCTCGTGACGACGTCGGTCGAGATGGGCGGGAGCGTGTCGATGGTGTCGGAATCGTCGTCGCCGATGACGAGCGTGGCGATGTACACCAGCCCGAACACGGCCACGAGGCCGCCGACGACGATGGCGGCGATGCGCATGCTGCGCTTGCGCGACGCAGCCTTCTGCTGTTCCTGCTGTCGCAGCGCGCGGTTGGCCTTCTGACGTTCACGTTTCTCGGTTCCCACAGGTCGCGCAGGCTACCGGGCCGGTCTGCCGAGTCGGAATCTCCCGAGACGTCGGGGTCCGCCGAGGTGATCGGTGTCAGTCGGCAGGCGCCTTCACCGGAGGGCGCCAGAACGCGACCAGCAACGCGATCGCGCCGCCGATTCCCCCGACCGCTGCGATCAGCAGGCCCGTGGTGCCCCACAGTTCGTCCGTGGCGTCGAACTGGTCGTCGAGCGACCACTCGCCGGGTCCGAGCGCCCCGATCACGATGCCGACGATTCCGAGCGTCATGACGTACTCCCAGCCCTCACCCGGACGGAAGATGAAGAAGCCGTTGCCGCGGTGGTTGATCATCCAAGCGACCGCCATGACCCCGACGATGCCGGCCGCAGCGAACGGAGTGAGCAGACCGAGGATCAACAGGATGCCGCAACCGATCTCGGTGAGGCTCGCCAACCAGGCGTGGAGCTTGCCCGGCTTCATCCCCATCGACGCGAACCAACCGGCGGTGCCGTCGATGGTCGGGCGGACGTGGTTGATCCCGTGGGCGAGCATCACCGCGCCTGCGCCGCACCGCAGGAGCAGCAATGCGAAGTTGTAGGCGTCCACGTCGTCCATCGGCTCAGTCTGACATCTGAACTGCCGGGCCTGGTGCTGCATGCCACCGAACGGAACATGGTCGGTAGATTGGCGGCATGGCAACGATGCGGCTGTTCGCCTCGGCCCGCGAGGCCGCCGGTACAGGCCGCGACGAGGTCGACGGCGCTACGGTGGCCGACGTGCTAGCCGCAGCCGAGCGCCGCTACGGCAAATCGTTCAGTGACGTGTTGGCGACCTGTCGGATCTGGGTCAACGGCGACACCGCCACCCCGGACACCCCAGTGGGCCCGCACGACGAAGTGGCAGTCCTGCCACCGGTGTCAGGAGGATGTACGTGACCATGACCGAGACACCAGATCCGGGTTCATTGAGCCTGGACGAACTGCGATCACTCCGTCAGCAACTGCAACTCGAGGACGACGCCGTGTCGTACGCGCGCCGCGTGGCGCAAGCGAGGCTCGACTTGATCAAGGCCGAGGAAGCACATCGAAGCGATGACAGCAGCAGCGAGGTTGCCGACGATTTGCGTTCCGTACTGTCGCAGCACCTCACGGGCGGCCCGGCCCGCCCTCCTCGTCCGACGGACGACCTCAGTGATCACCCGCTCGCGATCGAGCTCGACGAACTGTGCACCGCCCATGGCTTCGGGCACCTGAAGCAACTCGACGATGCCGAGCTGATGACCTTGTCCGCGGCGCTCGGCGAGTTCGAAGCTCGTGTGTCGTCCGACCGCCGGGCGCGGTTCGATCGACTCGATGCGTTGAGCGCCGAACTCGTGCGCCGCTACCGCGACGGCGAGGCCGACATCGACAAGCTGCTCGACGACGACTGAATTCGCTGTGCAACGTGTCGCGATGATCTCGCTCCACACGTCGCCGCTGCTCCAACCGGGTGCTGGCGACAGTGGAGGGATGAACGTCTACGTGCGCGAGCTCGTCTCGGCACTCGCCCAAGCCGGCGTCGAGTGCACCACCTTCACCCGCGCCGATCGCGCCGGGCTGCCGAGTGAGGTGCTGGTGGAACCCGGTCATCGAGTGGTGCACATCGAGGCCGGCCCGCACCACTTGCCGAAGGAAGCGCTCCCCGACATCACCGACCTCTTCCGGCGGGGCGTGCTCGACTGGGTCGACGCGCACGACCGGCCCGACGTGATCCATGGCAACTACTGGCTGAGCGGAGTGGTCGGACACCGTCTGAAGCACGACCTGGGCGTGCCGTTCGTCTCGACGTTCCACACCTTGGCGAGGGTCAAAGCCGAGGGTGGCGATCCCGAGCCCGTCTGGCGCGAGACGGCGGAGGCCGAGATCGTCCAGTGCGCCGATGCGATCTGCGTGAGCTGCGATGCCGAGGAAGAGCAGTTCCGTCGCCTGTACGGCACCCCGCAAGGCCGGCTGGAGATCATCGCGCCCGGGGTCGAGCATGCGTTCTTCGCTCCGGGCGATCGGTCGGGGGCGCGACGAGCGCTCGGCTTCGACCTCGATCGGCCGTTGCTGCTCTTCGTGGGTCGCATCCAGCCGCTGAAGGGTCCTGACGTGGCCGTGCGAGCCCTGGCCGAGCTGGGGCGGCCGAACGCACAGCTCGTGATCGTCGGAGGGGCGAGCGGCGACGCGGGGGGCGACGAGGCGATCCGCATCCGAGCGCTCGTCGACGAACTCGGTCTCAACGATCGCGTGCACTTCGTCGAACCGCAGCCTCACCACATCCTGTCGACCTACTACCGGGCCGCCGACATCGTGCTGGTGCCGAGCCGCAGCGAGAGCTTCGGACTCGTCGCGTTGGAGGCCGCAGCGTGCGGCATTCCGGTGGTGGCGAGTGCGGTCGGCGGGCTGCTCAGCCTGGTCGACGACCATGTGACCGGTCGACTCATCGACGGTCGTGATCCGAGTGAGTACGCCCGTGCCGTCGGCGGGCTCCTCGACGACGATGGCCTTCGTCGCTCGATGTCGATCGCCGCGGTCGAGCGCGCCAGGAGTTACACCTGGAGCTTCGCTGCCGCACGTCTCCGTCGCCTCTACAGCGACCTCACGGTCCGCGAACGGGTGACGTGCACATGATCGAAGCGTTCGATCCTCAACAGCTGGCGGTGCTCGAGCGTCAGATCGACGAGTGGCTGGCGGCGCTGCACCACGATCACGACCATGTCGTCGCGATCGATCGCGCCACCGATGGACCCGTGCGTTGGTACGTGCGGATGCGCGGTGAGGAAAAGGAATTCACCACGGTGTGGGTGACGCTCGGTCAGCGCACGTTGCGCTACGAGACCTACGTGCTGCCTGCACCCGAGGAGAACGCCGTCGTTCTCTACGAGAACCTGTTGCGCCGCAACGAGCGCCTGGTCGGAGCGCATTTCTCGATCGGCATCGAGGACGCCGTGTTCCTGCGTGGGGAGATGCCGGTCGGGATGGTCTCGCTCGTCGAGATCGACCGCGCTCTCGGCACGCTGTACGCGCAGGTCGAGCAGTGCTTCCAAGGCCTGCTCCGGATCGCCTTCGCCAGTCGCTTCGCCAGCTGATCGTCCCGGCGGCTCCTCGGCAGTCGCTCCTCGTCGGGATCACCTTCCCCTTCGATCGACTGGTCGCCCACGTTTCATTGCCTGGGTGGGTGTGCTCGGGGGAGTCGGTACCCACTCCATCCACCCGGGCGACCGGCTCCTCGCGCCACCGGCCACTCGCGCTACCGCCACCCGGGCGACCGACCACCCGGGCGACCGACGACGCGGGGCTACCGTCACGGGATGTCGACGCCCGGATCGCCTGCAGTCAACCCGTCCTCCGACCGACCCGCGAACGGTGATCCGTTCGTGTCGGATGTCGTGGTCGTCGAGGTCGTGGTCGTCGGCGGCGGGAACATGGGAGCGGCGCTCATCGGCGGGATGATCGAGTCGGGTGCGTTCTCGCCGGATCGGCTCGGGGTGGTCGAAGTCGTGAAGGCGCGGCGCGGCGAGCTGGCGGCGATGTTCCCCGGCGTACGCGTCTCTGCCGAGATTCCTCCGTGTCGTTCCGCGGTGCTCGCAGTGAAGCCGGTGGATGCCGCATCGGCCGCCAGCGCTGCGGTGGCCGCAGGGGCGACCCGCGTGCTGTCCATCGCAGCCGGGGTTCGGCTGGCCACGTTGGAGACGGCCGCCGGACCGGGTGCTGCGGTCATTCGGGCGATGCCGAACACCCCCGCACTCGTCGGGAAGGGCGCTGCCGCCATCGCCGCCGGCGCCGGCGCCGATGCCGCCGCCCTCGACTGGGCGGCAGCGATCCTCGGAGCCGTGGGTACGGTCGACGTACTGGACGAGTCGTCGATCGACGTGTTCACGGGTGTCGCCGGGTCGGGACCGGCCTACCTGTTCCTCGTTGCCGAGGCGTTGACCGACGCCGCCATCGCCGAAGGCCTCGACCGATCGGTCGCAGAGCGCATCGTGCGGCAACTCCTACTGGGGTCCGCGGTCCTGCTCGATCGGGAACTCGACCCCGTTCGCCTGCGCCAACAGGTGACGTCGCCGGGCGGAACGACCGCTGCCGGAGTCGCAGTGCTGGAGAATGCGGGCCTCCGCCGGATCGTGCATGACGCAGTCGTCGCGGCGACGGCGCGCAGTCGGGAACTCGGCTGACGAACATCAGGGTCACCGACGCGGTGCCACATTTTTGAATTACTTGCATGTTTTTTCGACGTGTCACTTTTCACATCCGGTTTCTTCCTCTATCGTGCGGCACGTGGAGACGCGTTCGCCGGTGACGGCGAGCAGCGCCGACAGGGCTGGTGCCATCGGGGGGTTGGCACCGGCCCTTGTCGCGTTTTCGGGCAGCATGTATCCGGCCCGGTAGGTTCGGCGCTCCATGGGTCGCCGCTATGACACCGTCTCCTTCCTGACGGACTACGGGGTCGCCGACGAATTCGCCGGCGTCGTGCGTTCGGTCATCCGTGACATCGCACCCCACGTGACCGTCGTCGACCTGACCCACGGCATCCGCCCGTTCGATGTCCGCGGCGGTTCACTGGCCCTCGCCCGCAGCATCGGGTACGTCGCGTCCGGCGTGGTGCTGGCGGTCGTCGACCCCGGTGTCGGGTCGGCTCGCCGTGCCGTGGCCATCGAGGTGGCCGGGGGCGAAGGGATCCTCGTCGGTCCCGACAACGGGTTGCTCGCACCTGCGGTCGCGATGGTCGGTGGAGCGGAGCGGGCCGTCGAGCTGACCAACCCACGGTTCCAGATTCCGAGCCCGAGCGCCACGTTCGCGGGCCGCGACGTGTTCGGACCCGCTGCTGCCCATCTGTGCAACGGCATCGAACTGATGGAACTCGGCGATGAGATCGACGTCGACCTGCTGATGCCGGGCATCGTTCCGCTCGCGCAGATCGGTGACGAGATCGTGATCGCTCAGGTCCTGTGGGTCGACCAGTTCGGCAATGTGCAGCTCAATGTCGGGCCCGTTGACCTTCCATCCGGGTTCGGTGAGCACATCTCCTTGCGTATTGACGCGCCGACCGATCCGTCGGGTGCCTCCTCACGGAGCGCCAGGCGGGCGCCGTCGTTCTCCGATCTGGCGGCAGGGTCGATCGGGCTCGTGGTCGACTCGTCGGGCCTGCTCGCGATCGCGATGGACCAGCGCTCGGCAGCCGACGAACTCGGCCTGGACGTCGGCGACCAGGTGACGCTCCGTGCGGACGACTCTGGCGACTCGTCCGATGGGCTCACCCAGTCGGTGAGCATCCGGCCGCGCTGACGTCGTCGTGGTTGCAGCCGTTAGCGTTGATGACGATGCGACCTGCAACGACCTTGACACTCGGGCTCCTCTTGCTCGTGATCCTGCTCGCAGGCACCATCTCCCTCGTGCGCCTGTGATCGAACAGCGTCGGGGTCCGATCCCGTTGGGCTAACGTCCGACCCGGAGTTCGGGGATGGTTCCTCGAGGGGGTCCTATGAATCTCGCCAGCATCATCGACGATCACGCGCCCGACGCGACCGCGCTGATCTTCAAGAACCGCGTCACGACGTACGGCGAACTGCGCGACGAGGTCGCTCGCTGCCGTGGGGGATTGCGCGAACTGGGGGTCGAGTCGGGCGATCGTGTGGCCGTGGTGTGCAGCAACGGCGTGCCGTTCGTCGTCGTCTACCTCGCTGCACTCGGTCTCGGCGCGGTGACCGTGCCGCTCAACCCGACCAGCCCGGCACCAGAACTGCAATGCGAAGTCGCGGTCGTCGGTGCGAAGGTGGTCGTGGTCGAGCGAGCCAGCGCGGTCACCTGGGCATCGGTCGACCGCTCCGCGGTGCCGTCGGTCGAGTCCGTGATCACGACCGACCCTGCCGCCAGCCACCCGACGGCAGCGACGTCGGATGTCATCCCGTTGGACCGTCTCCTCACGAGTGAACCGGTCGATCGGATCGACGTGGGCGACGACCATCTCGCGGTGCTCATCTTCACCAGCGGCACAGCTGGAGCACCCCGCGCGGCGATGCTCACGCACGGCAACCTGTCGGCGAACATCGAACAGGGGCTCAGCGCAGCCGGGCACATCAACGGCGACGACGTGATCTACGGCGTGCTCCCGCTGTTCCACATCTTCGGACTCAACGTGGTGCTCGGTCTGGGCCTGCGCGTCGGCGCCACCGTGGTGCTGGTGCAACGTTTCGATCCCGCCACAGCGGTGCAGTCGATCCAGGACCGCCGCATCACGGTCATCCCCGGGGCGCCCGCCCTGTGGGCAGCGTTCGCCCACTTCGACGGTTTACCGGCCGACACCTTCGCCAGCGTGCGTTTGGCGCTGTCGGGGGCATCCCGGCTCCCGGTCAGCGTCGCCGAGACGATGGTCGAACGTTTCGGTGTGGAGATCCGAGAGGGCTACGGCCTCACCGAGGCGTCGCCCATCGTGACCACGTCGACCGGTGCCCCCGTCAGGTTCGGCTCGGTCGGTCGAGCGTTGAGCGGTGTCCAGGTCAGACTCGTCGGGCGCGACGGCGATGCCCTCGTGGGTGATGTCGGCGAGGTCTGGGTCAAGGGTGAGAACGTGTTCGCCGGCTACCTCGACGACCCGGAGGCGACGGCAGCCGTGTTCTCGGACGACGGTTGGCTCCATACGGGCGACATGGCCACGGTCGATGACGACGGCTATCTTTTCCTGGTCGACCGGGTGAAGGACCTGATCATCGTGTCTGGCTTCAACGTCTTCCCGGCCGAGGTCGAAGAGATGCTCGCCACCCATCCCGAAGTCGTCGAGGTGGCCGTGATCGGGGTGCCTCATCCCCACACCGGTGAGGCTGTCAAGGCGTACGTGGTGCTCCAGCCTGGCTCGCTGCTCGACGAGGAGACGGTGATCGACTTCTCGCTCGACCATCTGGCCCGCTACAAGTGCCCGAGCAAGGTGATCTTCGTCGACGCGCTGCCGCGGAATGCCTCGGGCAAACTCGTCAGGCGGAGCCTCGACGACGCCCTGCGGGTCGGCATGTCCGCCCCCTCCTGAACGGAGCCGGGAGCGGGCGTGACCGACGTCGCCGCCAGAACTCGGAGTAGCTTTGTGAAAACGTGCACGAGCGACCTAACGTGGTCGGTGCATGGCAGGCAACCGAGTGCGACGACGGATACCCGAGGCGACCGTTGCCCGGCTACCCGTGTACCTCCGAATCCTGTCCGACCAGCTGGACAACGCCGTCGTGACCATGTCGTCGGAGGAGCTCGCCGAGTTCGCCGGCGTCAACGCCGCCAAGGTTCGCAAGGATCTGAGCTACCTCGGTAGTTACGGCACGCGCGGTGTCGGTTACGACACCGATTTCCTCGTGTACCAGATCCGGCGGGAGCTCGGCCTCACCCACGACTGGCCGGTCGTCATCGTCGGTGCCGGCAACCTCGGACAGGCCCTTGCCGGGTACAACGGTTTCGGCGACCGCGGGTTTCCCGTCGGTGGCATCGTCGATGTCGACGCCGCCAAGATCGGGTCCGTCATCGGCGGCGTGCGCGTCCGGCACCTCGACGAGATGGGCCAGGTCGTCCAACAGCGCGGCATCTCGATCGGTGTCATCGCCACGCCCGGTGCCGCCGCGCAGGATGCAGCAGATGCGCTCGTCTTGGCTGGGGTCACCAGCATCTTGAACTTCGCTCCCTCGGTGATCAGCGTGCCCCACGGGATCAGCGTGGGCAAGGTCGACCTGGCGGTCGAGTTGCAGATCCTCGCCTATCACGAACAGCGTCGCGCATCGGCGACCTCGAGCGCACCGTTGCGTGCAGTGCCCGGGGACAGTCGTCGGGGCGCGAGCGCCTAGGGTTGTCGTCGTCATGTCGATTCTGGTCGTCGGTATCAACCATCGCAGTAGCCCGCTGTCGTTGCTGGAGCGCGTCACGGTCGTCCCCGACAAGGTCGGCAAGGCGGTCTCCGGGCTGGCAATGCGCGACAACATCCGCGAGGCGGTCGTGTTGTCGACATGCAACCGCACCGAGGTCTACGTGGTCACCGAGCTGTTCCACGGGGCGTACGCCGACGTGCGCGACTTCTTCTGTGAACTCGGGGACCTCTCGGTCGACGAGCTGATCCCACACCTCTACAGCCAGCACGATTCGACCGCCGTCGGTCACCTCTTCGAAGTGGCGGCCGGTCTCGACTCCGCCGTGCTCGGCGAGAGCGAGATCCTCGGTCAGGTTCGCAGCGCGTGGGAGGTCGCCCAGCACGAAGGGGCCGCCCGGTCGACGCTGAACCTGTTGTTCCGCACCGCTGTCGAGGCCGGCAAGCGGGCCCGTACCGAAACCGGAATCGGCCGCGGCACCGCCTCGGTCAGCCACGCTGCGGTCGAGATGATCTCCGAGGTCGTCGGCGATCTCGCCGGCAAGCGCGTGCTCGTCATCGGTGCGGGTGCGATGGGCGAAGGGGTGGCGGTGGCGCTGCACCGCGCCGGCGGCGCCGACATCCTGGTGGCCAACCGTTCGGCGAACCGTGGTTCGAGCCTTGCCGATCGAGTCGGTGGTGTCGCCGTCGGGTTCGAGCGCCTGGACGATGCGATCGCCGCGGCCGACGTGATCGTTGCGAGCACGGGGGCGGCGGAGCCGGTCCTGCCGGTCACCCTGGTCAAGGCGGCGCGGTCTGGCCCACGCTCGGCACGACCGTTGCACATCATCGACATCGCGGTGCCTCGCGACGTCGAGGCCGGCGTTGCCGATCTGCCGGGTGTCACCGTGCTCGATCTCGACGACCTGCGGGACTGGGCCGACCGAGGCCTCAGTCACCGAGCCGCTGAAGCCGAACGGGCCCGAGAGATCGTGTGGGAGGAGGTCGACCGATTCGAACTCGAATCGACCGCGCGCCAGGCCGCACCGCTCGTCGCTGCGATGCACAACGCGGCCGATGTCATCCGTGTCCGCGAACTCGATCGGTTCGCCTCGGCGTTGTCGGGCCTCGACGACACGCAACGTGGCGCGGTCGACGCGCTGACGCGCGCGATCGTTGCGAAGCTGCTGCACGAGCCCTCCGTGCGTCTCAAGGCGCAGGCGGGGACACCGCAGGGCGAGCGCAACGCCGTGACCATGCGCGACCTGTTCGACCTCACCTGAGCGGTCGAGCTGGGCGAGAGGGCTGAACCGTGGGCCGCTGCAGGGCACAACCGACATGACCGATCAGCCGATCCGGCTCGCGACTCGTGGTTCGCGCCAGGCGATGGCCCAGGCGACCACCATCGCCTCGGCGATCGAAGCCGCGACCGGTGTCACCGTCGAGTTCGTCCTCATCGAGACGACGGGCGACCAACGGCTCGACGTGCCGCTCCACACCATGGGCGGGCAGGGTGTGTTCGTCAAAGAGGTCCAACGAGCCGTGCTCGACGGAGATGCCGACATCGCGGTCCATTCCGCGAAGGACCTGCCCTCGACGCCGGCGGACGGGTTGACGATCGCCGCCTTCAGCGCTCGGCGCGACGCGTCGGACGCTTTGGTCGGTGCCCGACTGGACGACTTGGATGAGGGCGCCACCGTTGCGAGCGGCTCGGTGCGACGGCGTGCGCAGCTCGCCCAGGTACGGCCCGATCTCACCTTCGTCGAACTTCGCGGCAACATCGACACCCGCCTCTCGAAGATCCCCGATGGCGGCGCGATCGTGATGGCGGTCGCGGCCCTCCAGATCCTCGGTCTGACCGACCGGATCGCGGAGCACCTCTCGATCGACGACTTCGTGCCGGCGGTCGGGCAGGGCTGCGTCGCGGTCGAGTGTCGTCTCGGCGACCAGCGAACCGCTGCATTCGTCGCCCAGGTCGACGACGCCGCGACACGACATGCGGTCGAGGTCGAGCGAGCGTTCCTCGCCGAGCTGGGCTCGGGTTGTTCGTTGCCCGTTGGTGCTCACGCGGTCGAGGGCACGCTGCGCACCTTTCTCGCCGATCCCGACCGTGGTGTCGCCGTCGGACACCGTCTGACCCTCGACGGCAGCGCAGACGACCTCGTCGTGGCCGCGCAGGCCGCCCGGTCCGCCGTCGTCGAACTCGGGTGACCACCGAACCGCACCCGGTCACGACCCGCCGGCCAGGCAGTGCGTGAACAACGTGCGCACCCGCAGCGCACAGTGTTCATGCCGTCGTCGGGAACTGTTCGTCTCGGGGGTGCGTCGTCTGCGTCGTCGTGTGGCATCGTGCGGGCATGAGGGACTCGGGCGAGCGCAGGCCGATGGGCGTCGGGCCATGAGCGCGTCGGCGGGTCCGCTCGCCGGCAAGCGCGTGCTCGTGACCCGGGAGCGGCCCGGTGAATTGGGCGAGATGCTCGAAGCCCGCGGTGCCTTCGTCGTCCACGCGCCGCTGATCGCGGCCGGCGATCCGGACGACGGCGGACTCGGCCTGCGCAACGAACTGGAACGATTGTCGACGTTCGATTGGCTCGTGGTCACGTCGGCCGCCGGTGCCGAGCGCGTCGGCAAGGCGGCGCGTGACGCGCCCGGGGTTCGCCTCGCTGCGGTCGGCACCGCGACCGCGCGGACGCTCGGCGAGCTCGCCGGCCGTGACGTCGACCTGATTCCATCGGTCCAGACCGGCGCGGCGCTCGCTGCAGCGTTGAACGCTCGTGTCGACAACGGCATCCGGGTGCTCGTCGTGCAGGCGGACCGTGCCGCTCCGACGCTGGTCGACGTGCTCGTCGGGTCCGGCCATGAGGTGACGGCGTGCGTCGGCTACTCGACGGTGTTGCTCGACGTCGATCCGGACGTGATCGCCGGCGCTGACGCGCTGGTGCTGGCCAGCGGCTCGTCGGCGGAGAGCTGGGTCGCTTCGGTCGGGCTGGCGACGCCACCGGTCGTGGTTGCGATCGGACCCACGACCGCAGGTGTCGCGCAGCGATTGGGGCTCAAGATCTCCTCCGTTGCTGCCGATCATTCGCTTGCGGGACTCGCGGCCGAGCTCGAGCGGCAGTTCTCTGGCACCCTCGGTGTCTGAGCTACCGGCTGGAACGGCCCGTGCCCGCAAGTTTTCCGCCGGGTGACGAGGACAGAAGGAGGCACAGCGACGTGGCAGAACAACGCGGCCGACGGCGGCTCGCTGTGCTCCTCGGCCTCGCTGGAGCGGCGGGCGTGCTGACGAGCACGAGCGCCAGCGACGTCTCGGCGCGTCCTACCATCGTCCTCGAGCAGCCCACGACCGACGGGGCAGACGTCGCGTCAGGGAGCATCCCGGCGGTGATCGGTTCGAATGCCTCGGTGTCCGGCAACGGCCGCTACTACGTGTCGCAAGGGATGCCGGCCGGTGACCCGGCCGCAGCGGACGGTCGAACGTCGACGATCTACTTCACCGACCGTGAGACGAATGCGACGATGGAGCTCACCCCGGTTCCAGCCGGAGTGAGAGCAGGCAACAGCATCCACCCCGTCATCTCCGGCGACGGATGCAGCGTCGCGATCGTCACCGAACTCCCGCTCGACGTCTTTCGCGACGACGACACCGGCGAGCGGTGGGACGTCTATCGGGCGCGCCTGCCCCTCTGCGGCGGCGAGTTCGGCGGTTGGGAGCTCGTGTCGACGAGAACCGACGGTACGACGTTGGCTCGCGACGACGTTTCGGTCGTCGATCCTCCTGCCATGAGCCGAAGCGGGGCGATCATCGCGTTCACGCACCCCGCCGACCACATCATCGACAGCGCTGGACTCACGACGATCAGCGTCGTCGACGTCACCGTCCCCATCGACGACGCCGAGCGTTCGCAGCTCGTCGCCGGCGCCCCGATCATCAGCCCGAACACGACCTTCGTGCACCGGGGTCTCGACCAGCCGGCACTGTCCGGCGACGGACGATTCATCGCATTCCGGTCCGACGCAGCATCCGCCGACGCCGTTCCCGGTTGGGGGAGCGGGCCCACGGCCGGCGGGCCTGCGACGCGTCAGGTCTTCGCATGGGACCGAAATGAACTCGATCCGTTCCTGGCCGTCAAGCTCGTGTCCGGCCGATCCGACGGTTCGGCGGGGTCGGCCGACAGTTCCGCTCCGGTCATCTCGCGCGACGGCAGGGTGGTCGCGTTCGCCTCGAACGACCTCTCGCTCGCCCCGGCATCCGTGTCGGCGTGTCCCGGCGGGCGTTGCGCGACCCAGATCTACCGGGTCGACCGGGACATCGACGAGAACAGCCGATTCGACGAACCGGGTCGAACCTCCACCCGCTTGGTCAGCGCGGTACCCGGCTCGGAGCCGCCGATCGCAGGGAACGCGAGCTCGGTCGACCCGACGATGTCAGCGGATGGGCACCTGATCGCCTTCGTCACCAAGGCAAGCAATCTGCAGCTGGTCCAGGCCGCCGGAGGTGGTGAGGCCACCGATGGCGACCTGCTGATCTCCGACGCGGGGAGTGGTGAGTTGACCCGCTTGTCGGTCTCGACGGACGGGGTTCGCCCGGCCGTCGCTGCGCATGCTCACCCCCACTTGAGCGAAACGGGTCGAACGGTCGTGTTCGACACGCTCGCCGCAGCGGATCTTCTCGGCGTCGCTACACCTGGTGGACGCTCGGTGGTCGCCCTCTCGAGTACCCCGAGTCTGTCGTTGGCGGAGGCCGACCTGGGCACCACGCTCGTCGGGTTCGCGAGCGACGAATGGTACGTATCGGTCATCAACGACGGGTCATCCTCGTTCCGGCCAGCGACGGTCAAAGTCAGCGATGGTCGATTCGCGGTCAACGCCGAGGAGAGCACATGCACGCTCGATGTCCCGGTGCCGCCGGGCGGCGACTGCACGGTGGTCTTGGCGTTCACGCCGTCGTCGCCGGGCCCGGTCGCAGCGACGTTGACGGTCGCCGAGGAGGGCTATCAGGCGACGTCGGTTTCGGCGCGAGTCCGCGGTGCCGGAGGCGATCCGACCCTGCGCATCTCTCCCGCCGGCGAGGACCTCGGCCGCGTCACGGTCGGTGCGTCGAGCACGGAGTTCTTCTTCGACGCCAAGAACATCTCGATGCTGTCCACGTCCATCAGCTCGGTGACGGTCGACGGCGCGAATGCCCGTGACTTCGCCGTCACCACGAACAACTGTGCCAATCGCCCGTTGAACTCGCGGGCGACGTGCAGTGTCGGCGTGTCCTTCACCCCGACCGGTGCCGGCCGCCGTACCGCGGTGGTCCGACTGACGACCCCGGCCGGGCAGTACACGACGATGGTGATCGCGGGTGATGGTGCCTACGAACCGAGTCTCGAGTTCCAGACCGGTCAGGTCATCGCCGGCGACAGCATGGTGCTGATCGGTCATGGCTACGCGCCGGACACGGCGGTCTCGATCCTGTTCGGGGACGCCAGCGGTGCCCCGTTCGCCGGGCGGACGACAACCATGGGCGACCTGCTCATCATCGTGCCGGTGCCGGTCGACGGTCGCAGCGGTGTCCGCACGGTCGTGGTGCAGGGTGCCGATGGCAGCGTCGCGTCGGCACCGATCACGATCATCCCGGTCGACACCGGTGCCGTGGGGATGCCCGGCTTCGGACTCGGCTGAATCGCTCAGCCGTCGGCGGTCGACGTGAGGCCACCGAGGTTCACGGCGCTCGTGCAGGTCGTCTGCGCGGCGTCCCCGATCGAACCGCACGTGACGGAGAACGTGAGGTTGTCACCGGCGACCAACCGGATCGGGGTGATGCGAGGCTCGAAGAACTGACCCCGGATGTTGGCGAGCGACCACACGAACAGCGGTTCACCGTTGCGCAGCAACGTCGCCGTACCGGTGTCGTTGGCGGTGTTCTCGATGCGCACGTCGGTGAGGTCGAACCGTTCGCCTTCGGGAATCGACGCAGCGGTGTCGGCAGTCTCGCCGATCGCCGGTGTCACGGAGAGGCGTAGGAAGGTTGGTTCACCGAGTTCCTCGGTCTCGACGATCACTTCGGGTGGGACGGTGGTTGCGACCACGATCCCCCCATCGGTCGGTGTGAGTTCGACGATGCGCTCATCGACCTTGGTCTCCACGGTGTCTTCGATCGCCGGCTTCACCACGGCGAACCAACCGAGGGCCGCAGCACCGATCAACGCCACGACGCCGAGGGCCTTTGCGATCGCCGAAGCTGGGATCGTCGGCGGTTGCACGAGCGCCAACGGAGCGATGACCGGCGACAAACCCTGTCGCTGCGCCTCCACCTCGAAATCGAGGGTTCGGGTGTGTCGGCGGAACGTCCACGGTGAGTCATGGACCTTGAGTCGAACGAGGCTGGAGGCTCCGGGCGCGACGCCGACCGCCGGCGGGTCGAACGAACCGTCGACGCGATTCGTCGGGTCGACGAGGAGCAGTCGGGCGCTCGTGACGCTGTTTCCGTGGTTCTCGACCATGAACTCGAAGGTCGCCCGGTGGCGGGCTCGTTGCACGGGCTGGAGGGTCACGATCCGACAATCGTCGAACGGGCGGACGTCGAGCGTTGCCTCGGCGACGATCGCGTCGTCCTCTGTGGAGGTCGGGATGATCCGGACCGCGATCTCCGTCGGCCCTGCCGTCGTGGTCGGCAGCAGCGGGGGGTTGACCACGACGTCGAGCACGTCCTGGGAGCCACCGAAGAGTGTCAGGTTGCCTCGACGGACCGTGGTCCAGCTTGCCGACAGCCCGGCGGGCACGACGGAGTAGGTCTCGGTGGACTCACCGAGGTTCTGGACGGTCAACGGCAGCGTCAGCGACTCACCCGGCGCGACGTCGATCCCATCGTAGGAAAACCAAGCCTGCACCGACACGACGCGCACGCTACTGGCCGAAGGCCGCGCACTGGTGCCAGCGCACCCTCCACGAGCGATGAGCAAAGCGACCGACTACCGGGCCGTTCGCTCATCGCTCGCGCAGCCTCGTGCACGGCGATGAGCCAGTGAACTGACTGTCGGGCGGTTCGCTCATGGCCGGGGCCGGCGCCGGAGGGTGGACCGTTAGGCTCGGCGGGGTGCTGGACCTTCCCGTTCCGTTGCAACGTCCGCGCCGCCTTCGCCGGTCGCGGGCGATGCGCGAGCTCGTGGCCGAATCGCACCTGCGGGTCGACGACCTGATCGCCCCCCTGTTCGTCCGTGAGGGGATCGCCGAGCCGCAGCCGATCGAGTCGCTTCCCGGTGTCGTACAGCACACCAGGGCGTCGTTGCGTACCGAGGTCGAACATCTCGCGTCGCTCGGCGTCCGCTCGGTGATCCTGTTCGGTGTCCCTGCGACGAAGGACGCGGTCGGCAGCGGCTCGTGCGACCCCGACGGAGTGGTCCAGGTGTCGCTGCGCGACCTGCGCAGCGACCTCGGCGACGACATCGTCGTGATGGCAGATCTCTGCGTCGACGAGTACACCGACCACGGACACTGCGGCATCGTCGACGAGCACGGGGATGTCGACAACGACGCGACCCTGGAGCTGTACGCGCAGGCGGCGGTCGCTCAGGCGCGAGCGGGCGCCCACGTCGTCGCCCCGAGCGGGATGATGGACGGCCAGGTCGCGGTGATCCGCACGGCGCTCGACGCCGATGGCCACGCCGACGTCGCGATCCTCGCGTACGCCGCGAAGTACGCCAGCGCCCTCTACGGGCCGTTCCGTGAGGCAGTCGACGTCAGCATCGCCGACGGCGGCGACCGCAAGGGATATCAGCAGGACTGGCGCAACATGCGTGAGGCGCGACGTGAGATCGATCTGGACATCGCCGAGGGTGCGGACATGGTGATGGTCAAGCCGGCGCTGGCATACCTGGACGTGATCGCCGACACGGCCCGACGAGTCGACGTGCCGGTCGCGGCGTATCACGTGAGCGGGGAGTACGCGATGATCCATGCCGCGGGTGAGCGGGGCTGGATCGACGCCGATGCCGTGGCGCTCGAGCACCTCGGCGCGATCAAGCGGGCCGGTGCCGACATCGTGCTGACCTACTTCACCCGCTGGTTCGCAGAATCGGTCGCCGACGGGCGGATCGCCCGATGACCACGATCGCGGTCTGTGATCCCGTTCGTTGCGTCGAGGCGGGCTGCACCGCGACGGTGTGTGTCGGTGCTGGCATTCCGTCGAATGCGGAACTGTTCGCCCGTTCGAAGGCCGCCATCCCTGGCGGCGTCAATTCATCGATCCGTGCGTTCAAGGCGGTCGGCGGCGAGCCGTATGTCGTCGCCCGTGCTTCGGGGGCCACGGTCACCGACGTCGAGGGCACCACCTACCTCGATCTCGTCCAGAGCTACGGGGCGATCATCCTCGGCCATGCGCACCCTGCGGTGACCGAGGCGCTGAGCCGTGCGGCCGTCGACGGGACGTCGTTCGGAGCTCCGACGCCACGCGAGATGAAGCTCGCCGAGGCGATCATCGAGCGGGTACCGAGCTGCGAACGGGTGCGCCTCATGAACTCCGGGACCGAGGCCACGAGCACGGCGGTGCGGCTCGCACGCGGTGCCACGGGTCGCGACCGCATCGTGACGTTCGCAGGCAACTTCCACGGTGCCACCGACGCGTTGCTCGTCGCCGGTGGCAGCGGTGTCGCGACGCTGGGTCTGCCCGGTACGGCTGGTGTGCCCCGCGGCGCGGTCGCCGAGACGATGGTCGTGCCGTACAACCTGGTGCCGACCCTCGACGAGCAGGTCGCGGCGGTCATCGTCGAGCCGATCGCGGCGAACATGGGTGTCGTCGCACCACTTCCGGGATTCCTGGAGGGACTGCGTGCGGAATGTGACCGTGTCGGGGCGCTCCTCATCTTCGACGAGGTGATCACCGGGTTCCGGATCGGTCCAGGGGGCGCTCAGGCGAAGTACGACGTGAAGCCTGATCTGACCTGCTTCGGCAAGGTGATCGGTGGTGGTCTTCCCATCGGTGCGGTCGGCGGGCGTCGCGATCTGATGGAGCATCTGTCGCCGCTCGGCCCCGTGTTCCACGCTGGCACGCTGGCCGGAAACCCGATGGCCACGGCTGCCGGCCTCGCCGCACTCGACCAGCTGGACGGCGACGTCTACATCGAGCTCATGGCACGCGCTCGCCATCTGTCGTCGCTGATGCGTGATGCCTGCCATTCGGCCGGACTCGTCGTGAGCTTCCCCGTCGTCGGCACCCTCTTCGGCATCGTGTGTGGCGACGCGGCCGGCGATGTGGTGAACTTCGACGACGCCAAAGGCACCGACGAAGCGATGTATGCAGCCTTCTTCCAAGCCATGCTGGCCGAAGGCGTCGCGATGGCGCCCGGTGCTTACGAGGCGATCTTCGTCGGTCTCGGCCACGACGACCGCGTGATCGCGCAGATCGCCGACGCAGCCCACTGCGCCGCAGGCGTCGTCGCTGCCAGCTCTCGCTGAGATCCCAGCGATACGTTAGGCGCAGTGCGAGAACTCCTGTCGTGGCGTCTGGTCGCCGCCTTGGCCGCCCTGGCCGGCCTTGCGTTCCTGGCCAGTTCGATCCTGGCCGACGACGACGAATTGGCCGCCATCGTCGACCCCGCCCCCGAAGAACGTCGGATCGACCTGATCGCTCCGGTCATCGCGCCGCTCCCCTCGGACGATTTCGAACTCGGCGACGACGGCGTGACGGTCGGCTACCTCGATCTGCTGTTGCCGGGTGACCGCACGATGCGCGTCGCTCCGGGCACTCCGGGAGAGATCACCTGTGAGGACTTCGACCAGTTCAATGCCTGCGGCGTGTTCGCCGACGTGCTCGGTGACGCCGTGGTCTGGTTCGCGCTGGTACCCGCCGCCGGCGATCTCACCGCTGAGCTCCCACCGATCGTGGACCTCGACGAAGGGTTTGCCGTGCTCGAGAACGGCTGGCGCATCGCCTACCCGCCGGTGATCGAGCGAGATTGTGGCGACATCGACATCCCCAGCTTCAGCGACTTCCTCGAGGACTACGGTCCGGACAGTGTGTCGATCGTCGACCTCAACCTGCAACAGGTCACCCGGGTCCGTTGCGGCGACGTCGATCCGACCGCGACGACCGCGCCCGCACCGACGTCCGTGCCGGTATCGACGTCCGTGCCGGTATCGGCTCCGTCGCCGCAGGAAGGCTGACCCGCCGAGCTCGACGACGCCTGGACCGCGATCAGCCGAGGAGGCTGTGGGCGGCGGCGAGGCCCGAGTTGTGGGCACCTTCGATCCGGGGCCCGGCGAATGCGTCGCCGGCCAGGATGATCGATCCGCCGTCGATCAGTCGGCACGGGTCCGGTGCGATCGTCCTGGGTGTGGCGAACCGCCACTTCTTCACCTGGTGCTCGATCACCCGGGCGTCGCCGAGCCACGACCGGGCCTCCTCCAGCAGCCGCTCGGCGAGTGTCTCGGTCGAGTCGTCCCAGTGCGCTTCGCTCCACGCGGGGTTGGCGTGGAACGTGACTGCCGGAACCGAGCTGACACGCTTCGACATGTTGTCGGCGATGCAGCTGAAGACATCGTCGACCGGCTGCACTCCGCCGGTCGGTGAGATCTCGACGGGCCGGTCGAGCGCTGCGAGTAGGCAGATGGTGCGGTCGTAGTCGACACGGAACGTGTCGAGCTCCAGTTCGAGATGGGTGTCGGCGAGAAGGCCGAAGGTCTGGGCGAGCGGGCTCGTGATGATCACCCGGTCGGCTGGTCGGATCGTCCCGTCGTCGATGACGACGTCCCAGCCCACTGTGGCCCGCAGGCGTGCCGACTCTGTTCGCCGCACGGTGAACGCCATCGTCGAGCACTCGACTCGGAGGCCGATCGCGAGATCCTTGGCGAGCGATGTCATGCCGCCCGGGGCGGCGTAGCGCGGGTGTCCGTCGTCGTTGGAGAAACCGTGGTTCCACACCATCACCAGACCGCGCTCGATCCAGTCGTCGACGCGGTGGCGGAACGCCGGCGTTCGGACGGTGAAGAACTGCGCGCCGTGGTCGAAGGTCGCGGCACCGATTCGACGGGTTGCCATGCGTCCACCGGGCGAGCGGCCCTTGTCGACCACGACGACGTCGATCTCGCCGTTCGACTCCGCCTGCAGGGTCTGAGCGGCCACGAGGCCGGCCATGCCGGCGCCGATGACGACGACGCGCATCAGCCGCCCGCAGCGGAGACCACGGTCAGGTGGACCGGGGTCGGCGCAGCGGCCAACCGTTCTTGGTGCGCCCGTTCGGCTCGACCGAGGAACTCCAACAGCACGCGGTTGAACGTCGTCGCGTGTTCGACCATGAAGCCATGGGCGGCACCACTGATCACGACGAGTTCGGCAGTCGGGATGCGGTCGGCGAGATCTTCACTGTCGCCGCGGGGCGTGAGGATGTCCTGATTCCCGACGAGGACCAGCGTGGGCACATCGATGTCGGGGAGACGCTCGATGAGCTCCTCGTGTTGGGACGTGGCGTTCAGCAGTGCGTCGCACTGTGCGGCGAACGCATGGGCGGGCCGGCCGAGCGCGAGCGGGCCGAGCCAACCGAGGGCGGGCAGGACGCGACGGAACGAGCGCGGGCCGATCACCCATCGTGCGGCTTCCTGGCCCATCGAGCTGATGCCGCGTTCGAGTGCAACGTCACGCCAGCTGGTGAGGAGCTCCTCCCGCCACGGATGATTCCGTCCTGCGGTGCAGGCAAGTGTGAGCGAGCGAGTCCGTTCGGGATACTTCACCGCCACGATCTGACTGATCGCTCCGCCCATCGACGCCCCGACCACGTGTGCGGTGTCGACCCCGGCGTGGTCGAGCACGGCGATGGCGTCGTCGGCCATCTGCTCCAGCGAGTACGGCCCGTGGGGTTTGTCGCTGCGACCGGCGCCCCGGTTGTCGAGGGCCACCGCGTTGTACCAGGGGGCGGTTCCGAGCCGCTGCAGGTCCCAGCCGTGCTTGTCGGCACCGAGACCCTGGATGAACAGGATCGGGGGCGTACCGGGGCGGCCGGTCACCTGATAATGAATTCGGGTTCCGTCGTTGCTGCGGACGTACGTCATGCTGCTCGTTCGCTCTCCGGGGGCGTTTCTACTGCTCGTCATCGGGCTCCACCGATCCCGGTCAGCGGAAACCAGTCGAGCGGGGTGCCCGTGCGGATCTCGCCCATTTCGTCGAGGAGTCGTCCGATACGACTGCGGAGATGATCGGCCAGTTCCAGTTCAGCGAGCGGTCCTCGCCGGCGGCGGGATGGGCGTGTCGCGTTTCCGATCTCGACGCGGGCGCTCCGACCGAGGGGCGTGCTCGTCGTGGCGGCCGGGAAGGCCTGGACCCCCGCTGCGGTCGCTGCGCCCACCAGATCGTGGCGCACGCGGCCGACGTCTCGAAGGCCCGTGGTCGCCTCGGCGCCCATGACGACGAGTTCGCCGGCACGGAGGGCACCGAACAACTCGTCGGGGTGATCGAGCAGGCCACCGATCCGACGGGCCAGCGGGCCGAGTGGTGCCACGTCGCTGCGCCCGACGAATCGCACCGGACGATCGACGGCCTCGCTGATCGCCAGGGCGGAGAAGATCGGGGCGAGTGCGAACCGCCTGGCATTGACGACGATCAGAGCCCCCTTGCGACGGGGCAGATGCTGATCGCCGCCGACAGAGACATTCCAGCGAAGTTGGGCGAGACCGAGGATGCTGCGCACGAGGCGGGCATCGCGGCCCCAATCGTCGACCATGCCGGCAGGCTCGTCGACGAGATGCATCGGCAGGTCGAAGACGCGGCCGAGCGCTGGCGAGCCGTGGTCGGTGAGACCGTTGAAGCCGGCCATCAGGCGACCGCCCGTCGCGCTGGTTGGCGGATGATGCTCGGCCAACCGTAGAGGCGGTCGATGACCTCCGAGGTGGTCGCTTCGGGCACGACGCCGAGTAGCTCGGACATTCGTCCGTTGTCGGCGAGGCGACCGCGGTGGAGCGTCTCGGCGACATGATCGGGGATCGGCGAGCCGAACAGATAGCTCATCGTTCGGGCGATCTGCCATTCCGGCCCGATGAGCGGCAGCGGGATCCGTCGGCCCCGTCGCAGCGCTTGCAGACACGTGATCGCGCCGCTGGCGACGACGTTGACCGGTTGCGACAGACCGTTCCGGGCGGCCGCCACGATGGCACGGGCGGCGTCTCGGTCTTCGATGACGGCGAACGGCGGATCGGCGAGGAGGGAGAACGGCACGACGGGCATACGCAGCATCCGTCCGAGCGGCGACGGCACGTGCGGCCCGAGTACCGGTGCGAGCCGAACTGCACCGATGCTGACGCCGACGCGATTGGCGACACGAGACGCGATGTGTTCGATCTCGGCGACCGTGCGACCCCAATCCGACGTGGGGCGCACGGGGGCGGTCTCATCCGGCCGGGTCAGCGCATTACGGCTCCGCCCGTAGATCTCGATGCCGCTGCGCACGATCACGTTCTCGAGGGCAGGACATTCTGCGGCGGCGCCGATGATCGACGTCGCAGCCTGGTCGGTGAGGTGGCGGGCGACGTTCGGTGAGGCTCGCGCGTCGGGTTCCCACACGCCGACGTGGACCAGTACGTGCGGGTTGAACCGCGTGATGATCTCGACGATCCGGTCGTGATCCGCCGGAGGGACTCGGTGGAACGTGGTCTTCGGCAGGCGCCGACGTGGCGGGTCGGCGTCGATGCCGGACAGCGGCCCGACCCATGGTTCTGTTTCGAGCATGCTGGCCACGAGCGTGCCGAGCTCGCTGCCGACCCCGCTGACGAAGACGCGCCGTCCACCCATCACCATGAACCGTAGCCCCGTGAGTCCACCGTCCAAGGGTTCGGACGTGATCCATCGTTCACATTCCCGTCGCATTCCCGACGTGGAACGGACCGGGTCGGAGCGTTGTGTGACGGATCGATGACGAAATCGTCCTAGGCTTTCGTCAAGTTGGTCGGCAACGGTGCCGATCGAAGACACGAAGCACTGCTCACGACGTTGCGTGCTCCGCTCGGATCGACAATTCTCAGTTCAACCGCCATGTGTGACTGCACCCCCCACCTTCCCGATGCCGCTGACGTGCTGCCGGCCACTTTGGCCGCGTCCGGCCTGCGGCTCAACCGCCGCAAGGCGCTGCTGGCGCTCGCTGCCGGCGCCGGAGCCCTGGCCGCCGGTGCGTTGGGTGGCGGTGCGTTCGGGAGCGGCGGCGTGATGGCGGCCGGCGCCCTCGACGAGCCGGGGAACGCACTGAAGCCGGCGAGGCGGCTGATTCTGGAGCCTCGCAAGGCGCCGACGCCTCCCGCCGGCAAGCTGATCTTCCCGATCGAGATCCCGCCGACGTCGAACATCTACGTGCTCGACAACTTCGGTGACTGCCGCGGGCACGAAGGCCTCGACATCTTGGCGGCGAAGGGTGGCAACCCGGTCTTCGCCGTCGCCGATGGCCAGCTGACCAAGCGCTACACGAATACGGGCACCGCTGGTTGGGGCTGGACCCTCTTCGTCGCCGAGACGAAGATGACGTACAAGTACTTCCACCTCGCCGAGGACCCCAACGGTCTGTCCGAAGGGATGCGGGTCAAGCTCGGCGATGTGCTCGGCTTCGTCGGGAGCAGTGGAACGAACAGCGCCACCAATTTCCACCTGCACTTCGAAATCCGTCCGAACAACGTGCCGGTCAACCCGTTGCCGTTGCTCGACATCCCGGCCGACATCCTGATCGGTCCGCCGCAGCCGTCCTGCTAGGTCGGCGTCCTCGGTCGGCGTCTTGGGTCCGGCTTCGTCTCGCTGATCAGCGGAGTTCGTGGGCGCGCATGATGGTTTCGCGCGCGAACGGGTCGAGCTGGCGGCCGGCAATGCGCTCGGTCACCTGGATCGCCTGGGTGGGATCCTCGATCAGGCCCGCCCAGCGGATGTAGCCGCCCATGATCCCGACGATGCGGTCGCCGACCTCGTCGCCGTGGACGAGCACCTTGGTGCCGTGGTTCAGCAGGTCACGAATCTCCGTGTACAGCGACTTCAGGTAGATGTCGAGGTGGTCGTTGTTGAACGGCCGGTGCCGGTACGGCAGCTGGAGCTCGTCGTAGTTGTGCAGGTTGTGCGGTGCGGCGATGATCGACAGCACGCATCCGAAGCCGTTCTCGCGGAGCCAGATGATCTCTTCCTGGCGCCGGACCCGTCGGTGGCTGTCGCCGACGCCACCGGGACGTTCGCAGATCGCCAGCTTGTCCTTGAGGATCCACGTGAAGTTTCGAGGGGTGATCCCGAGGGCCCACTTGCCGCGGAGTCGTTGAGCCATCAGCGGCGAGCGCTGTCTTTGTGATCCGCATGCATACCGGGGATCGAGACTACTCGCGAGTGCGGCACGCTCGCACGGGGATCCCGAGAAGCTCCGACAAGGTCGAGTCGTCGTGCCTCCACGGTCGCGGGGCCTCGATGCACGACCCGGAGCCCGCAACGGTCTGCAAGAGTGACCGACGTGAGTGGTGCGCTGGCGGCAGATGAGGAGTTCTCCGACTGCGAGCGCCGCAACAGCGGTTGGATCGACCAGGACGTGAACGCCTGGACGTCGCTCGGCTACGTCGTGATCGGGCTGGTCCTGGCGCGCGAGATCTGGCGGTCCCGGCTCCCTCGCTCGGTCGGAGCGTTCGCCGCCGTGCTGGTGCTGGAGGGGGGCGGCAGTTTTCTGTACCACGCCGAGGCGACCGACTTCTCACAGACGCTCCACGACGTGCCGCTCGCGGGAATGGTGGCGTTCATCGCTGGCTGGCACGTCGGCCGACTGCTCGGCGCGCCGGGTCGGACCGCGGTCATTGCGCTCGCGATCGGCATCGCGATCGGGGGAGGGTTGGCGCTCCTAAACGTCCAGGGTGTCAACGCGATCGTCGGCGTGAGCGTCGTCGTGATCGTCGGTGCCGAGGTGGCCGCTCGCCGTCGGTCACTTCGACCCATCTGGACCATGCCACTGCTCGTCCTGGTCGGCGTTGCCCTGCTGTTCTGGGTGTTCGGCACCCCGACGAGCCCGGTCTGTGCGACCGATTCGTGGGTCCAACCCCACGGTGTCTGGCACGTGCTGACGGCCGTGCTGGCGTTGGTCTGGGTCGATCGTGCCGTCGCCGCCGTCAACCCCGACCGACCACCGCAGATGCTGCGTCGCGGTACCGATCGGGCGGTCGGCGTGCTGGCTGTCGCCCTGGTGTACGTGTTCCATCGGTCGGTGGACGTGCGGGGCCGCTCGTTGTTGCCGAACGACCGACCGATCCTGATCGTCGCGAATCACGGCAACGGCTTCGTCGATCCCATCGTCGTCGCCGCCGCTCTGCGACGGCTGCCACGATTCCTCGCAAAGGCGGCGCTGTGGAAGGTGGCCGTGGCCCGGCCGTTCCTCGCGTTCGCCGGGGTCCTGCCCGTGTACCGATCCTCGGATGGCGACCGGTCGAGCGACAACGCGTCGGTCTTCGACGCGTGCGAGCGTGATCTGGCGCAGGGGTCGACGGTCGCCATCTTCCCCGAGGGAACCACCGGCGATCGCGGTGGCCTCGACCGGGTCCGCTCCGGCGCCGCACGGATCGCCATCGGTGCGCTGCCGACGGCACCTGATCTCGTGATCGTTCCGATCGGCCTCGCATTCGAGAGCAGGGTGGAGACTCGGAGCCGCACCGTGGTGATGTTCGGTGAACCGATCGTGGTGGCCGACCACGCCGCGAGCGCTCGCGACGACCTCGATCGGTCGGCGGATTCGGAGGGGCGGGAACGCAGGCAGGTCAGCGAGCTGACGGCCACGATCGGTGAAGCGCTCCAAGCCGTCTCGCCCGAGTTCGTCTCGGTCGACGAGCGGGAGATGCTGAGGGCGGCGGCGCGCATCGAACGCGATGACGCGTCACCGAGGAGCGCCGCCCGATTCGGTGCGGTCGAGGAAGTGGCGCGCCGGCTGGCGGCGCTTGCCGATCACGATCGAGGTGAGGTCATCGACCGCTATCGCAGTTATGCGACGCGCCTCACCTTGGTCGAGCTCGACGACCGTCAGGTGGCTCGGGCGAGGATCGCGTGGTGGCGACTGGTGTTGTCGGGGTTGGCGATCTTCCTCGCCGGGCCGCTGCTGGTGACGGCCACCTTGATCTACCTGCCGGCGGTCGGCGTCGTGGTGGTCGGCACGAGCCTGGTGTCGTCGACGTCGACGAAGGGCACGGTGCGGTTCCTGCTCGGGCTGGTGATGGGGCTGGTGACCCTCGTCGTCAGCGGCATCCTGCTCGGTGACGGGATCTATGCCCTGCTCGCCGCGGCAGCCGTCGCTGCCGGCGGCATTGCCGCCCTCGTGGTCTGGCCGCCGATCCTTCGAAGTGCGGCGACGTTGCACGGTCGGTTGACGGCGCGTGATCGCGGCTCACTCATGATCGCGGTCCGAGCTGATCGGCAGGCCGTGATCGATGCCGTACGCGACCGGGTCGGGTGGTCCTGAGCGGTTCTCGACCTGATTCGCCGGTGCTGGCGCCAGGACGAGTCGTTGCTGGTGGCGGCTGACGCGCCGCCGAGCACCGACGTCGCAGCCTGCCGCGTCGCCCGCAGCGACCGCCAACACACGTGAGATCGTGGCGGCGTCGGGTGGATAGCCGCCGCTTTCGAGCCAACGTCGGATCGCCCGGCTGGCGAGGGGTCGAGGTGCGGCGGCGAGTGCGAGCGCGTCGCTCGGGTCGATGCCGGCGGACAGCTGGTCCAGGAATTGATCGTCGTCTCGGAGCAGGGCGGCGGTTCGAGCGAGGATCGGGGCCATGTCTCGGACGGCGAGCTCGTTCATCAAGGGCAGCAGTTCGTGTCGCACCCGATTCCGCCGGAAACGTGGATCGTCGTTGGATGGGTCGTGGGCCACCTCGAATCCCTCGGCTGCGCAGAGGGCCGAGGTCTCCGACCGGCGGAGTCCGAGGATCGGTCGTGTCGGCCCTGGCGTCATCGCCGCCAGGCCACTGGCGCCAGAACCACGCAGCAACGCGAGCAGAAGGGTCTCGGCTTGGTCGTCGGCGGTGTGGCCGGTCATCGCGTCCGGGCCGAGCACGAGTTGACGTGCGACTCTGGCCCGGGCCTCGAGGTTCGGGCCGTCGACCAGATCGATGTGCTCGACCCGGAACTCGATGTCGAGTCGTTCCGCCGTGCGTTCTGCGCAGCGCTGGTCGTCGACAGCCGATGATCGAAGCCCGTGGTCGACATGGATCGCCGTCACCTCGCAGCCGGCCGCGACAGCGAGCAGCACGAGTGCCGTCGAATCGGCGCCGCCGGACAGGCCACACGTGACGGGAGTCCCCGAGGCGGGAAAGGTCGATCGCTGCAGCAGGTCGGCGATCATGGGCCCGGCCGAGGCGCACGCGTCAGAGGTCGGCAGATTCGCGCCGGCGCTTGGAGGCGCCCGGCTCGTACTTCTGTGCCGTGACGGACTTCAGGTACAGCGCGATGAGCACGACCAGGCCGCCGAAGACGAGCAGAGTCACGATGACACCGATCCACCAATGCCAGATTTCGGCTGCGAGCATGGCGTGAGGCTAACCGCCGGTGCTGCGGTGAGCACATTTCACCCGATGTTGCCGTCGCCGTCGAAGTCGGTGTCGAAGCACCGCTCGATGCGCAGCAGCAGATCGGGCGGCATCTCGTCGTTGTGACACTTCAGCGCGATCACCTGTTTGAGTTCGGCGTGGAAGTCGAAGGCCTGGAGGCAGTCGGTGCAGCCGTCGAGGTGATTGCGGATCGCGAGTCGCGCACCGTCGGACAGTTCGTCGTCGAGGAACGTGTCGAGTTCCTTGATCGTTTCGCGGCAGTCCGGGCCGTCACATGCATCCACGTCAGTTCTCCTGCACGGGGGAGTCGGAGCCCGGGCCCGCCGTCTCGGCGGACACGAGGCCTCTTGCCAGTGCGTAGTCGTGCAACGCCTTCTGCATCGCCTTTCTTCCCCGATGCAGCCGCGACATCACGGTGCCGATCGGGATGTCGAGCATCTCGGCGATCTCCTTGTACGCGAATCCTTCGACGTCGGCGAGGATCACCGGGAGTCGGAAGGCGTCGGGGAGGGCTTCGAGCGCCTCCTTGACCTCGTCGTCGGGAAGCATCTCCATCAACGACTCCTCTGCGGAACGTCCGAGACCGGAATCGCGCGAGGTGTTGATGTGCTTGTACAGGTAGAGGTCTTCGATCTCTCCGAGTTCGGTCTCCTCGGGTCGGCGCTGCTTGGCCCGGTACTTGTTGATGTACGTGTTCGTGAGGATCCGGAACAACCAAGCCCGCAGGTTCGTGCCCTCGGTGAACGTGTGGAAGCTCCGGTATCCCTTGAGGTAGGTCTCCTGCACCAGATCTTCCGCATCGGCCCGATTGCGGGTCATGCGCATCGCCGCGGAATACAGCTGCGGGGCGTATTGCATCGCTTCTGCTGCGAACTCCGCCTGGTCAGCCATCGTGCGCCGACCCTATCGCTCACATCCGGATCGGCTGGATCAGCGTGCCGGTGTCAGTGGCCGGCCCGTGCGGCTCGAATCACGGCTCGGCAGGGACGTCGAGGGTGTCGACCGCACGGTCGGCCGACGCGACGAGGCGTTCGAGGAGGTTCGCGAGCTGCTCGCGCTCGTCGCGCGTGAACTCACTGAGGATGTGCTGCATCGCCTGCGAACGTCGGGTGTCGATCGCCTTGTGCCGTCGTCGTCCCTTCGGGGTGATTCGCACGAGTACCACGCGACCGTCGTCGGGCGAGGGGAACCGTTCGACGAGGCCGTCGGTGACCAGCCGGTCGACGGCGCGAGTTGCGGTCGAGCGATTCACGCGTAGCCGGTCGGCGAGACCACTCATGGTGCGGCAGTCGCGATGGATGAGCATGTCGAGGGCATCCATCTGCCCCTGCTCCAACGGGTCGTCGGGCCCGAGGAGGTACTCGCGCAGTCTGGTGGCACCCGGTCCCCGGCGCAGGTCGATCCACGAGGTGCCGATACGGAACGCCTGGACGCGGTCGACCGGATCGCAGAAATCGATCTTGTTCGTCGCGCGCCCGTTGGTGTTCATGTGCATTTCGTACGCTACTGACCGATGCGCAGCGTTGGCGTGACCGGACGACTGCGATGATGAGGTGATGACCGCGTCCGATGCCTCCGACCCCACGGATCCGACCGCGCTCGAAGCGTTGCACCCGCTGGCGCGCGCCGCGGTCGAGATCGCGTCGAACGGATCGAGTTCGCTGCATCATCACGAGATCTACACACGTCGGGGGCTGCTCACCATGCTCGTGCACGAGCCCGCGGCGCCTCTGCCGGCGGCGATCGTCGCCGGTGGCGGTGCGCTCGGCGGTCTGCTCGGTCCCGGCCACGGTCTGTACCACCACCTCGGCGAGTCGTGGGCCGGTCGCGGCGTTCGCTTCGTCCGGGTCGGATACCGCGAGCCCAACAACCTCGACCTGTGCGCTCACGATCTGGCCTGCGGGGTGGAGACAGCGCGGGACGCGGGCGCGGAACGGGTCGTCCTGTTCGGCCACAGCTTCGGCGGCGCCGCGGCGATTCGGGCCGCGGTGGTGATGCCGGCGTCGGTGGTCGG
>JANNNB010000056.1:0-9496 GCA_031398325.1 Actinomycetes bacterium
CGAACCGACCCACGACGAGCCAACCCAGCTGGACCCGACCCACGAGCTACCGACCCACGACGATCCAACCCACGACGAGCCAACCCAGCTGGACCCGACCCACGAGCTACCGACCCACGACGATCCAACCCACGACGAACCAACCCAGCTGGACCCGACCCAGGACGATCCGACCCACGACGAACCGTTCCAGACGGTGCTGACACCGGCGCTCGGGGTTCCTTCGAACACCCCGGTCGAGCGGGCGAACGATTGCGTGGAGCCGTCGACGGCTGCGGCGACGGCCTGATCGGCACGAACGAGACCGCTGCCGGCCAGCACCTCGGAGAAGCCATTGATCGGCGAAGCAGTCTCGACGATCGCTGCCTTGATCTGGTCGGGCGTCCAGTCGGGGTGTGCCTCACGGAGCAGTGCGGCCACGCCTGCGATCACAGGAGCGGAGAACGACGTGCCGCTGCCCTTGAAGGTCTCGTCGTCGACGAAGCCCTCGGGGTGGTTCAGGTCGGCATCGCTGCCTGGTGCCCGGAGGCTGTTGATGTGTGCGCCAGGGGCGGTGACGTCTGGGTTGCGGACACCGTCACCGCTGCTCGACCAGTCGGCGATCGCGATTCCGCTCTCGGACACGACGGCACCGGCGACGGAGATCAGGTACGGATCGTTGGCGGGCGATGCGAGGCCGGCAGCGGCGCTGCCGTCGTTGCCGGCACCGGTGACGACGACGATTCCAGCGTCCCACGCACGCTCGAGTGCCGCCGCCAGGGCGTCACCTTGGTACGGCGCCAGCGAACCGGTGCTGAACGACAGGTTGATCACGCCGATGTCGAGGGCGTCAGCGTTGGTGACGACCCAGTCGATGCCAGAGATGACGTCGGCCGGGTTCACACCCTCCACGGCGTCGTCGACCTTGACAGACACGATCCCAGCGTCCGGAGCGACGCCGAGGAACCATTCGGGATGCTGTTCGGCCAGAGCCGGATCGGACCCGGGCTCGCTGCCGGCGATGATGCCGCTGACGAACGTGCCATGCCCGAGACCATCGGTGAAGGCAGTGGCAGGACTCGCGGCGTCGGAACTGAAGTCGACGGCCGCGACGACCTTGCCCTCGCCGCTCAGGCTCTCGACGGGCGCGATGCCCGTGTCGATGACGGCGACGTTGACGCCGGCACCCGTGTAGCCCTGGGCCCAGAGTGCTCGAGCGCCGATCTGATCGACGACGTGATACATCGCGCCGAGCGGCAGGTCTGCGGCGGCGACGGCCGGCTCGGCCGGAACCACTGACGTCTGGATCTGGGACTCGGCTGCCCCGAACGCGGCGATACCGACGAATGCGAACGCACACGCCGTACCGATCGCGATCGGCACGTCGAAGCGTCGCCGTCGGCGCGGGGCCGACTCGGCCAACGCGTCGTGTCGTTCCCACTCGCGACTCGCCACCGGTGCGGCGGGGTTCGAGATGGCTGGGCTGACCTTGCGGTCCATTGTCAAGTTGTCCACGAAATGCTCCGTTTCGACGACACTCTGAGCGGCAATTTGACGGTTGCCTGACCCTCGGTTGAGGAATCGGAGAAACATAACACGCGTTCAGTAGTCCGCCAACACGCAGAGTGACCGGAGTGAGACATAGCCGTATCACTCCGGTCGCGCCGTGTGTGTGCACACGGTCACGCCAGGTGGCCGAACGTGTCGGTCGACACACCCCCCGCGTCGGCCCGAACTGCCGGCCAACAAGTGGCACCGCACCCTCGCACGCCACTTCCACTGAACTCCGACGCCCTGGCGTCACAACTCCTCAAGTTCCGAATTCGCCGTGCCGATGACGAACCGACATCTCGTTCCAGGAGGCACCATGGGGAGTTCGAAGTTCGACGGCGGCCGAAGCATCGGTCGCGGAAGCGTGCTTGTCATCGTCGCGGTGGCAGCCCTCGTCGTTGCGGTCGTGTTGGCCAGCCCCGGAACCATGGGCCTGGCGGTGGCTGGCATCGCCGCAGCGGTCGCAGTGTTCGGCGTTGTCTCGATCACGCGTGCTCCGAGATCCGCCGCGCCCACGACCGGAACGCAGCCGGCACCCGCGCCGACCGAGGAGCTACCGACCGTCGCGGCGTCGACGACGAGCCCCGGAGCTCCTCGGAGCAATGACGCCATGTCGTCGTTCATCGTCTCGCTCGCCCGCCGTAACGGTGGCTTGGTCGACCAGCAGCTGGCGCTCCTGGACACGCTCGAACTGTCGGTCGAGGACCCGGTGCTGCTCGCCGACTACTTCAAGCTCGACCATCTCGCCACGAGAATGCGCCGCAACGCCGACAGCCTGCTCGTACTCGCAGGAGTCGATCGCCCCGGCATGCGGGCGCCCCAGGACATCGACGAGGTGGTCCGCGCCGGTATCTCCGAAATCGAGGACTACCGCCGCATCGACGTGCTGGCCCTCGACGACGCTCAGGTGACCGGTCACGCTGCGAGAACCCTCGGACATCTCGTCGCCGAACTGCTCGACAACGCCACGGCGTTCTCACCGTCCGAGGCACGAGTACGCGTCGCCGGCAACGCCGCGTCGAACGGGTACGAGATCCTCGTCGCCGACTCCGGCATCGGCATCTCGACCGCCCGGCTCGACGAGCTCAACCGCAAGCTGAGCCTGCCCCCGGAACTCGGCGCAGGCGCTGAGGCATCCATCGGATTGACGGTGGTGTCGATGCTCGCAGCCCGCATCGGCGCGACCGTGAGCCTCGCCGCGAGCGACCATGGTGGAACGGTTGCCACGGTCCGGATCCCGCCATCGGCGCTCCACCTCCCCCAGTCGGCGGAGTCTCCCGTGCTGTCGATGACGGACCTGGAGTCAGCGGTCGACTCGACGACCCCGGCACCACCGGCCGTCCAGACGCCCCGAGCCAACCTGACGGTCCCGTCCGTCGAACCAGCGCTGTTGTCGATGGCCAACCCGGTCGTCATGCCGGCGGCGGGGTCGACGCCCACCCCGAGGATCGGCGCAGACCCACTCCCCGCACGAATCCCGTCGCCAGCGCCTCCCTCGAGCATCGAGTCGTCGCCGCGTCCGTCCATCGATTCTCCCGAGCCGTCACCGATCGCGGTCGAGGCCGCGAATGCGATCGCCAAACTCACGCTCACCTTGTCCGGGTTGCCGATCCGGCCGGTCTCGACCGAAACGACCGCCGTCGGCATCGGTGCTCCCCCGCCGGCCGCCGGTATGGTCTGGCCGCCGCCGGCCCCTGCGGCCGATGCGATCGACTCGGCTCCGAACGCCCTGAGCAACGCGCTCAACTCCCTCCAGGTGGCCGACTCGAACGAACCGCGGCCCGTCATGGAGGCGCAGCCCGACCGCATCGGAGCGGCGATGGCCAGCTTCGCCGGACGACGCAGCCCGACATGGGACAGCTTCGACGACGCCGATCGGAGCTCGAACTGATGTCGAACGTCGTCACCAACATGAACTGGCTCGTCGCTCGCTTCGTCGAGCGTGTCCCAGTGGTACGCCAAGCCGTCGTCGTCTCCTCCGACGGGCTCGCGCTCGCAGTCTCCAGCGGTGTCGATCGCGAAGCCGGCGAACGGCTGGCGGCCGTGTCGTCGGGCATGATCGGACTCGCCTACGGCTCCGCCGGGAGGTTCGGGGTCGGCGCGGTGTCGAACGTGATCGTCGAGATGGAGCGCGGCTGGATGCTGATCTCGGGGATTCGCGACGGATCGCTCATGTGCGTCATCACCGACCGCGAGTGCGACATCGGCACGGTCGCCTACGAGATGGCGGTGTTCGCAGCCAGCGCTGGTGACGTACTCGACCCGGCCGCACGCAACGAGCTCAAACAAGCGCTCCTCAACAGCTGACGGCGATGACTCCCCCCTCGACGGCACCGCCACCGCCACCGCCGACACCTCCTGCGTTCATGCGATCGGGCGGCGAGACCGCTCGGATGCTCCGTCCGTACGCAATCACGGGCGGGCGTACGGCAGCGCCACAGTTCCTGAACCTCGAGACACAACTGCGTCGGGCCAACGGCGCAGATCCGTCGTCGCCACACCGTTGGGAGTCGGCGCGCATCATCGAGATGACCGAGCGGCCCATCGCCCTCGTCGAAGTCGCAGCGCGGATCGGGATGCCCGTCGGTGTCGCCAAAGTGATCGTGGCCGATCTGATCGAGCAAGGCGCGATCACGACCGGTACCGAACAGTCGTCGTCCGACGAGTCGTTCTCCAGTCTGCTCGAGAGGGTCCTCGATGGCCTCGATCGAATCTGACACGCACACAGCGAGAGGGAGGCGCCGCAGCGCCAGCCCTCAACAGCACCAGGAAAGGGAGCGCCGAGCCGTGGAAATCATCCCCGTGAAGGTCGTCGTGGCCGGCGGCTTCGGAGTCGGGAAGTCGACGTTCGTGCACACGATCTCCGAGATCGAACCGCTGGAGTCGGAAGCCCTCATCACCCAGGCCAGCGACGACGTCGACGACACGTCCCTCACCGGAGCCAAGTCGACGACGACGGTCGCCATGGATTTCGGCCGCATCACCCTGAGCGATGAACTCGTGCTCTACCTGTTCGGGACGCCTGGCCAGCCGCGGTACCGGTTCATGTGGGACGAACTCGTCCGCGGCGCGATCGGGGCCGTCGTGCTCGCCGACACCCGCCGACTCGCAGACTGCTTCGCCGCCGTCGACTACTTCGAGCAGCGAAGCGTGCCATTCGTCGTCGCCGTGAACCCCTTCGACGGCGACCGCACCCATGAGCTCGACGAGATCCGCACCGCACTCCAGATCTCGTCGTCGATTCCGATGGTGTACGCGGACGCCCGCCATCGTGACGACGTCCGCAACGCACTCAAGGCCGTGGTACGAGACGCACTCGTGCGCAGCCGCGAAGCCGAACGACGCCAGACCCTCAGCGCTGTCTAGCCACACCCGGCAGGGCTCCGACGGCCAGGCTCCGACGGCCGGGGTCCGACGGCCGGGGTCGGACGGCCGGGGTTCAGAAGTTCGGCGAGGCCGTCGTCGACAGAAGGTGATCGATCAAGGCGAGCAGAGTCGCCTTGACCGACGGCCGCTTGCGGGCGTCGACCGACAGGATCGGCACGGAGTCACCGAGCGCGAGCACGGCACGAAGCTCGTCAGGGGTCCCTTCCGGAGCGTTCAGGAAGTGGTTCACCGCGACGACGAACGGGATGCGGCGACTCTCGAAGTAGTCGATCGAGGCATAGCAATCGTCGATACGTGCCGTGTCGACGAGCACGACGGCACCGAGTGCACCTTCGCTGATCCGGTCCCACATGAAGGCGAAGCGATCCTGTCCCGGCGTGCCGAACACGTAGACCTTGAGCGCTTCATCGATGGTGATCCGTCCGAAATCCATCGCGACGGTGGTCGAATGCTTGGTCTTCACCTTCGACGCGTCGTCGTGGATCGCCGCTGCTGCGGTCATCCGTTCCTCGGTGCGCAACGGCTCGATCTCCGAGATGGAACCGACGAACGTCGTCTTGCCGACACCGAACCCGCCCGACACGACGATCTTGGCCGACATCACGCCAACCATCGGGACAGCCGCAGCTGGGGGGCCGGGAACGGTGATGACGGGCAGGCCGATCGCTGGTGTGGCCGGCCAGGCGCTCGACGGTGGTGGCTCGAACGGCACGCCGAACGGTGCGCTCGTCGGCGGTGCACCGAACGCGGACGAACCAGCCAGGGATCCGGTCGCGGGCGTCGTGGTCATCGGTTCATCTCCAGGGTTCACAATGCCGCTACGGCATCTCGGATACGCAGCAGCAGGCTGCTGTCGACAGTGGCGACCGTGGCGTGCTGGCGGAGCAGCCCGTCACCGATCATCTCGCTGACGAGGACTTGAACAGCCCGGAGCGGCAAGCCGAGATTGGCGGCGATCTCGACGATCGCTGTCGGCTGTGAGAACTGCCGGACGATCTGCTGGCGTTCGAAATGCAGATGTGCGGTGGCCGCGTTCGCCTCGCTGGTCGGGCTCACCATGGTTTCCACTGCAAATTCCTGCCCACGGGCCCGAGTGCGTCCCCCGGTGACCATGTAGGCGCGTACGACCTCCTCGCCTTCCAGCACCTCGTCGTGGTAGCTCATGGTTTCCGGCCGCCCCTCGGTCCTGCTCGATCGTCAATCCGGAGAACTCATCGGAACGCCGGTACTGCGTTCTTCAGTCGGTCGACCATCTCGGGTGACAACACGTCACCGAGACGCTGGGTGAGCAACGTCATCTCGTAGCCGACGAGGCCGAGGTCGGCTGCCGCCGACGCCACGACTCCCATCGCCGCGGTGTCAGAAATGCGTGACACCAGTATCCAGCCGTTCGTCGCCTCGATGATCTGACGGGTCACCTTGCCCAGGCCGAAGTTCGTCACCGCAGAATCGGTGAGGCTGGCGAGACCGGAAGCGATCGCTGCGAACACCTCGTGGGTCGGTGCGTCGTACCCGTTCGACGCTGCAAGGTGGATGCCGTCTGCCGACACGGTCTGTGCGAACAGGACGCCCTGGGTGTCCTCGACGAACGAGCGGAGGATGAATCCGAGTCCGCCGTCGGGCTGCTGCATCGTCATGACGTACCTGCCGTCTCTTCGATCTTGCTCTGTTGGTCGGCCTGTGTCGTGCCGGACTGGAAGCTGGACAGACTGTGCTTGACCGCCGCTGCGTCCAGCACCGGGTCGACGACGTCGACATCGACGATTCCCGTCGGCTCGTCGTGTTCCGCCTGGTCGACCAGCGTGCGTGGCAGGTGCGCTCCTGGCTGACGTCCAGGTGCACCGAAGCGGTTCGGTCGACTCGGCGTTCGCGGTGCGTGAGCGGAGATCGGCTGACTCGCCGGGGCGGCGAACGGTTGTGGTGGGAGCGGAGGCTCCGACACGGACGGTGGGACGAGGAGCGGAACCGGTGGGTCGGGAACGACCGCCACCCGCGTCGGAAGATCGAACGGGACAGCGCTCGGCGCGGGCATGGGGGCCGCCGGCGGGGTCACGCGGTCCGGAACGGGGTCAGCCACGGTGGTGTGTGGCGGTGGCTCGGCCCGGTCGTCGTGGAGCGCCGAGGCAGGCAGCGTCACTCGGGCCGTGACACCTCCGCTCGGACTTTCGAACAGCTCGACCCTGATGCCACGCCGCGCGGCCAAACGGCCGACGACGAAGAGGCCGAGGAACTTCGACGGTGTCTCTTCCTTGCTGGCAGCCAGGGTGATGCGCTGATTCGACTCGGCCAGCTTGTCGGCGGACATGCCGACGCCGCTGTCGGACACGACGAAGATGTACCCACGCGGCGTCATGCGAGTCGCCAGCTGGACCGTGGTCTCCGGCGGCGAGAAGGCGAGCGCGTTCTCGAGGAGCTCGGCGAGCAGGTGGGCGACATCGGCCACCGATTCGCCGGTGAGCAGCTGACTCGGGTCGCCGGTCACGCTGACACGCTGGTAGTGCTCCACCTCTGCCAGCGCAGCACGAATGACGTCGCCGGAGGTCGCTGGCTGGGTGAAGCTTCGCGACTGTTCCGCACCGGCGAGCACGAGTAGCGACTCGGCGTTGCGTCGCATGCGCGTGGTGATGTGGTCGATGTCGTACAACGCCTCGAGGACATCGGGATCCTCCTCGTCGCGTTCGAGACGGTCGAGGTTGCGCAGCAGCCGGTTGAGCAGCTTCTGGTTGCGGCGACCGAGGTTCATGAACATGTCTGCGATCGAGCGGCGGGCGACCGCCTGCTCGCCCACGAGGTCGAGGGCCGTGGACGACATGAGGTTGAACGCCGTGACGAGTTCACCGATCTCATCCTTGGACGTCACCCGAATCGGCTCGATCTCCGGCAGCTCGGCATCGACGTCGGCACGCATCGACGACACCACGCCGGGGAGTTGGACGTTGGCGACCTCACGGCTGCGCTCGGTGACCCGCTGGAGCGGCCGACGGATGGAGCGGTACAGCACGTAGACGAGCAGCATCATGCCGACGATCAGGAACGCCAGCACGGCGAGCGTGGTCACCGCGCTCCTCCTGGCGTCGCTCTCGGCGATGCTCACCGCTTCGTTGAGTTCTCCGAAGAGGACGTCGACGGCCCCGATCAAGAGCTGATCGGCAGCGAGGTACGCCGGACGCACCGTCGTGACGTCGATCGACGGCGGTGCGCCGACTTCCTGTGTGAGCACGTCGTCGGCAGCGCCGGCGATCCGCTCGGTGAGTTCCGCTCCACCGTTGGCCTGGACGAGTTGGACGAACTCGGCCGAGCCGAACTGGACGAGGTCCTCCTGGGCTCGTGTCGCCGAGGCCGAGGCTTGTGCCGCGGCGACCAGCAGGCCTGCATCGACCTCGTCGGAGGTCAGCAGGCTGCTGAACGATGCTCCTTGCAGCGCCACGGCTTCGCGGAGGGCGGACGTCATCTCGAGGGTGAGTGCGTCTTCGGTGGTGGCGCTGTCGATGAAGATCGACGTGTCGAAGTCCTGCAACCCGTCGATGAAGCGGGTGAACGCGGTCCACTCGATGGCGGCGGACTCCAGGTTGGGCGTATCGGGAGTCGACGCCGCGGCGTTGGGATCGACGGCGAGAGCGTCGCGCGCCGCGACCAACGCGACGAACGTGTCGAGGGCGTCGGCGTCGAGCGCGGCACGCAGTGCAGGGAGCCGCTGCTGGAAGCTCTCCACGGCAGCGACGGTTGCGCCGTCAGCGGACGACGGATCGAGGAGGAACGCGTCGATTGCCTCGTCGAGCCGGCGCGGCGAGACGAGGTTGCGTTCCTCGCCCACACCTGGTGCGATCAGGCGGTCGGCGAGCAGCTCTCGTTCCAGCGCCCCAGCGATGTCATTGATGCTGGACGCGCGCTGCACCTCCGCGGCCTGAGCCGCTGCTGCATTGGCCTTCTCGAAGTCGTCGCGCACGCTTCGGCCCGCCAGCACGAAGACGGCGACGAGAGGCACGAGGGCGAGCAGAATCAGCTTCGTCCTCAAGGTGGTCCGACTGAGCATCCCTGACTCCTCCCGCATCGACCGCTGGTGCCGTCAATGCGTCGTCATCGGCACGTCTGGAAATCGACTTGAGAAATTCTTTCGAGATCGCCGGCGTCGACCTTCAGGGCTCGACGACGATCCAGCCGCGCCGTTGCAGTTCCGCCGCGAGCACTGCATCGGGCACGGTGGCGAGGTCGAGGGCGTCATCGGTCGGATCCGTCGGCGAGGAGCTCGCCACCGCTCGACGCACGGGGATCTTCGACGGACGCTGGGCCACCGATCGATGCAGCTCTGGTGGTCGGTCCACCTCCGACGGTTCGCCACCGTCGGCGTGAGCCTCGGATTCGAGACGCTCGATGAATGCGTCGGCCTCGTCCCGGGTGAACTTTCCACCCGCCTGGCGCTGCGTGAAACCCATCGGCCCACGCGCATCGCGGAAGTCGGTGTGCCCTGCAGCCGCGAGCAGGTCCTGCAGTTCCCGCAACTGCTTTCCCGTTGCGGGCGGACCCGACGACTGACCGAACGCCACAGTCCACCTTCCCACACCGGAGGGTGGCGGATGGG
>JANNNB010000076.1:0-2037 GCA_031398325.1 Actinomycetes bacterium
TCCTCTGCGGTAAAGCGACGCGACGACGCTGCGGCACTGAACTGGAGTGCACCGAAGATCCGCCCCGATCTCTTGATGGCGACGGTGATCACCGAATGCAAATCGAAGTGACTGGCGAGCACGCGGGCCTCGGTCGCTGGACCTGAGATCGCTTCGTCGGACAAGTCGGGGTGATACTCGGCCACACCGGTTCGGATGACTGCCGGAACGCCGTCGTGCCTGTCGGGATCGTATGGCAACTGGTCGAACAACCGGCGTGCGCGTGCCTCCAGTGTCGGGTCGACGTGAGCGAACTCGACCTCCGGCGACGACCGCTCATCGGTCGTGACGACGTGGATCGCGCACCAGTCGCCGAGGCGCGGCACTGCCTGCCTCGTGACGTTCTCCATCATCTCCCGAATGGTCGACGAAGCATTCACGGCTTCGTTGATGATGGCGAGGAATTCGAGACGCTCGCGCTGCAGCTGTTCGATGTCGGATGCTCTGAGTGTCGCCTCGGCGAGCCGCTCGCGTATGAGCTCTTTCTCGATTCGATCGGTGACGTCCATCGTGCAACCAACCGTGCCGGTGACCGCGCCGTTGTCATCGAGCGTCACCCCGCCCACCCCGGTGATCCAGTGAACCGACCCGTCGGGCCAGATCACTCGATGATCGACTCGGTATCGCGTCTTCGTCTCGACGGCGTCGGCGACGATGGCGAGCACCCGCTCACGGTCGTCGGGGTGCAGGAGCGACACGTACATGTCGAAGCTTCCATCGAAGCCGCCATTCGGAAGTCCGAACAGTGATTCGAGGCGGTCGTCCCAGCTGGTGTGACCGGTCGCCATGTCCCAGCGCCAGGTCCCGAGACCGCCGGCGGCCAGCGCAGAACCGTACTGTTCGAACAGGTCGCGACCCTGCTGCTCTGCGACGCGGAGCTCGCCGACGTCCTCTGACAACCCGACGATGGCGATCGTGCGGCCGTCGGGACCGACGATGGGCGACGTGCGCGTGCGTACCCGAATCGTGGCGCCATCGCGACGCTGGACGAGCCGATCACCGGCCATCGACATGCCACTCGCGACCGACTCGAAGTCCCGACGATTCGTGGCCAGGTCGGCCGGCGGGGCGAGCACGTCGAGGATCGAGCGGTCGAGCACCTCGTGTTCCGTCCAACCGTAGAGCGCTTCGGCTCCTCGGTTCCAGAGCAGAATGACGCCGTCCGGACTCGTGACGACCACGGCTCGCCCCAATGTGTCGAGGACCGCCCGCTGATCCAGCAGCGCCGCGTCGTCGCCGGACGACGTCATGCCTCGAATCGATTCATCTGCGAACGTTAACCGTCCAGTCAAGTGGCCCGGCGCGCGAGTAGCCAGGTCGCGAGAGCCTTGCATTCGAGTCGTTCTGAACTTCGTTGTGCCGGCGTTTACGGGTGGAGCGCGACACTTCGGAACTGGCGCGCCCCGGTGTCGAGTACCCAATCGTGGCCGAACGATGCCACGGGTCGTGCAACTCGCGTCATCAGGCGCAGCGCACCGCTCGCGGGGCTCAATTCTGAGATCAGTCGAAACTCGCTTCCTTGAGGATGATCGATCGCGGTGAGTTGCGCCCACCCGGTGATGTCACCCTCGATTCGTGCCCTCACGAGCTCGTGGTCAACGACCTCGACCAAGATGACGTCGAAGTGCAGCGTGTACGGCAACGGTGGTTTGACCACGCACCGCCACCGCACCCCCTCGCTGAACGTGGTCCCGTCGAATCCGTGAAGCCACGGCCACCACTCCCGGTATCGGTCGATCCGGGTGATGGCCGCCCACACCGATACGCGCTCGATGTCGAACTCGAAGCGACGATCGGAGCGGATGTTCACCGACACACGATGCCACGATGGGAGTCGGGAGACGCTGTGATGTGGACCCATGACTCCGGCTTTCGTGCGCCTTCGTCGATTCGACCCGCGACGAACGCGAACCCCGCGATCCTTCTGGATCGGGCGACGGTGCCCGCAAGCTGGCGCGGGACACCCGTCTCCGCTTGAGCTCCGAACACACCGGCGGG
>JANNNB010000108.1:0-1707 GCA_031398325.1 Actinomycetes bacterium
GTCCCGAGGTAGCGCCGATTGCAGGAAAGGGGCGCCACCTCAAGAATCGGACGGTGGCCGAACCGCTCGGTATCGACGCCCGATAATGCATCGTCGACCGTTGGACGACCCGCACAGTCCGGCCCCAGTGCAGCGTCACAAAATGTCGGTGTGTGGTTCGACGTCTGCGATGGCTTGCACGTCAGAGCGAGTTGCGCCATCGGGTGATTCGTTGTGGGCTGGAGCCGGGAATGCGTTCGATCTCGCATCGTGCTTCCATGTCGGTCTTGGTGTAGCGGACGTAGTTCGTGAGCCGGCCTTTCGGGAACAACTCGCTGGAGCCGAGGCGGTCCTGGATCGTGTCGACGACGTGCTGGAGCCGGATGGTCCCGTCAGGGTCCGAGTCGGCGTCGATGATGTCCAGGATCAGATCGTGGACGGCTTGGTATTGGTCGGCGTCCATGGTCCATCCGTCGAGGCCTCCGGGCCTGGTGGCGTTGAAGATCTCAACGCGACCGGTGGTGCGTCGGGTTTCGGCGTCGCGCTTCCAGGCCGTGTCGGGAACCGGCCCACAATGCGGGTCGCGCCCTTGGGGGGTGGTTCGTGGCGTCTTCGGGGCCGGGGGTGTCATTTGGTCGGCGCCTCCGGGTGAACGAATCGGTAGATCGTGAAGATGTTGCCGTCGAGGTCGCGGACGTAGGCCGAGCGGACGCCGCCGGGGTTGTCGCTGGGTTCGACCATTGACGTGGCGCCGAGTTCGAGCGCATGCCGGTAGCTGTCGTCGACATCGTCCACCTCGACGCCGAAGCATGCATAGGTGGGCACACCCCGGGCGGGCATCAACCCTCCGGCGATCCCGCCATCGCCCACCGGCGGGAACATGAGGTAGACGTCGGGGTCGCCTTGGGCGGTCCAGCCAAACAGCGTTTCGTGGAAGATGCGCGAAGCGGCGGGATCGTTGCTGGTGATCTCGAACCAGGTGACCTTGGCGGGGGTGGTCATGGGGCAGACTCCGATCGGTGAGGTTGACGTCGAATCAAGAAAGTATCTTGATGATCAAGATGATGCATGGTCGAGCCTGAGTTCGTTCCCGACCCGCTGCTCGTCGCAGTCCGTCGCCTCGGCGAGGTGTTGGACCGGTTCGACGACGATGTGGCTCGCAACCTCGGTGTTCACCGTTCCGACCTGCGCGCCATGCACCTGCTCGAGCACGGTGCGGTCACGGCCGGGGCGATCGCAACACATCTGGACCTCACGAGCGGGTCGGTCACAGCGCTGATCGCACGCCTGGTGAAGGCCGGGCTGGTCACACGAACCGTGGACAGTAATGATCGTCGCGTCGTCAACGTGGCGCTGCGACCCGAAGCGTGGCAGCGACTCGCCGCCGTTTACGGCCCAGCGGGCCAGCGTGTCACGGAGTACTCGACAAGGATGACTGCACGACGGCGCAACGAAACCGTCCGAGCACTCCACGACGTCGCACACCAGCTCGATGCGCTCCGCGACAACGACCGAGCCCGCAACGAACAGGTCAACGGGCCGCGCATAACCGGCGCCTTATGACCCGACGAAACACGAGAGATCCGCGCCGCACTGCGGCCCAGGCAGCGTGCTGCACCTTCCCGACGCCGCTCTCGGATTGCGGCCCGATAGATAGCTAGCGCTCGGGAGGTGCGAAAGGGCCAAGAACGACGCTCGGGCTAACAGTCGCGGAGGACGGGTCTGGGT
>JANNNB010000119.1:0-34377 GCA_031398325.1 Actinomycetes bacterium
GCGTGACAACACCGGCGACCACGCCCGCCGTACGCACAACCTGAACATGCCAACTGGATCCCCGACCTGTTCATGGAGCGCGTCGAGAAGGACTGGCAGTGGTCGCTGTTCGACCCCAAGCAGGTCCCTCACCTCACCGACCTGTTCGGTGACGAGTTCGAGCGCGCCTACGTCGCTGCCGAAGAGGCCGGTCTGTACGAGAAGCAGGTCCCCGCCCGTCAGCTCTACTCGAAGATGATGCGGACACTCGCCCAGACGGGCAACGGCTGGATCACGTTCAAGGACGCGTCGAACGAGAAGTGCAACCAGACCGGCGCGCTCAACGACGACGGCAGCCCACGGGTCGTGCACCTGTCGAACCTCTGCACCGAGATCCTCGAGGTGACCGACCAGGAGAACACTGCGGTGTGCAACCTCGGCTCGCTCAATCTCGGAGCGTTCGTGCGTCCCGACGCCAACGGCACGCCGGAGTTCGACTTCGTCCACCTCGGCAACGTCGTACGCCAGGTGGTGCCGTTCCTCGACCGGGTGATCGACATCAACTACTACCCCACCCCCGAGGCGGAGTTCTCGAACCACAAGTGGCGTCCGGTCGGCCTCGGCCTGATGGGTCTGCAGGACGTGTTCTTCAAGAAGGCGCTGGCGTTCGATTCCGCCGACGCGAAGGAGCTGTCGCAGAAGATCAGCGCCCACATCTACTTCCACGCTCTCTGGGCTTCGACCGAGCTGGCCGAGGTGAACGGCCCACACGAGGCCTACGAGGGCACCCGGGTGGCACAGGGCAACCTGCAGTTCGACCTGTGGCAGCGTGACGGCAGGGCCATCGTGCCGCCAGCCGAACTCGACTGGGACGGGCTCCGGGCCCGCATCGCCGAGCACGGCCTGCGCAACAGCCTGCTCATCGCGATCGCGCCAACGGCCACGATCGCCTCCATCGTCGGTTGTTACGAATGCATCGAGCCGCAGGTGTCCAACCTGTTCAAGCGCGAGACGCTCTCGGGTGAGTTCATGCAGATCAACCGCTATCTCGTGACCGAGTTGCAGCGTCGTGGCCTGTGGGACGAGGAGATGATCTCCGAGATCAAGAAGGCCGAAGGTTCCGTGCAAGACGTCGAGCGCATCCCCGCCGAGTTGAAGGAGATCTACCGAACGGCGTGGGAGGTGCCCCAGCGCTCGCTGATCGACATGGCGGCCGAGCGAGGCGCCTACATCGACCAGAGCCAGTCGCTCAACCTGTTCATGGAGACGCCGACCATCGGCAAGCTCAGCTCGATGTATCTCCACGCCTGGAAGGCCGGCCTGAAGACCACGTACTACCTGCGCAGCCGTCCGGCCACCCGGATCAACCAGGCAACGACCAGCGGCGCCGCCCCGTCGCCCACCGCACCCAGCGGTGGCGAGCCTGCGACCGAGAAGAAGTTCACCGACGAAGAGGCGATCGCCTGCAGTCTCGCCAACCCCGAAGCCTGCGAAGCGTGTGACTGACATGGCACTGATCGATCCCATCACCGACTACGCGCCGGCGGCAGTCCCAGCCTCCCCCGTCGCTCCAGCGCGCGCCGTTCGCCCGACGAACATCCTCGACCCGGGCTTCGACCTGACCCTGAGGCCCATGCGCTACCCGGTGTTCTTCGACATGTACAAGAACGCGATCAAGAACACGTGGACCGTCGACGAGATCGACTTCTCCGACGACCTCGTCGATCTCGACCGCAAGTTGATGCCGGCCGAGAAGCACCTCGTGTCGCGGCTCGTGGCCTTCTTCGCCACGGGCGACTCGATCGTGTCGAACAACCTGGTGCTCAACCTGTACCAGCACATCAACGCCCCCGAGGCTCGGATGTACCTCTCGCGCCAGCTCTACGAAGAGGCGTTGCACGTGCAGTTCTACCTCACGCTGCTCGACAACTACATCCCCGACATGGCCGAGCGCGAAGCAGCGTTCGCGGCGGTCGAGAACATCCCCTCGATCCGGGCCAAAGCCGAGTTCTGCTTCAAGTGGATCAGCTCGATCCAGGAGATCGACCGCATCGAAACGCCCGCGCAGCGCAAGCAGTTCCTGCTCAACCTGATCTGTTTTGCCTCCTGCATCGAGGGCCTGTTCTTCTTCGCGGCATTCGCCTACGTCTACTTCCTGCGCTCGAAAGGCTTGCTCAACGGTCTCGCCGACGGCACGAACTGGGTGTTCCGCGACGAGAGCGGGCACATGAACTTCGCTCTCGAAGTGGTTGACACCGTGCGCAAGGAAGAGCCCGAACTGTTCGACGCTCAGCTCGAAGCCGACATCCGCGACATGCTGCGGGAGGCCGTCGACTGCGAGCACCTGTTCGCGGCCGACGTGCTCGGCGAGGGTGTTCCTGGCATGAGCCTTGCCGACACTCGCACGTACCTCGAGTACATCGCCGACCAACGGCTGGTCCAGCTGGGCTACGGCATCGAGTTCGGGTCGAAGAACCCGTTCAGCTTCATGGAGCTGCAAGATGTTCAGGGCCTGTCGAACTTCTTCGAGCGCACCGTCAGCTCGTACCAGACCGGCGTCGCCGGCGACGTCGCCTTCGACGAAGAGTTCTGACCCACGCAACCTCTGCGATGAGCGAACCCCCTCGATACGGGGATGTCGCTCATCGGTGCAGGCCAGACCGCCCGTGCGATGAGCGAAGCCACCGCATACGGGGGGTTGGCTCATCGCTGGGTGTCAGGGGCGCAGGGCCGCGCACCAGAGGAGCGCGGTGAGCGAGAGGCCGTCGCCGATCCGACCGGCACGGATCTCGTCGAGCACCCGCTCCCACGGGAGCCATTCGATGCGTTCGGCCTCGTCCGGGTCGGACGGTTCGCCCACGTAGTCGGCGCTCGTCGAGTGGAACAGGTGGAAATGGGCATCGGACGTGCCGTTGTGCGGCCGGTACGACGTGAGCTTGGTCAGCGAACCGGGTCGCCAGCCGGTCTCCTCGAGCGCTTCGCGTTCGGCACACCGCTCGGGCGTCTCGCCCGGGTCGACGCGACCGGCGGGAACCTCCCAGCCCCAGGTGTCGGTGATGAACCGGTGTCGCCACAACAACAGCACGCCTCGGTCCGGATCGTCGACGACGACCCCCGCCGCGTCGCACGGCATGCGCAGGACGTGATGCTCGAAGCGTTTGCCGCTCGGCAGCTCGACGTCGACGAGCGACAGGCTCATCCATTCGCTCTCGTACACCGATCGCTCTCCGTGCACGGTCCATTCCACCGGCCGGAGCGTACGGGAATCAGGGCGCGTGGAGGTGGGTGTGCTCCCCGAGGCTGGGGCCGACATCGCTGATCGAGCCGGGAGTCCGCGAGAACTTCGGAACGACCCCGAGCATCGGCGTGTCGATGCCGGTACGTGAGACGTGTCGCTCGATCATCTCCCGAGCGAGATAGTGCGGGTCGGTGAGCATGTCGGCAGCCGTGTACACCCGACCGGCCGGAACGGCGTGATCGCGCAGGATGGTGAGCAACTCCTCGGCGCTGAAACCGGCGGTCCAATCGGCGATCAACCCGTCGAGTGTCCGCTCGTTCTCGCCGCGCGCCGTGTGGGTCGCGAAGCGATCGTCCTCGGCGAGATGCGGCTGGCCCATCGCCAGGCACAGGCGAGCGAAGACGGCATCGGCGTTGCCGGCGATCAGAACGTCGGAGCCGTCGTTGGTCGGGTATGCGTTGGCCGGAGCGACGCCGGGAAGCGTGCCGCCAGAACGGTTGCGGACGACGCCGGCGATGTCGACGTCGGCCAGTGACGACTCCATCAAGGCGGCGACCGCCTCGTAGATCGCAACGTCGACCTCCTGGCCCTTACCGCTCGTCGAGCGTTCGTGAAGCGCGGCGAGCGTTCCGATCACGGCGAACATCGCGGCCAGCGAGTCGCCGAGGCTGATCCCGCATCGAGCTGGCGCACGGTCGGGATCTCCCGTCGTGTGGCGGATCCCACCGACGGCCTCGCCGATCGAACCGAAACCTGCCTCCGACGACCGCGGGCCTGTCTGGCCGAAGCCCGAAACATGCGTCACGATGATCCGCGGATTGATCGCGCTGAGTGCGGCGTAGTCGAGCCCCCACTCGCCGAGCCGACCGGGGCGGAAGTTCTCCACCACGACGTCACACTGGGCGGCGAGCGCCAACACCGCATCGCGGCCGGCCGGATCACGCAAGTCGAGCACGACCGACTGCTTGTTGCGCGCGATCGTCGGCCACCACAGGCCGGACCCATCGACGGTCTGTCCCCACGTGCGCATCGGGTCACCGCCGTCGGGATCTTCGACCTTGATCACCTCGGCCCCGTAGTCACCGAGCAGCTGGCCGGCGAAGGGGCCCGCGATGAAGCTGCCGAGCTCGAGCACCCGCACACCCAGAAGCGGACCAGATCGAGCACGTGGTGGAACTGCCATCGGGGCAAGTTTGGCCAAGGAGATGTCGCGGAACGCAAACGAGTCGGCGACAATGGAGCCCGTGGTGACCGACCTTCCCGTATCCGTCCTACTGCGTGACGTCAGCCTGCGCGATGGACTCCAAGACGAAGCACCGATCAGCACCGAGGCCAAGGTGGCGATCGCCGAGTCGCTCGTGGCCGCTGGGATCCGTGACTTCGAACTCACGAGCTTCGTGCGGCCCGACCGTGTGCCAGCGATGGCGGATGCCGAGGCGCTGTGCGCAGCGACGCAACATCTGGATGCCACCCGGTGGGGCCTCGTGCTCAACCGGCGAGGGGCGGAGCGGGCCATCGCCGCTGGTCTCGATCACCTGCAGTACGTCATCTCGGTGAGCGACACGCACAGCCGCCACAACGCTGGCGCCTCCACCGACGACGCGCTCGCGGCCTTCGAGGAACTCGTCAGCTCGTTGGCGAACGGGTCGGACGCGCCGTTGGTCGAACTGACGCTCGCGACCTCGTTCGGCTGTCCCTACGAGGGGCCGATCGATCAGGACGCGGTCGTCGAGGTCGTCCGCCGTGCCGCCCAGGCCGGTGCAGCATCGATCGGATTGGCCGACACGATCGGCGTCGCCATGCCGACGGAGGTCGCCTCGCTCGTCGAGCGCGTGGTCGGCGCCACGGACGTTCCGATCGGCGCGCACCTGCACGACACTCGGGGGCTGGCGTTGGCCAACGCGCTCGTCGCGATCGAACACGGTGCGGCACGCCTCGACGCCAGTGTGGGAGGTCTCGGCGGGTGCCCGTTCGCTCCGGGCGCGAGCGGAAATTTGCCCATCGAGGATCTCGTCCATGCGCTGGCCGGCATGGGCGTCGACACCGGCTGCAGCGTCGACGGGCTGATCGAAACTGCACGGATCGCCTGCGCAGCGGTTGGTCGCCCGGTCGGGAGTCACGTCGGTATGGCCGGAGCAAGGTTCGCGACCCCGGTACCGTCTCCCGGATGACTGCCGACTGGTTGACGAGCACGCACGTCGCGGTCGTCGCCGGCAAGGGCGGGGTCGGGTCATCGACCGTCGCCGCCGCGATGGCGCTCGCCGCGGCGCGACAGGGTGCCGACGTGCTCTTCGTCGCCGTCGACGGTCGCCCGGGAATGGGCCCACTGCTCGGCGGTCCGAGCCTCGACAACACCGACCGGATCCTCCAGCGCGTGAAGGGCGCCGGCCAAGTTCGTGGCCGAACGATTCCGGCTGATCAGGCCTTCGGTGACTACCTCGACCTGAAGGGCGTCGGCGGACTGTTGCGCCGGGCCGCGTCGGCCACGTCACTGCCGATGATCGCCGCCGCGACACCGGGACTGGAGCACCTGCTCGTGCTCGGCAAGATCAAGGAGCTCGAACGCAGCCGCGCCGCTGACCTGATCGTCGTCGACGCTCCGCCCGCTGGCCACGCCGCCCCCTTCCTGCGATCGGCGACCGGGCTGTCGGACGTGGTGCAATCGGGCCCGATCCGCGAGCAGGCGCAGGAGGTCAGCGAGATGCTGGCCGACCCGGTCCGATGCCAGGCGATGCTGGTCACGTTGCCCGAGGTGACCCCGGTGACCGAGCTGCTCGAACTGGCGGACGAACTCGGTGACCAACTCGGAATCGGGTTGTTGCCCACGGTGATCAATTCCTGCTGGCCGGACCGGCCTGGGCTGTTCAAGTCGGTCGCGGTCGCGGCCAAGGCCGACGGCGTCAAACTCTCCGCCGCGGACAAGCGTGTCCTCGAAGCCTCCACGGCGTTCGGGCGTGCACGACTCGAGCGCCAACACGAGCAACTCGAACGGCTTCGCGGCGCGCTCGACACCCCGATCCTGCAGCTCCCGCGGCTGCCCACGCCGGCCTTCGGCAAGAGCGAGCTGTCGATCCTGGCCGACGCCCTCGTGGAGGCGTCGTGAACGCCACCGCCATCGAGGAACTCGACGAGCACGGATCGCTCGCGGCCGCCGTGATGGAGTCGAAGCTGATCGTCACGTGCGGGCCGGGCGGCGTCGGCAAGACGACGACTGCCGCGGCCCTCGGCCTGGCAGCTGCACGTGCCGGACGGCGGGTCGTGGTCGTCACCGTCGACCCCGCGCGCCGCCTCGCCGATGCCCTCGGTCTCGCAGAGGGCGCCGCCGGTGATGAGCCTCACCACGTCACGGGCATCGACGTGCCCGCCGGCGGCGAACTGTGGGCGCTGATGCTCGATGCCGCATCGACGTTCGATCGGCTCGTCCGCGAGCAGGCGTCGAGCCCCAAGCAGGCCGAGACACTGCTCGCCAACCCGGTGTACCGCGCCGTCTCCGGTTCGTTGTCGGGTGCGCAGGAATACATGGCGATCGAACGGCTGCACGAGCTGCACGTGAGCGGCGAGTGGGACCTGGTGATCGTGGACACGCCGCCGTCCCGACATGCGATCGATCTCCTCGAGGCGCCCGACCGATTGGTCGGATTCCTCAGCCACCCGGTGTATCGGGCGTTGACCATCGGCCAGCGAACGTTCGCGAAGGTGACCAACGCCGCTGCCTCGATGTTCCTGTGGGCCGTGCGCCGCCTCGCCGGTCCCCAGATCGTCGAGGACACGATGGAGTTCTTCCGCTCGCTCGCCAACATCGAGCCCGGGCTACGTCGACGGGCCGGCGAGGTGTCGGCCCTGCTCCGGTCGAGCGACTCGACCTTCGTCGTCGTGTCGAGCCCGCGCGCCGAGGCGATCGGGGAATCCGAGCATCTCGTCGACGCGCTTCGTGCCGGCGGATTCCCGTTTGGTGGAGTGGTGATCAACCTGATCCACCCACTCCCGAGTGAGCTCTCCGACGAGACGCTCGACGACGTGGAGCAGTCCGACGACGAGGCCGAGCCGAGCCTGTTCGCCGATCAGATCACGTGGTACCACGAGCTACGGGGCTTGGCGCTGTCCGAGCGTCAGGAACTCTCGGCGCTCGTCGACCTTGCCGGAGAGGTTCCGGTCGTCGAGCTGGCGCTCCGAGACGTCGATGTGCACGATGTCGACGGTCTGACAGGGTTGGCCGCCGATCTGGTCGGCCACCAGCTTTTCTGACTGGCTAACGTGAATTCGTGGGAATCGATCGAACGGCTGACCTCGACGCGCTGACTCAGCAGGTCGATGCCCTGTTCGAGCGACCCGATTCGGAAGGAACGTCGCTCGCTCTCGTCGTCCAGCAGGGCGGCGAGGTCGTGGTCGAGCGGTACGGAACCCAGCCGGCGAATCCGTTCGAGGAGGCCCGGTCGCTCGACGCAGATTCGACGCTGGTGTCGTGGAGCATGGCCAAGTCGATCACGCACGCCGCCGTCGGGGTCCTCGTGCGGGACGGTTTGCTCGACGTCGACGCCCCTGCCGCCGTGCCCGAGTGGGCCGGCGCCGACAAGGAAGCGATCACCGTCCTCGACCTCTTGGAGATGCGTTCGGGACTGACGTTCCTCGAGGACTACGTCGACGACGAGGCGTCGAACTGCATCGAGATGTTGTTCGGCGACAGCGGTCCGAGTCACGCGGCCTACGCCGCTGCGTTGCCGCTCGCTCATCCGATCGGTTCGGTCTGGAACTATTCGTCGGGGACGACGAACATCCTGTCGCGGCTCATCGGCGATGTCGTGAGTGGTGGCACGGGTGGCAACCCGGAGCATCGTCAGGCGGCGATGCACGACTTCCTCTCGCAGCGACTCTTCGGTCCGACCGGAATGACGTCGGCCCAGCCGAAGTTCGACGGTGCGGGCGACTTCGTCGGCTCCTCGTACGTGTACGCCACCGCACGCGACTTTGCACGTTTCGGTGAGCTCTACCGCCATGACGGCGTGACCGACCTGGGATCGGGGGAGAGGATCCTGCCCGCGGGGTGGCTGGATCATGCGCGCACCAAGGTTGCGCACGATGCGGACAGTGGCTTCGACTACGGGCGGCACTGGTGGATGTGGCCTCGGTTCCCGGGCAGCGTGTCGTGCCACGGGTACCAGGGCCAGTTCACCATCGTCGTGCCAGATCGCGAGCTGGTGCTCGTCCATCTCGGCCTCACCTCGGTCGACGTCGCCCCGAAGCTCAGACTTCGGTTGGCCGAACTGATTGAATCGTTCTGATCGACTGGTCCCCCGAGTGACGGAACAGGCAGGAAGTCGCTTCGATGCGACCCACGAGATGGATCGTGGAGTACTGCCGACGGGTGAACTTCCCGCGCTCGTCAAGGAAGTGTCGGTCCCGCCCCGCCGGCTGCGGCCGCTGCGATTCACGATCAAGGCGCTGCTCGCCGTCATCCTGGCGATCTTCCTGCTGCCGCCGGTCCTCACCGGATTCAGCCAGGCGGCCGACACGATCGGTACGGTCAATCCGGCACTCATCGCGGCCGGATTCGCCCTGCAGATCGTCGCGCTCGCCTGCTATTCGTTCCTGACGCGGGCCTCGCTCGGCACCGCCGGCGATGGCCTCTCCCACGCCCGGATCTTTCGCATCCAGTTGAGCACCAAGGCCCTGTCGAACATCGTGCCCGGTGGAAACGCCGCCGGGTCAGCGTTGGGGTATCGCCTTCTGACGCTGTCCGGGGTGAGCGGACCCGATGCCGGATTCGCCCTCGCCACGGCCGGCATCGGCTCGGCGGTCGTGTTGAACGTCCTGTTCTGGCTCGGCCTCGTCATCTCGATCCCGATCCGGGGCGTCAACCCGCTCTACGGCCTGGCGGCCATCCTCGGCGTGATCATCATGGGGATCGCGGCGATGCTGGTGATCGGGCTCACCGACGGTCAAGGGCGCGCCGAACGTGCAGCACGGTGGATCGCCCGCAAGCTCAGCCTGAACGAGGACAAGTTCGCGGCCGTGCTGCGTCAGGTCGGCGAGCGGATGGAAGAGCTGGTCAGCGACCGGGTCCTGTTGCGCAAGGTGGTGTTCTGGGCCACGCTGAACTGGCTGTTCGATGCCGCGTCGCTGTGGATGTTCCTCCGCGCCTTCGGGGAATCGCTCCCCGTCGACGCGCTGATCGTCGCATTCGGTCTCGCGAACGTGATGGCTGCCATCCCGATCCTCCCGGGCGGACTCGGTGTCGTGGAGGGCACCTACCTCGCCGTGCTCGTCAGCTTCGGTGTGCCGCGCCGGGTCGTCGTGCCGGCGGTCGCGGCGTACCGCTCCGCGCAGTACCTGATGCCGATCGCGCTCGGTGCGATCGCCTACGCGTCGCTGCGTGTGGGGCCGTGGAAGATCGAGCGACGAGATCGCCTGATCCGCCTGCGCGACCTCGCACGCGTCGAGACGGCCAAGGGCGAGTCGAGAATCGACTTTGCGCTGCGCTTCCAGCGCGAGGGCGGCGCCATCGTCGACGAGGAACGACCTCCTCATCGGCCTGCCCCGACCGGCCCGCCGGTCGGGCCGTCAGTCGCGCCGGACGAGGTCGCGCCGGACGAGGTCGCACCGTCAGTCGCACCGGACGAGGTCGCACCGAACGGCGAGGGGACCGGCGACTTTCCACGCGGACCGTGACGCCCGATACCGTCGGCGTCATGAGCACGCATGAGCGCCCGTTCGGCCGGTATCTCGAGGATTTCACCCCCGGTGACATCCTGCGCCACTGGCCCGGCAAGACCATCACCGAGTACGACGACCATCTGTTCTGCATGATCACGATGAACCACCATCCGCTGCACACGAACGACTGGTTCGCCGCCAACTCGGTGCAGGGCCGCAACGTGGTGGTCGGGAACCTCGTGTACAGCCTGGTGCTCGGGATGAGCGTCCCCGATGTGAGCGGCGCCGCCATCGCCAACCTCGAGGTCGAGACCCTGCAACACAAGTTCCCCACGTTTCACGGTGACACGATCCACGCTGAGACCCGGGTGCTCGACGTGAAGGAATCGTCGTCGAAGCCCGATCGTGGCATCGTCACCGTCGAGACGAAGGGCTTCAACCAGGACGGAAAAGAGGTCTGCTACTTCAAGCGGAAGGTGTTGATCTGGAAGCGCGAGTTCGCTCCCGACCGCACCCGCCCCTACGACGGCCAACCCGTCTGGGACTGACGACCAACCCCAACCCTCGATCAACGACGAAGGCGTGAACGATGTGCGCACCCACGCCGCACATTGATCACGCCTTCGTCGTCGGGCAGATCGACCCGAGCGCGGTTCTGGCATGGGGGATGCCGCGCCTGCGTGATCTGCCGTGGCGGCGTGAGCGTGACCCGTGGACGATCCTCGTCGCGGAGGTGATGCTGCAGCAGACGCAAGCACACCGGGTGATCCCCAAATGGGAGGCGTTCGTTGCCGCGTACCCCACACCCGCCGACTGCGCTGCGGCGTCGCTCGGCGACGTGCTCCGGCTCTGGCAGGGGCTCGGCTATCCACGACGCGCGCGGAATCTCCATCTGGCGGCGCTGGCGATCGTCGAGCGACACGACGGTGTGATCCCGGACGATCTGAACTCACTGCTCGCTCTCCCTGGCGTCGGGCCGTACACCGCTCGCGCGGTGTTGGCCTTCGCCTGCGAACGTGACGTGGCCGTCGTCGACACGAACATCGCTCGTGTGCTCGCCCGGACGGCAGGCAGCCGGCTGACACCCAGGCAGGCGCAGGCGGCCGCCGATGAACTCGTGCCGCGCCGGGAGGGCTGGGCATGGAACCAGATCCTGATGGACCTCGGCGCGCTGGTGTGCCGCCCGACGCCCGATTGCGGCGAGTGTCCGCTCGAGTCGACGTGCGCATGGGCGATCGCCGGTCGGCCGGAGCCCGACCCGGCGGTTGGCTCGGCCGGGGTGAGCACCCGCCAGCCGCGATTCGAGGGGAGCGACCGGCAGGCCCGCGGTCGAGTGCTCGCCGAACTCGTCCGGGGCGCCGTTCCCGCATCCACGTTCGATGCCCGCATCCTCGCCGGCCTGGTCGCCGACTCCCTCGTCGTCGTCACCGCCGACGGTCTCGCCACGCTGCCCTGAAGTGGCCGACACGTCGAGCTGCCAGCGGCCGACCCTGTCCCCGGTCTGGGCGCGATTTCGTTCATCCGACGGCCGCTTTCGCGCCCACACGTTCTCGGCGGAGAGGCTGTCGCGGCGCGTGGCGAGGGTCATGTTGGTCGGGTTCGCGCCGGTCTCGTACGGTTGTGGGTGATGCGCCCACCCAAGGATTTCTTCCGACCGCTCGCCGTCGGAGCCCCCGAACCGCTCCGCGAGATCCCGTTCCGGCCCAGCCGGGTCATCCACTTCTTCCCGGCCGCGAACGAGAAGATGCGCTCGAAGGTGCCCGACATCGCACCGACGGTCGACATCCTCCTCGCCAACCTCGAAGACGGTGTCCCGGCCGATCAGAAGGAAGCGGCCCGGGCCGGCCTGATCGAAGTCGCGCAGTCGGCCGACTTCGGCGACACCCAGTTCTGGACGCGGGTCAACAGCCTCGACTCACCCTGGGGTCTCGACGATCTCACCGCCGCCGTGCTCGAAGCGGGCCATGCCCTCGACGTGATCATGATCCCGAAGGTCGAGGGGCCGGAGGACATCCATTACGTCGATCGTCTGCTCGCGCAACTCGAAGCGAAAGCGGGTCTCGATCGGCCGATCCTCGTGCACGCGATCCTCGAAACCGCCCGCGGCGTCGCCAACGTCGAGGAGATCTGCGGTGCCTCGCCACGCATGCAGGGTCTGTCGCTCGGACCCGCCGACCTCGCCGCCAACCGGCGGATGAAGACCACCCGCGTCGGTGGTGGCCACCCCGGCTACCTCGTGCGCAACGACCCGCCTGCCGGCCCGGACGGACCGGACTACGCAGCCGACCGGCCCACTTATCAGCAGGACCTCTGGCACTACACGATCGCCCGCATGGTCGACGCGTGCGTGACGCACGGGATCCTGCCGTTCTATGGGCCGTTCGGCGACATCGCCGACACCGTCGCCTGCGAAGACCAGTTCCGCAACGCCTACCTGCTTGGCTGCGTCGGTGCCTGGAGCCTGCACCCCGCCCAGATCACGATCGCCAAGCGGGTCTTCAGCCCCGACCCAGCCGACGTCGCCCATGCCCAACGGGTGATCGAAGCGATGGGCGACGGTACCGGTGCGGTGCTGCTCGACGGCAAGATGGAAGACGACGCGTCGGTCAAACAGTGTCAGGTGATCGTGGCCCTGGCTCGCCAGCTCGCTGACCGCGACCCCGAACTCGCCGCGACATACGGACTGGCGTCATGACCGACATGTTCGACGAACTGCGCCCGCGCCGGTCGGTGCTCTACATGCCCGCTGCCAACGAGCGTGCGCTCGAGAAGGCGCAGACGATCCCAGCCGACGCGATCATCTTCGACCTCGAAGACGCTGTAGCGCCCGATGCGAAGCCGGATGCCCGCGCCAAGGCGGTCGCCGCCGTGCAGTCCGGTCTGTACGGCAACCGCGAGCTGACGATCCGGTGCAACGGGCTCGACACCGAGTGGGGAGTGGCCGACATCGCCGCTGCCGGACCAGCCGGTCCAGCGGCGGTCGTCATCCCGAAGGTCGACTCGGTCGACTACGTGAACGAGGTGTCAGCGCAGCTCGACGCCGCTGGGGCTGCTGCATCGGTGCGGATCTGGGCGATGATCGAGACGCCGACGGCGATGTTCAACGTTCGCGAGATCGGCGCGCACCCGCGGGTTGCCGTGCTCGTGATGGGCACGAACGATCTCGCCAAGGAACTCCGCTCGCCGATCGTGCCTGGCCGGCACCCGCTCGTTCCGCATCTGGCCACGGCGTTGCTCGCAGCCCGCGAGGCCGGCAAGGTCATCCTCGACGGCGTCTACAACGACGTGAAGAACGCCGAGGGGTTCGAGGCCGAGTGTCGTCAGGGCATGGAGATGGGCTTCGACGGCAAGACGCTGATCCACCCGGGCCAGGTCGAACCCGCCAACGCGGTGTGGGCGCCGTCGGCGTCCGACGTCGAGTACGCCGAGCGCGTGATCGCCGCGTTCGACGAGGCGGTCGCCGACGGTCGGGGAGTGGTCACGGTCGACGGCCGGATGATCGAGAATCTCCACGTCGCCAACGCCCGCCGAGTGCTCGCCGTCGCCGCGGCGATCGACGCGCTCGGCTGAGCGCCGAGCACTGGTTGCAACCCTTTTCGCGCGGGGACAGAACCCGGACGAACCGGGTCAGGGCGCGGTGATCGACATCAGGATCTCGTCGAACGCGGCGTCCGCGTAGGCGATCATCTCGTCGTCGGTGCGGTCCTGGATCGGGTGCGGCGTGAACACACGGGCCACCGCGGGGAACCCGAGCGACGTCGACTGGGCGATCGCGGCATCGACGAACTGATCGGAGGCGACGAACATCGCCGGCACACCTCGCAGTTCCAGATCGTTGATGTCATGCACACTGCACGACGTACAACTGCCTCAATCCGCCAGGGCCTCGATGACGACGTGGCACTCCGTCGCGATTTCGTGGCGGAGATCGACCGGAGCCGGCTTCGTGAAGGTCGGCTTCTTGTAGCGCTTGACGTTCGCTCCGTGCTCGCCGAGACGTTGCTCGATGCGATCGAGGAACACGTCGCCACGGGGCTTGGAGATGTCGAGCAACCCCACCGTGAGTCCGCTGAGCGACGTCGGACGAGCCACCCGCTCCCGCGTCACGAGATTGCGTTCGCTCGTCGGATCGAGAATGGTTCGGGTCACGTGATCAGTATTGCACCGCGCGAGTGACGGGTCTCGACCCGATGTCGCCGTTCGCCCATCCGCCGATGATCGCGGAGAACAATCCGGCGCCGCCACCCGCATACGCCAGCAGCAGACCGCCGTCGCGGAACTTCGGCAGCGCGGGGGCATCGGCGAACGCCTCGGGGAGGCCCTCGGCCATGCCGTCGGCGCCGCGCACGAGGTCGGCTCCCGACCGATTCAGGTGCGAACCGATCGCCGCCAGGATCTCGTCACGTCCCCACCCGGCCTCGGCGAACACTCGGGCATGTTCGGGACCCATCACGAGGATCGCGTCGAAGCCCAGCACGAGCTTCGGGTGGTGCAGCGACTGCAGGCACGCAGCCAGCGAACGTGCGAGAGAATCTGGCTCACGCGACAGCTGATCGACGACGCAACGCGGACCTTCGCCCGGGAAGAGGGTCAGCGCGTCGACACCCGGCTCGATGCCGTGTTCGCCGGCGATCGTTCCGTACGGGGACTCGACGTCGTTCTCCGCGAAGCAGAACCCGATCTTGCCGGGATTGCCGTGAGTCGCGCGATCGACCTCGCCGGGCCGACCGCCGCCCACGTTGCGGATGACGAGTTGCAACGCGCGTCCGATGGTCGAGTTCGCACGGTTGCCCTGACCGAGCGCGTTGCCACCCGAGTTCATCCCGATCGCCCGTGTGCCGGGCCCGCTGCAGATCAGCACCGGCCCGACCGGCATCGTGGTTGCCAGGATGCCGTGGATGTTGAACTGGTCGGTGCACGCCGCCTCGACGGCGGTGAGCACCCAGGGGAGGTACTCGGGCTTGCACCCCGCCATCACTGCGGCGATGGCAACCTTCTCGACCGTCACCTCGACGAGATCCGGTGGGACGGTGGCGACGATCTCGGACGGGGCGCGGGTCGTGCCGCTGAGCATGCGCATGACGCGCTCCTCGGTCGGCGGCACGACGGGCAGCCCATCGGTCCAGCCGCGGTTGAACATCATCTCCATCTCGTCTTCGGCCTCTGCGACGTCGACTCGCCTCGCGCTGAGCACGCTCGCTCCGAACCGCACTCGGAGCTCGTCGACGAGATCGGGATCGACGCTCATCGACCCGCATCCAGGACGCCACTCCGGAAGGCCGGCACCGAGACCCTCCACACCGGTGAGCCGCTCCCAATCCGGACGACTCCAGCCGACGGTCCGTTCGACCTCGGCGCCGCCGACGACCCGCATCACGGTCGGAACGGTCTCGATGTCGTTGTGCCAGCTCACGGCCAGGTCGCCGTCGAACAGTGCGGACGGATCGCCGGGGAACGACGGGTCATCTTGGGTGTACACCGTGAGCCCGACCTGGCCGGCGAGCTCCCGCAGCACCGGCACGATCGTCGTGCACGTCTCGCACTCGCGTTTGACGATGGCCACGATGCCGTCAGGGAGGACGGGGGCTGACCCAGGATTGCTCATCGCTCGAACGTAACCGCGAGCGCACGGTGGGATGCGACCGACGTCACGTCGGCCGGGCTTGTGAAACGGGGCGCCCTGCGACGTAACGTGCGGTTCATCGGGGGTTCAACGTCACCACTGGATGCCGGTCACGGCATGCGCGTCTCCTTCCACGGCGTGCGCGGTTCGACGCCGTGCCACGGCCGCGAGATCGTTCGATACGGCGGGAACACGTCGTGTGTCTCGGTCGACGTGCCAGGACACACACCGATCGTGTTCGACCTCGGCACCGGGTTGCGCTACTTCGGACAGACGCGTTCGACCGAGGAGCCCTTCTCGGCGACGTGCCTGTTGAGCCATCTGCACTGGGATCACATCCAGGGGCTGCCGTTCTTCAAGCCGCTCTTGCGCGATGGGTCCGACGTCCACATCTACGCGCCGAGCCAGGAGGGCGACCTCACCGTCGAGCAGGTGTTCGCCGACACGATCAAGCCGCCGCTCTTCCCCGTCCACTTCGCCATGCTGCCCGGCATGATCAAGTTCCACGAGGTGTGGGACGACGAATTCACGATCGGCGGCGACTCTGGCGACGACATCGAAGTCATGTCGCGCTCGATCCCCCACGTCGGCAACACCGTCGGATACCGGATGACATGGCGCGAGACCTCGATCACGTACATGAGTGACCACCAGATGCCCGTCGACGGTTCGTTCGCCGCCACGCAGGGTGCTCTCGATCTGTGCCACGGGACCGACCTGCTGATCCACGACGCGCAGTACACGCCGTCGGAGTTCGCCGACAAGCGCGATTGGGGTCACTGCACCGTCGAGTACGCGGTGTGGCTCGCTGCTGAGTGCGGCGTTCGCAAACTGGCGCTGTTCCACCACGATCCCGCGCACCACGACGACATCATGGACATTCTGGCGGGGGCTGCGATCGACTGTGGCCGAAAGATGGGTGTCGAGGTGTTCGCTGCACGCGAGGGCCTCGTCGTCGCACTCTGACCTCCACGCGACGAACAGCGACGGACGAACTGGCGATGGACGAATAGCGATGGACATGGTGGCCGTCGTCGCATCGGTGGTGCTCGGGGCCGCTTTCGTCGTCGCCGGCGGTTCGAAGATCGCGGCCGGCGACTCGTGGCCGTCACAAGCTCGAGGGCTGGGCGCGCCAGCCTGGGTCATCCCGTTCGTGCCGTGGGTCGAGATCGTGGTCGGAGCGGCACTGATCGCCCAGTTCGCCGAGCCATGGGCGGCCCTGCTCGCGCTGCTGATGCTCGCGGTCTTCACGGTGCTCATCGGCGTTGCCCTCTCTCAGGGACGGCACCCGCCGTGCGCGTGCTTCGGTGCGTGGTCGGCCAAACCGATCGGCGCCGGCCACCTCGCCCGCAATGCCGGGCTCCTCGTGCTCGGCGTGTTGAGTCTGTTCTGACCGACCGGCAACCGTGCGTCGAACCCAGTGTCGCCGGTGGGTCGTCCGGGCTCAGGTGGTGGCGAGGATGAACGCGAGGGTCCGGGCCTCGTCGCGCCATGCGTCGTAGCGCCCGGTGGGCCCGCCGTGCCCCGCTCCCATCTCGGTGCGCAGCAGGATCGGCGAGCCGCCGGTGTTGACCGATCGGAGGCGCGCCGTCCACTTCGCCGGTTCGTGCACGCTGACCCGCGGGTCGTTGAGCCCTGCGGTCGCATAGATGGCCGGATACTCGGCCGCCGTCGTGTTGTCGTAGGGCGAATAGGCGCTCATCACGCTCGCGAACGGCTGGACGCGGGGGTCGCCCCATTCCTCCCACTCGGTGACGGTGAGCGGCAAGGTTGGATCGCTCATCGTCGACACGATGTCCACGAACGGCACCTCGGCGACGGCGCTGGCGAACAGGTCGGGGCGCATCGTGACGCAGGCACCGACCAGCAGACCGCCTGCCGAACCGCCGCGAATGCAGATCCGAGCGGCGGCGAGCACCTGCGTGTCGACGAGGTGCTCGACGCAGGCGATCGTGTCGGTGAACGTGTTCGCCTTCGACTCGAGCTTCCCGTCGAGATACCACTGACGGCCCAGCTCGCCGCCGCCGCGAGGGTGGACCAGCGCCCAGACGAACCCGCGATCGAGCAGCGACAGCCGGGCGACGGAGAACCATGGTGGCATCGACGCTTCGTATGCCCCGTAGCCGTAGACGACCCCCGGCGCGGTCCCGTCGAGCAACGTGTCGACGTGGTGCACGATGTCGACCGGCACTCGGACACCGTCGGGTGCGGTCGCCCAGGTGCGGGCCGAGCGGTACTTGTCGAGATCGACGTTCGGCGTCGGAACCTGCTTGAGCAAGGTGCGCGCTCCGGTCGCGACCTGCTCCTCGAACAGCGTCGGCGGCACGGTCGTCGACTGGGTGCCGAACCGGACCGATGTTGTCGTCCATTCCGGGTTCGACGCGAGGTCGACATCGTGTGGGGCTGCGCCCAGGTCGATGATGCGCTCGGTGCCGTCGCGGAACAGGATCCGCAGCCGCGGCTGCGCCTCGGCCCATTCGCTGACGACGAGATGACCGTCGAACGGATCGGCACCGATGATCCGACGCCCAGCGACGTGGGCGACGAGTTCCGTCCAGACCGCTTCGTCGGTCCAGTCGCTGTCGATCGGTGCGGACAGGATCCGGAAGTCGACGGCCCCGTCGTTGGTGTGCATGATCAACACGTCGCCCCAGTGGTCGACGCTGTACTCGACGTCGTCGCGCCGGGGCCGCACGACGACCGGGGCGGCGGTGGGTTCGTCGGTGGAGACGAGCCGCATCTCGCTGCTCGTCTTGCTCGTCGACTGGATGACGATGAAGTCGTCGGACCGGGTCTCGCCGATTCCCACGAAGTAGCGCTCGTCGGACTCCTCGAACACCAGCGTGTCGTCACCCGGGGACGACAACTCGTGGCGCCAGACCCGATACGGCCGCTCCTGTTCGTCGGCGGTCACGTACAAGAGCCAGGCGCCGTCGCGCGACCAGCCGACGCCGGCGTTCGAGATGTCGAGGACCTCGTCGGCGAGATCGACGCCGGTCGCGAGATCTCGGACGTGGAGTGTGTACCGCTCGTCGCCCTCGGTGTCGAACGACCAGGCCGCCAGCGTGTGATCGTGGGACATGTCGAACGCGCCGACGTCGAAGTACTCGTGACCCTCCGCCTCGACGTTCTCGTCGAGCAGCACCTGGTCGGTCGCCCGGTCGGAGCTCGGCCCCCGATGGTGGATCGGGTAGCTCGACCCTTCCACGGTCGAGGTGACGTACCACCACGGACCCGACTGCACCGGCACCGACATGTCGGTCTCCTGGATGCGCGAGCGGATCTCTTCGAACAGCGCGGCCATCGTGTCGGCGTGGTCTGCGAACCACGCGTCGGCGAAGGTGTTCTCATCGCGCAGATATGCGAGCAACTCGGGGTCGTCGAGGTCGCGCATCCACGCCCACGGGTCGTCGACGTCACCGTCGGGGCGATGCCACGTGTGCGGTCGTCGAGGCGCGGTCGGCGCCGTCGGGCTGGTGGCAGGTGGTGTTGCAGATGGTGTTGCAGATGGTTGCGTCACGGACGAGCCAATGTAGACAGAGCCGGGTACCGTTTCCGCCACCATGCGTGTGTGGATCGACCAGGACCTGTGCACGGGTGACGGACTCTGTGTCGATCACTGTCCCGACGTGTTCGTCCAGCTCGAAGACGGCATCGCGTACGTCGCCGAGAACGGTGATCCGCTCAACGACCCCGGTGGGTCGGGCAGCCTGGCGGTCGTCGCGGCGCGCCACGTCGGCGATGTGGTCCACGCTGCGGAACTGTGTCCGGGCGAGTGCATTTTCATCGAGATCGACATGCCGTGGTCGGACAGCGCCGATGTCGAGTCCGATGTTGCGGCCGACGACACCGCAGAAGTCGTCGACGACGCCGCCTGAGTCGATTCCCGCATCCACGGCGAATCGTGGGCACGAATTGTTACTATGGCGGTAGTGCAAATTAACGAAGGTGTCCACGACGCCGTTGACGCCCACCCAGGAGGACCGCGATGACCAGTTTCGATCTCGATCTGAGCAAGTACGACCTCGGTTGGAGTGACTCTTCGGTCGAGTACGCATTCACGCCCGAGAAGGGCATCAATCCGAGCGTCGTCGAGCAGATCTCGTGGTGGAAGGGTGAACCCCGCTGGATGACCGATCTGCGTCAGCGGTCGCTCCGGCTGTTCGAGAAGAAGCCGATGGCCGAATGGTTCGCGGTCAACATGCCCGACATCGACTTCCAGGACATCTACTACTACCTGCGTCCGGCGGGCGAGCAGGTCGACGAGTGGGATCAGCTCCCCGAAGAGATGATGCGCACCTACGAAAAGCTCGGCATCCCCGAAGCCGAGCGCCAGTACCTCGCTGGGGTCACCGCGCAGTACGAGTCCGAGGTCGTCTACCACAAGAACCGAGACGACCTGGAGGAGCAGGGGATCCTGTTCTGCGACATGGACACCGCGCTGCGTGAGTACCCGGAGCTGGTCAAGCAGTACTTCGGCACCGTGATCCCTCCTGGCGACAACAAGTTCGCCGCGCTCAACACCTCCGTGTGGTCGGGCGGCTCGTTCATCTACGTCCCACCGGGCGTCGAGGTCGAGATGCCGCTGCAGGCGTACTTCCGGATCAACTCCGAGAACGCCGGCCAGTTCGAACGGACGCTGATCATCGCCGACGAGGGCTCGAAGGTCCACTACATCGAAGGCTGCTCCGCCCCGGTGTACACGAGTGATTCGCTGCACTCGGCGGTCGTCGAGATCATCGTCAAGCCGCACGCCCGGGTCACGTACACCACGATCCAGAACTGGTCACCGAACGTCTACAACCTCGTCACCAAGCGTGCCCGAGTCGAGGCGTACGGCCACATGGAGTGGATCGATGGCAACATCGGCTCGAAGCTGACCATGAAGTACCCGGCCGTGTACCTGGTCGGCGAGGGCGCGACCGGCGAAGTGCTGTCGGTGGCGTACGCCGGCGCCGGCCAACATCAGGACGCCGGGGCCAAGATGGTCCACGCGGCGCCGAACACGAGCTCCAAGATCATCTCCAAGTCGATCTCGAAGGACGGCGGCATCACGACGTACCGCGGTCTGGTGCGCATCGACGAAGGAGCGACCGGGGCCAAGAGCCACGTCGAATGCGACGCGCTCATCCTCGACGAGCACTCCGTCTCCAAGACCCTGCCGTACATGGAGATTGGTGAGCGTGACGCACAGGTGGGCCACGAGGCCACCGTCTCGAAGATCGCCGACGAGCAGCTCTTCTACCTGATGAGCCGCGGGCTCTCGGAGGAACAAGCGATGGGCATGATCGTCAACGGCTTCATCGAGCCCATCACCAAGACGCTGCCGATGGAGTACGCCGTCGAGTGGAGCCGTCTGATCGAGCTGCAAATGGATGGCTCGGTCGGCTGATTGCTCACGGCGGGGTCCCGGCTCCGGGTCCTGTCGCCGGCACCGTCCCGAGGCGTGCGGCCTTCGGCCGGTCCTCGGAACGGTCCCGACGCCACCCCTCGCCTGTCGGCGCCGTGAACAATCAGCCTTCCTCGTGACGGGTTAGATGTAGTAGCCGAAGACGTCGACGATGAAGTGGGTGCTGCCGGCTTGATCGCCGCAGAACACCTTGATCTTGCGATCGGCGTCCAACTTGACCGTGATCGAGTTGGCGATCTGCGTGACACCGAGGTTCCAGTTGAGCAGCGAGGTGGTCGTGGTTGTCGCGTCTCCCGGCGCCACGGCCAGGAAGTTGCGTTCGGTCGGATCCGCAGCCGTCAGGTTGATCTGAACTGCGGTCGCACCAGCGGGAACGGCGTTCGCGAGGCTGACCGCACCGGCGGCGCTGTGGCCGTTGGCGACGCTGACGACACGTGACGCGTTGGGGGCGAGCACCCCGTTCGGCGAATATGCGGGCACGTTGAGACGTGAGTCGTAGGCGCGCTGCGGGGCGATCGCCACGAAGCTGCCGGCGGTCGGTGTGCCGGCGAGCTTGACGAAGCGTACGGCGGTCGGTGCTGCCGTGGTGGGCGCTGGCACCGTGTACCAAAGCGTGCCCTCGCTGTCGACGTACAGTTCGCCAGCACCGTGGGTGCCGGGCGCCGGGCCGACCTGGCCCCCAGGAACGAACTGGACGTGCGCACCCGTCGATGCGATGGCCAGCGCCTTGTTCGTCGGGACAGCAGCCCCCGCGGCAGTTGCGAGGTTGGCCGCCACGACGCCGAACCCGCCGCCGTTGACCGTCGACCCGTGCAGACCGTTGGGTACGAGGGCATTGCCGTAGCCGCCGACGTTGGCCGGGAACGGAGCGGTTGCGGCTGGAACCGCACCCCCGACGCTCAACGCGCTGGGACCCTGTGTGACTGCCGCAGCCGGCGTGTGGACGAGGTTGGTCGGCGTGGTGCTGGTGTTGGTCTGGGCCGTGCCGAGTTCGAGGGCGCCGGGCTCCGCAGCTGCTTCGGCGGTCCTGCTGAGAGCCGTGGCGGCAATCGCGGCGCCGGCTCCTCCGATGGCGATTTTTCGGAGCATCGCCCGTCGATCGGACCCCTGCTCCGTGTGGGCTTCTTCGGTGGTGGTGTCGTCGAGTTGGGTCATCATTCCTCCGTAGTAGGTGGTTGCCCCGCCGCCGTGCCCCGCCGCAATTGGTTTTACATTTCGTATTCGTAAAGATTCTGCAACATTTGATCCCAGATGTCCATGCACCTCGACTGAATTCAGGGCGCCATAGCATGACGGCATGCCGATGCGGACGGAATGCAAGAACTTCGAGAGCCGGTCGTACCCGAACGGCGACACGGTCCGGAAGTGCAACCTCGATCTCGCCCCCGATGCACCATGGCGCTGTCCCGAGGGTTGTGCCTCCTTCGAGCGGCGCCTCGCCGATGTGGCGTGGACCCACGGGTCACTCGTCGTTCCGCCGACCCCGCCGGAACCAGCGGGCCTCGACGATGGATCGGCGGCCGCCGTGCTCGACGAGGCGGAGAACATCTTGAACAGCGTCGGCCCGATGGTTCGGGTCGAGGTCGAAGCCGAGCGCGCGGCCGCACAGAAGCCCGGAGTGTTCAAACGCCTCTTCGGCCGCAAACGCTGACGAGGACTCCGTGCCCGGCTCGACGTACCAGGTCGGATACGCCGGCCGAATTACTCCTACGGCCATAGGGGAATTTCCGGGGCGCTCCGTAGAATCGTGATCGTGTCTGCGTTCAGTCCCGACGCAGTGAAATCGGCCGGAAGCCCCTGGTCAGACTGGTCGGCGTTCCGCCTGGCCGCTGCCGAACGATTTGTCGCTGCCCCTTTGCCGTCTGCCGACGAGGAGATCTGGCGCTACAGCCGGATCGATCAGCTCGATCTCGCCCGGTTCACCCCGTCGCGCGTCGAAACCACCGTCGAAGGTGGCGATCGAGCCGGTGGAGACGCCGGATCGATCGTCGTCGACGTCGAACCTGAACTCTTCGCCGACACGACGCCCGACGTCTTCGCCGAACTGAACCGGGCGTTCATGACGCCCGTCGTCGTCAAGGTCCGCCCGGGTACGACGGTCGCCGAGCCGATCATCGTGACGCATCGGATCTCTGGTGCGGGTGTCGCCGTGTTCCCACGGCTCGTCGTCGACGCCGGGGCAGACAGCGATGTGACGATCGTCGAACGGTTCGTCGCGGCATCCGGGTGCGAGGACGACGAGACGCTGGTCGTCCCCGTGTTGCAGATCCGTGCCCAGCAAGCTGCTCGCGTCCGGTACCTGGCAATCAACGAGACCGGCCCGAACACCTGGCAGATCGGCAATCAGCAAGCGGTGGGCGAACGCGATTCGTCCACGTTGCTCGCCACGGTCACCCTCGGCGGTGATTACGTGCGGGCCCGCACCGAGGCACGACTCACCGGGAAGGGCGCATCCACCAAGCAGGTGGCGCTCTACTTCGCGGGTGGCACCCAGATGCACGACTTCCGCACGATCCAGGATCACGACGCCCCCCACACGTCCAGCGACCTGCTGTTCAAGGGGGCGGTCCAAGACCACGCAGCGAGCGTGTACACGGGCCTGATCAAGATCCGCAAGCATGCCAACGGCACGACCGCTTACCAGACGAACCGGAACCTCACATTGTCCGAAGGCGCGTGGGCCGAGAGCGTGCCGAACCTCGACATCGAGACCAACGACGTGAAGTGCAGCCACGCGTCCACCATCGGCCCGATCGACGAGGAGCAGCGGTTCTATCTCGAGAGCCGGGGCGTCCGCCCTGAGGTCGCAGAACGGCTCGTCGTACTCGGATTCTTCGACGAGGTCATCAGTCAGCTTCCTGCCGGCGAAATCGCCGACGACCTGCGGGTGCGGGTCTCGAACAAGCTCGACCTCGGCGCGGCGTCGGACACGACGCGCGAAGTGGTCGCAATCGGGGCACCGTCATGACCGTCGTCTGTGGTTTCGACGATCTGGGTGACGGCTCGGCCCGCGGGTTCGAGGTCGACGGGGTTCCGGTCGCGGTGGTCCGCATCGGCGACGACGTGTACGCGATCGGTGACGTGTGCAGCCATGCCAACGTCCTGCTGTCGGGCGGCGACGTGTGGTGCGACGAGCGCGAGATCGAATGCCCGAAACACAGCAGCACCTTCAGCCTGATCACTGGCGAGCCGAGCACGCTCCCAGCGACCCAACCGGTGCTCGTCCACCGGGCCACGGTCGTCGACGGTTCGATCGTCGTCGAACTCAACGATCAGCTGCACGGCCAGACCCAGAACGAAAGCGTCCGACGATGAGCACCCTCGAGATCAAGAACCTGCATGCGTCGGTCGGTGACCGCGAGATCCTCAAGGGCATCGACCTCGTGGTCAGCTCAGGCGAGGTGCATGCGGTGATGGGACCGAACGGTGCCGGCAAGAGCACCCTGTCGGGCGTCGTGATGGGCAAGCCGGGCTACACGGTGACGGCCGGCAGTGTGACGCTCGATGGCGTCGACATGCTCGCGCTGCCCACCTGGGAGCGGGCCGTTGCGGGATTGCACCTCGTGATGCAGTATCCGACGGAGGTCCCGGGCGTCATGCTCGACGACGTGCTCTCCGAAGCACTCGCGAGCCGGGGTCGGTCGTCGGACGGGCTCGATGCGTTGATGCGGGTCGAAGCTGGCCGGATCGGTTTCGATGAACGGTTCCTCGAGCGAGCGTTGAACGTCGACCTGTCGGGCGGCGAGAAGAAGCGCAACGAGACGTTGCAGCTCGCGGTGTTGGCGCCGCGCATCGCGATCCTCGACGAACTCGATTCAGGTCTCGACATCGACGCCCTGCGAGATTGCGCCCGCCGCGTCGAACTGATGAGCAACGAATCGAACGGCGATGCCGAGCCGCTCGGCGTGCTCGCCATCACGCATTACAACCGGCTGCTCCACGAGCTGAAGCCCGACCACGTGCACATCCTCGCCCAGGGGCGCATCGTCGCGACCGGTGGGCCCGAGTTGGCGCTGCAGCTCGAAACCGACGGGTACTCGGCCTTTGCCACCGAATCCACCGCCGCCGACGCTCCGAGCAGCCTCGACGACCTCTTCGCGTTCTAGCCTCCGCCGGATGGAGACCAGCTGGTGACGGTCGACGCCGTAGCGGCCGACCCTCTGTCGCCGCCGGTCCGGTTTCCCGGATGGTCGGTGGTCGCCGGTTGCTTCATCATCCTGACCACCTCGTCGGGTCTCGGCTTCTACGGGCTCGCCGTCTATCTCAACGCCTTCAGCAACGAGAAGGGTTGGCCGCTCAAGACGATCTCGCTCGCGACCACCATCTTCTTCATCGTCGGGGGTGTGGTCGGTGTCGGCGTTGCCCGCCTGATCGCCCGCCACGACGTCCGGTACGTGATCGTCGCCGGTGGACTGATCGGGGGAGTGTCGCTGGCACTGCTCGGCCAGGTCGAGGAGCAATGGCAGTTGTTCGTCGTCTACGGAGTTTTCGGAGTCGGGTTCGCGGCGGCGGGGCTGGTGCCGGCGACGACCGTCGTGACCCGTTGGTTCCACGAACGACGGTCGGTCGCGCTGTCGGTGGCGTCGACCGGATTGTCGGTCGGCGGAATCCTCATCACGCCGTTCGCCAAACGCCTGATCGACGATCGCGGTCTCGCCGCTTCGACACCGTTGCTCGGCCTCGTGTTCGTGATCGGGATCGTGCCGTTCGCTTGGTTCATGGTGCGACCCGACCCGGGCCGCGAGGGCTGGAACCCCGACGGCAAGCGGATCGTCGTCGGCGATGCCCCCGCCCCTCCGATCGGCACCTTCTACGAACGTGCGGTGCGCACGAGGTTCTTCATCGCCGTGACCGTGGGCTACATCTTCGCTCTCGGCTCGCAGGTCGGCGGGATCCAACAGCTCGTGAAGCTCGTCGAGGACCGCACCGACCCGAGCACCGCCCAGTTCGCCATCACGGTGCTGGCTGCGACGTCGGTCGTCTCGCGCCTCGTCGGTGGGCGGATGGTGCAACTGGTCCCGATGATGCGCTTCACGGTGTTGCTCGTGGCCTTGCAATGCGTGGCACTGGTGGTGCTCGGGTTCGCCGAGTCCACGTGGCTGATCTTCGCCGCGATCATCATGTTCGGCATGACCATCGGCAACATCCTGATGCTCCAGCCGCTGCTGATGGCGGAACGGTTCGGGGTGCGCGACTACCCCAGGATCTTCAGCCGGTCGCAGCTGGTCGCCATCGTCGGAACCGCAGGCGGACCGCTCTTGATCGGCTGGCTGTACGACTCGGCCGGCTCGTACCGAATGCCGTACACCGTCGCCGCTGCCTGTTCGCTCCTCGGCGTGATCGTCCTGTCGTTCGCAGGGCCCGCTACGTTCGTCGCCGATGACTGAACCCGACCGTCAATCTGACTCAGCACCAGACCCTTCACCCGACTCTGCACCGCTCCATCGCAACGTCGCCCGAGTCGTGGCGGCTGGCCGCGACAAAGGCATCGTCGTCGAGCCAGTTCGCTTTCCGGATGGAACCAAGACGGCGGCTGACGCTGCTGCCGCCATCGGGTGCGATGTCGGCCAGATCGTGAAGAGTCTGATCTTCGGCGTCGACGGTGAGGTGGTGCTGGCGTACGTCAGTGGAGCGAACCAACTCGACGAGGTGAAGTTGGCAGCGGCAGCCGGTGGGGCGAAGTGCTCTCGTGTCGACGCCGATGCCGTCCGGGAGGCAACCGGATTCCCGATCGGGGGTGTCCCGCCGTTCGGCCACACCACCGAGCTACGTGTGTTCATCGACCCCGACCTGTTGCAGTACGACGAGATCTGGGCGGCGGCCGGCACTTGGACCGACGTGTTCGCACTGACGCCGGCCAGCCTCGTGGGAGCGAGCGGCGGCCTCGTCATCGACCTGCGCCGGCGCTGAGGCGGCGACGGTGCCAGGCGGTCAGTCCGGCTGAGAAGGCAGGAACGAATCCGCAGCAACGGTGATGAACAACGCTCGAGATCGGGCGTGGACGACGACTTGACCGGTTCCGTCGTCGGGTTCGCTGGTGAGTTCGCCCGTGAGGAACAGCTTGCGACCCTCACGGCTGTCCATGCGTACCTGACACCGGAGCGGGACGTGCAACGGCGTCGCTCGTTCGTACCGGATCGTCAGCTCACCGGTGAAGGCCGGCAGATCCGACTCGATGTCGAGGACGAACCCGAACACGTCGTCGAACAACGCGGCGACCACACCACCATGGCTCCGGCCGGGTGCGCCTTCGTGAGCGGCGCCGAGCGTGAGCGTCGCAACGGCCTCGCGTCCGACACGCACGACGTCCATGTCGAGACCCCACGGCGCCGAGCGGCCCGAGATCGGCCGGTCGTCGTAGCTGAACATCGCCTCGCCGTCGGCGGGTACAGCGGACCAGTCGCGGCCAGCCTGTTGCTGCAGTCGGGTGCGAGGAGTGTTCGCCGTGAGCCTGAGCCGGTTGGAGTTCAGGTTGTCGGTGAGAGCGCGAAGGTCCTCGATGCTCGCGTCGTGGCCGATCAGCGCGTGCGCGAGCTGTCGCAACGCGTATCCCGTTTCGGCGCGGGCGTCCGAGATCTCGATCGATACCTCGGTGCTCTCGGTCGTGATCGACACGAACGTCAGGCTGGAGTGGTCTGGTCGAGCGCCTGGGCCAGGGTGTTCCAGCCGAGGACGGCGCACTTGATACGCACCGGGAACTTGACGACACCTTGGAGCGCTTCGAGGTCGCCGAGCGGGATGTCGGCGTCGCCGGGCTGTTCGTCGAGCCCTTCGATCGACATCAGCGTCTTGAACCGGCGGATGAGTGCCTTGGCCTCGCCGGCCGTCTTGCCCTTCACGGCCTGGCTCATCATCGAAGCCGACGACTGGGAGATCGAGCAACCCTGGCCGGCGATCTTGATGTCGGCGACCGTTGCGTCGTCGCCGGTCTTGCCGTCAGTCTCGTCGAGCAGCAGGTACACCGTGATCTCGTCGCCGCACAGCGGATTGTGGCCGTTCGACTCGATCGCCGGTGGCGTTTCGAGCTCACCACGGTTCCGCGGCGTGCGGTAGTGGTCGAGGATGATCTCGCGGTAGAGGTCTTCGAGGCCAGGCATCAGAGACCGAAGATATCCGTCGCACCGTCGAGAGCGTCGGCCAGTGCGTCGACGTCGTCGGTGTCGTTGTAGAGGTACAGGCTGGCCCGGGTCGTGGCGTTGACCCCGAGTGTCTTCATCAGCGGCTTCGCGCAGTGGTGGCCGGCCCGGACACACACGTTGCGCTCGTCGAGCACCTGGCTCACGTCGTGCGGGTGGAGGTCGCGGAACACGAAGCTCATCACGCCGCCGCGATGCTCGACGTTGTCGGGGCCGAAGATCGTGATGTCGTCGCCGAACCGTTCGTTCAACGTGTCGAGCGCGTAGCGGGTGACGTCCATCTCGTGCTGGCGCACGTCGTGCATGCCCAGCCCCTCGAGGAACTCGACCGCAGCAGCCAGACCCACCGCCTCGGCGATCGGCGGGGTGCCCGCTTCGAACTTCGCCGGTACCGGTGCGGTGGTGAACCCCTCGAACGTGACGGTGTCGATCATGTTGCCGCCGCCGAGGAACGGAGGGATCTCGTCGAGCAGCGCCATGCGTCCCCACAGCATCCCGATGCCGGACGGCCCGCACATCTTGTGGCTGGAGAAGGCGACGAAGTCTGCGTCCCAGGCCTGCACATCGGTCGGATTGTGCGGGACGTACTGGCACGCATCGACGATCGCCAGTGCACCGGCGTCGTGGGCCATGCCGCACAGCTTCTCGACCGGGGTGATCGTTCCGAGGACGTTGCTCATCGCGGTGAACGACAGCGCCTTTGCGCCGTCGAGCAGGTTGGCAACGCCGGTCAGGTCGAGTTCGCCATCAGCGGTGAGGGGGATCCAGCGGATGTCGATGCCGAGCTCGGCCTGGAGCATCTGCCACGGGACGATGTTCGCGTGGTGCTCCATCTGGGTGAGCACCACCACGTCGCCGGCGGTGAGGTTGGCGCGACCCCACGTGTTCGTCACCAGGTTGAGCGACTCGGTGGCGTTCTTCGTGAACACCACCTCGTCGACCGAGGGGGCGTTGATGAAGCGGGCAACCGCGCGCCGACCGCCTTCGAAGGCCTCGGTCGCCTCACCCGCGAGCCGGTAGGAGCTGCGGTTGATCGGCGCGTACGACTGTTCGAGGAAGTTCGTCATCGCGTCGATCACGACGCGGGGCTTCTGCGAGGTGTTGCCCGAGTCGAGGTAGACCAGCGGCGCCCCGTCGATTTCGCGCGACAGGATCGGGAACTCCTTGCGGACCGCCTGGACGTCGAGAGCCACGGCCGCGCTCAGAATCCGCTCGTGGCCGAATCGGCGCGGCCACCTTCGACGCGACTGCCGGCACCTGCCTTGAACGCGTCGTAGCCGTCACGTTCGAGCTGCTCGGCGAGTTCCATGCCGCCCGAGGCGACGATCCGGCCGTCGACGAGGATGTGGATCCGATCGGGGGTGACCTCGTCGAGCAGGCGTTGGTAGTGCGTGATGAGCACGACGCCCATCGTCGGTCGGTCGGCGCGGACTTCCCGAATGCCCTGGGCGACGATGCGCAGCGCGTCGATGTCGAGGCCCGAATCGGTCTCGTCGAGGATGGCGAGTTCCGGTTCGAGGATCGCCATCTGCATGATCTCGTTGCGCTTCTTCTCGCCGCCGGAGAAACCCTCGTTGAGATAGCGGTCGACGAACGAAGAGTCCATCCCGAGGCGCTTCATCCAGTCCATCGTGGCGAGGCGCAACTCGAGCACCGAGAGGTCGATGCCCTTGCGGGCCGACTGTGCCTGACGGAGGAACTGGATCACCGAGACGCCGGCGATCTCCTGTGGATACTGGAAGGCGAGGAACATGCCGGCCTTGGCGCGCTCGTCGACCGGCCACGCCGTGACGTCGTCTCCGAGGAACTCGATGGTTCCGGCGGTGACCTCGTACTCGGGCGAGCCCATCAGCGTGCTGCCGAGGGTCGACTTGCCCGACCCGTTCGGGCCCATGATCGCGTGCACCTCGCCGGCATTCACCGTGAGATCGAGACCCCTGAGAATCTCATCGCGCTGGGCGACCAGATCGTTTGCGGCGGGCCGCACGTGCAGCCCGTCGACCTTGAAGAGCGTGTTGGTCGTGGGCACCTCTGTCACCCGATGAATTCTACGGGAGGCAGCCGAATTACCCCTACCGCCATAGGAGAAATCAGTTGGTGCGCGGGGTCAGGCACCGCGCACCAACTTCCGCATTCGGCCACCTCGTCACCCACGTTCCGGTACCGCCATGCCACGCCTCCCTCGTCCGAACCACGCAGAAACGTGGCATCACGTCATGAACCGTGGTGCCGATCGTCAAGACGTGTTCGTCCACGACTCCGACTATCGCAAGTTCGAGTGGCTGCTGGGCGACGCAGCGCAAGCGTGTGCTGTCGAGGTACATGGGTACTGCCTGATGACGAACCACTTCCACTTGTTGCTGCACTGCCCGACGGCTGGTCTCTCCGAGGTCATGCAGTCCGTGCAGTTTCGGTATGCGCAGTGGTTCAATCAGCGATACGGACGCGACGGACCTGTCTTCCGCGGGCGGTTCCGATCGGTCCTCGTCACGACGGACGCCCAACTCGTTCAGACCAGCCGCTACATCCACCGGAATCCGCTGTCGTTCGTGCAACGCGAAGCACTCATCGCGTATCGATGGTCGAGTCTCGGACCCTACCTCGGGGCCCGCAGTGCACCGCCGTGGCTGGTCCGTGATCATCTCCTCGCAGAGTACGGTCGCGACCCCGATCGCTTGCGTTGCCACGTCGTAACCGACCAGCCCGGTGACCAGTTCCGTGCTGGGGTCGCTCGAACGCCACCAGCCCCGGATCGAATCGACGCGACGGTGATGCAACTCTGTTCGATCGGGCCGATCGACCTCCTTGGCCGTGGGCGCGGGCGGCCGAATCCGGGACGACTTCTGGCGATCCTGTTGTGCACCGAACTTCGGGTGGGGGCGGCGCCGGAACTCGCGCGGCGATATGGCTTGGCCGGGCCCTCCAGCGTTCGCAACCTTGCTCGACGGGGTCGGGTGCTCGACGCGAGCGACGACGCCTTCCGGCGACTCCATACAGAGGCGCTCGCACGGCTCGGCCATACGCGCTGACAGGTTGGTGCGCGGTGCCTGACCCCGCGCACCAATTGGCGGAAGGTGCAAGGAGTTTGGTGCGCGGTGCCTGACCCCGCGCACCAACTCAGCGGGCTCGGTCGATGTGTCTCGCGACGAGGTTCTCGAGTTGCTCCTGCTGACCGCTGGCGCGAACGATCTGGGGGTCATCGGCGAGGGCACGCTCGTGGAGCGACGCAAGCGTGTGTTTGCCATCGGTGATCGACCGTCCGAGTTCGCCATCCCAGCCGGCATACCGCTCCTCACGTCGGCGGTCGAGCGAGCCGTCGTCGAGGATGTCCGCGGCGACCACGAGTGCATGCGCCATCGTGTCGATGCCGCCGATGTGGGCGTGGAACAGATCGTTGCGGTCGATCGACTGGCGGCGCAGCTTGGAGTCGAAGTTGAGCCCGCCGGTGGTGAAGCCGCCGCCGCGCAGGATCTCGAGCATGCCGAGGGACATCTGCTCGACGGAGACCGGGAAGCGATCGAGGTCCCAGCCGAGGCGGTCGTCGCCGGCGTTCGCGTCGATCGAACCGAAGATGCCGTTGGCGAAGGCTGCCGCGACTTCGTGATGGAAATCGTGGCCCGACAGCGTGGCGTGGTTGACCTCGATGTTGACCTTGACCTCGTTCTCGAGCCCGAAGCGGGTGAGGAACGAATGCACGGCCGCGACGTCGTAGTCGTACTGGTGCTTCGTCGGTTCGAACGGCTTTGGTTCGATGAGGATCGTTCCCTCGAAGCCGATCGCGTGCTTGTGCTCGACGACCATGTTGAAGAACCGGCCGAGCTGATCGATCTCGCGCGGCATGTCGGTATTGAGGAGCGTTTCGTATCCCTCGCGGCCGCCCCACAGCACGTAGTTGGCCCCGCCCAGTCGGTGGGTCGCTTCCATGCAGTGGGCGATCTGCGCGCCGGCGTAGGCGAACAGTTCGGGGTCGGGGTTCGTGGCCGCGCCCGCCTGGAAGCGCGGGTTCGAGAACATGTTCGCCGTGCCCCAGAGCAGCCTCACTCCGGTGCGCTCCTGATGTTCGCCAGCCAGGTCGACCATCTCGTCGAGGTTGCGGCACGACTCGGCGAACGTGGCGCCCTCCGGGGCGATGTCGCGGTCGTGGAAGCAGTAGAACGGCACACCGAGCTTGGAAAAGAACTCGAACGCAGCCTCCATCTTCGTCTTGGCGGCCGCCATCGGGTCGAGCCCGGGATCGATCGTCGGCAGCCAGGGGCGGTCGAGCGTTCCGGCACCGAAGATGTCGGAGCCGTCCCAGTTGAACGAGTGCCAGTACGACACCGCGAACCGCAAGTGGTCGGCCATCGTGCGTCCGGCGACGACGCGGTCGGCGTCGTACCAGCGGAAGGCGAGGGGATTGTCCGATTCGAGGCCTTCGTAGCGGATGGCTTCGACGCCGGGGAAGAACGGAGTGCTCATGGTGTGTCGCGGTCCTGTGAATTGACTGGTGAGGGGCACGGCGACGCGCCGGCATCCCCTCCGGCGGATTTGTTGACAACTATGACAAACTGCGGTCTACAGTGCAAGGCCATGGTCGTCGCGGTCAGAGCGCCCCATGTTCGGCAAACGAATCTGACCATCGTTCTCGATCATCTCCGCCGTCACGGGCCGTCGTCCCGCTCCCAGCTCGTCAGCGCCACCGGACTCACGAGGAGCGCGATCGCCGGCCTCGTCGGCGAACTCGAATCGCTCCGGCTGGTGATCGAGGCGGCGCCCGAATCCGACGGCAGTCCCGGGCGCCCGTCACCGATCGTGCGCGTCGACGATCGCCACGTCGGCGCGCTCGCGATCGAGATCTTCGTCGACGAGATCGGGGTGGCGATCGTGGCCCTCGACGGCTCGATCGTCAGCTCGATGCGCCTGGCGCGTCCCCGCGAACGGGTCGCGTTGGCGGCGACGGTGAGCGACGTGGCTGGGCTCGTGCGTCGCCTCGAGCGCCAGCGCCGGGTGCACCGCGGTGGTGGACTCGAGCGTCGGATCCTCGGTGTCGGCGTCTCGGTGCCGGGACTCATCCGTGAGTCGGACAACGTCGTCGTCGCCGCCCCGAACCTCGGTTGGACGAACACGCCGATCGCCGCCGTGCTCGACGAGGCCCTCGCACTCGGCATCCCCAGCATCGTCGGCAACGACGCCGACCTCGGAGCTCTGGCGGAGTCGCGATTCGGCGCGGGAGTGGGATCGGACCACATGCTGTTCGTGACCGGCGAGGTCGGCGTCGGCGGTGGCTTCGTCGTGGCAGGTCGGCCCGTCACCGGTCATTCCGGGTACGCCGGCGAGGTCGGCCACTTCCCGGTGAACCCGGCCGGCCAGCGCTGCACCTGCGGAGCGGTCGGCTGTTGGGAAACCGAGGTCGGTGAACGTGCACTGCTGCGGCGGGCGGGACTCGACGAGCACGGTGGTGGACGTGCCGTGGAGGAATTGCTCGCCCGGGCCGAGTCTTCCGATGAGGTCACCCTGGCGGCGATCGCCGAGGAAGCAAAGTGGCTGGCGACGGGCATCACCGGTCTGATCAACGTGTTCGATCCCGACACCGTCGTGCTCGGCGGGCTGTTCAGCCGGATCCTGCCGATCATGCGTGATCGGCTCGACGCCGAACTGGCCCCGCTGCAGTACATGGGAGTGCCGCGTGACGTGTTGGTGGTGGGAGCGTCGCTCGGCCCGCAGGCCGTAACGGTCGGAGCCGCCGAACTGGCCTTCGGGCCGCTCTTGGCGGATCCGGCGCGAGTGATGAACGCCGGTGCTTGACATTCGCTACGCCGTTGAATCAGACTGCAAAGACGTTTGTCGATTCCAACTACAAACCGGACGCCGTTCGGTGTCGGTCTCGTCGGGCGAAACCAGCTGAACAAGCAGCCGAGCATCTCTCGGCACCACACTCCAGAGGGGGAGACTGAACATGAACAAGTCCACACGTCGGGCTGCATGCGTCGTCGGAGCACTCGTGCTCTTCACGGCCGCGTGCGGTAGTGACGACGACAGCTCAAGCAGTGACACTGATGCGCCGGCGGGTAGCGACGCTCCGGCGGGTACCGATGCTCCGGCGGGCACCGAAGCACCCGCCGAGGGCGGCGGCGGCAAGGTCGGGTTCATCCTGCCCGACTCCGCATCGTCGGTCCGTTGGGAATCCTTCGACCGTCCGCTGATCGAAGCAGCCTGTGCCGAAGCCGGCATCGAATGCGACATCCAGAACGCCGAAGGCGACAAGAACAACATGGCCACCATCGCCGATCAGATGATCGCCGACGGCGTGGGCGTGCTCGCCATCGTCAATCTCGACTCCGAGTCGGGTGCGGCGATCCAG
>JANNNB010000012.1:0-1664 GCA_031398325.1 Actinomycetes bacterium
GCCGGAAATGGGCCGGCGGCCGCAGGCACCGTCGGCGCCACGGTGCCGGTCACGCTCGATCAGGAATCCGGCTGGACGGCGACCCAGACGTTGATGCTCGTCGTCGCGCTCTTCACGCTCGGGCTGATCCTCGTACCGGCCGCCGCGTGGCGCCAGCTCGCCCGCAAGGACGTTGTGTCAAAACCCAACGGGAGCCCGACATGACCGTTCGCCGCCGCTTCACCGCCTGGGTCGCCGTTCCGCTCGGAATCATTGCCGTCGCATCAGTCGTCGTCTCGAATGCCGGTGCCGCGGACCCCGTTCCGGGCAGTCAGGGCACCGACACGTCGCTGCCTGCCACCGATTCGCAGGTCACCGTCAACGGGAGGGGCGCGTTCGCCGATCTCGCCATCACGGTCAACCAGACGCAGGCGTTGACCAACCAGGCCGTCTCGATCACCTGGCAGGGTGCAACACCGACGACGCGGGGCCCAGGGCGATTCGGTGCGAACTATCTGCAGATCATGCAGTGCTGGGGCGAGGACGACGGAACGATTCCGGGGAATCCGGGTCCGCCTCCGGAACAATGCGTACAGGGCGCGGTCGGAGGCACACCGAGCGGCGTGCCGAGCGGTCTCTTTCCTGCCGGGTTTGCACTGACGCGTGCGATTTCGAGGTCGACATTCGAGAGCTTCGACCCGGCCGTCGGAGTACTGGATCCTCGGACGTCGTTCGTGTGGAGGCAGTTTCGGGCGGTCGATGGCGAGGTCGTCGACATCCCGACCGACCCAACGTTCGATCCGTCGTTCGGAGGTGGAAATTTCTGGCTCAACCCGTACTTCGGTGCCTCGACGACGAACGAGATCGTCAGTGCGGCGACCGGACCCGATGGTACCGGTGCCGAGCTCATGGAGATCCTCACGGGGCTGCAGTCGTCGGGCCTCGGGTGCGGCCAGCGGGTCCAGCCGACCGAAGGCGGCGGTCGGGCGGTTCCGAAGTGCTGGATTGTCATCGTGCCGAGAGGCTCGGCGACCGACGAGAACCAGGGGACGCCGTTCGCGGTCGACGCAGATCAGTTCGGTGTGGTCACGTCACCATTGTCGACGAATGCGTGGCAGAACCGCATCGCCATCCCGCTGGACTTCAGGCCGGTGGACTCCCCGTGCTCTCTGGCGGCCGAGGAGCGTCGGATCGCCGGTACCGAGCTGGCCCTGACAGCGGTGGCGAGTTGGCAGCCTGCGCTGTGCACCGGTGGTGGCCTGCCGCCCTTTTCATACTCGCCCATCAGCGACGCATCCGCCCGACAGCAGTTGGCTTCCGGCGTGCAGGGAGCGCCGGGGATGATCGTCGTCTCGCGGCCCCTTCCGCCTGCCACGGTCAGCCCGACGAACCCCGTCGTCTACGCGCCGCTCAGTGTCTCTGGGCTCACGATTGGCTTCAATGTCGAGCGCGCCCCGACGCCGAACGCTCCGTTCGATGCACAACAGCTCGAGGGCGTTCGCGTCGCGGAGATGCACCTGACCCCGCGGCTCGTTGCGAAGCTTCTGACCCAGTCGTATTCAGCACAGCTGAACATCTTCCAACCGCCTGACTACGAGTGGATGGTGAACAACCCTCCACACCTGGGCCAGGATCCCGATTTCCTCCAGTTCAATCCCGAATTCCACCTGCTCGAGATCGACCGT
>JANNNB010000204.1:0-16270 GCA_031398325.1 Actinomycetes bacterium
GGCTCCACGCGTCTGTGGCCGCAATCTTGTCTTCGAGCCGGGCCTGCTCCTTGCCGATCTTGTCGTAGTCGGCATCGGGGTCGGCCCACTTCGTCATCAATTCGTTGTACTGATCGATGATCGCCTGCACCTCGGAGACGCCCTCCATGACGTTGCCGCGCACGTCCTTGGTCGGATCCAGGTGCGGTTCCTGCTGCAGGTATCCGACGCTGAAACCAGGGGTCAGCCGGGCCTCGCCGGAGTAGCCGTCGTCGAGGCCGGCCATGATCTTCAGCAGCGACGACTTGCCGGCGCCGTTGGATCCGAGAACACCGATCTTCGCCCCGGGGTAGAACGACAACGAGATGTTCTCGAGCACCATCTTGTCCGGCGGGTGCACCCGCTTCAGCTTGTGACAGGTGTAGATGAATTCGTGCGCCATGGTGGCGACGAGGCTAACCAGGTGGTGGGCTGCTCGTCCGCAGTGTGTTGTCGGCCCGACGAACCCTCAGGCCAGCCATTCGAGGGGCTCAGGAGCATCCCAGAACGGTTGATGGTCGGGCTGAGGGCTCTGCTTGATCTCGACGTCCAGCGCCGCCGCGTACGCGTCGATCCCAATGAGGCTGCCTCCAGCACACGTCCAATCGATGCCAGCGCAGTCGGTCCCGGGCACCGCTGTACCGTCGAGTGCTCCGGTCCAGTACAGAGCCACGGGCGTTGCCTCGTCTCGTCCACAGGGGATCACGCCTTGGTCCGGCACGGGATCATCGATCACGATCCCGGCCACCCGGCCGTCGAACGATTCGCCCCGACAGGCGAGCATCGCAGCGAACGCTCCACCATTGGAGAACCCGTGGATGACCACTCGTTCGCACCCGACGTCGTCGATCGCTGTCCGGACGATTTCGCGGGCCTCGTCGTAGCGCTCGTCGGGGAAGTACAACCATTGACGGCCGCCCCATCCGGCCTCGTTCCCGGTCGGAGAGATGTAGCTGATGCCGTTCACCGTCTCGGTCGCCGATCCGGTGCCACCCTTGCCGTGCAGTCGGACGACGCACTTCCCCGACCTCGGCGCCGTTGCGTCACCGCTGGACGGGTTCGGCGAGGTGTCCGCCGACCCGGTGCCGTCGCCTGACGAACAGGCCCCGAGTGAAGCGAATAATGTGGCGAAAACGGCGAGTCGTGGGCGTCGCATACCGAACGGTACCCGGGCGTCAGGCGGTGAGTCTCGCGAGGGTGGCGGCGAACTCGGTGACGGTGTCGCTGATGATGTCCGCCACCGGGCGGACGGACTCGATGCGACCGGCGACCTGACCGGACAGGGCGATCGCAGCGTTCATGTCGCCGCCGAAGTAGAGCGCCTGGGCGTCGCCGAAGTCGCCGAACACGTTGCGCTCGGCGTACTGCAGGCCCTCGGTCCGGTCGGTCCGCAACGCCCGCAGTGCGGGGGAGTGTCGGTCGTTGAGGAACAGCGTGTCTGTCTCGGCGGCGTCGATGATCGCCTGCTTCCAGTTGTCGTGGACCGGCGATTCGAGCGCGGACACCATTCGCGTGCCCATCTGGACACCCTCGGCTCCCAGCGCGAACGCAGCGGCCATCGTGGCGCCGTCGGTGATCCCCCCAGCGGCGATGATCGGTACGTCGACCTTCGATCGGACGAGTGGTAGGAGCACCATCGTCGACACCGGCGTCGGGCTCTTGAACCCGCCACCCTCACCGCCCTCGACGACGAGCCCGTCAACGCCCGCATCGACTGCCTTCAACGCCGCGGCCAGCGTCGGCACCACGTGGTACACCGTGAGCCCGGCCGCCTTGAGGATGCCGGTGTACTTCGTCGGTGAGCCGGCCGAGGTGGTCACGAACTTCACTCCCTGGTCGATCACGAACTCGGCGATCGCCGGGTCGCGCACGAACGCCTGGGCGATGTTCACGCCGAAGGGCTTGTCGGTGAGGTCGCGCATCTTGCGGATCTCGTCCTTCACGTTGTCGAGCTCGCCCGACGACGTCTCGATGATCCCGCACGCTCCGCACCTGCTCACGGCGGAGGCGAGTTGTGAACGGGCGATCCACCCCATCGGCGCCTGCACGATCGGGATCGGTACGCCGAGGTCGCGCGACACGCGGTTGTCGAAGGCTCGGGGCAGATTCGCAGTGTCGATGTCGCTCATCGCGACATCATGGCGATCAGGCGTCGGGCGAGTTCAGTCGGACGAGCGGGAACCGTGGATCGCCATCGAGCGACCCACCGACCACGAGCCCGTCCGCCGGATAGGGAGGCGACGTCTGCCACGGTCGGGTGGCGAAGGTCGCGTCGTCGCCGAGCCACCGGAGGCTCACGGCTCGTCGCCGGGTCGTGAGTTCGTTGCCCGGCGCATCGTGGAGGGTTCGGTAGTGGAACGCGATCACGTCGCCGGGCTCGACGTTCCACGACAGGAGATGGTGCTGGTCGATCTCGGCATCGAGATCCGGGATGAACTCGAACGGTGTCCCGCTCAGGTCCTCGGCGTACGGCGTGTGGTCGACGAATCGGCGGGGCACGAACAACCGGTCCCACCGGTGCGACCCGGCGATGAACCGCAATCCCGACGTCGCTGGCACCGGGTCGAGGGCGATCCACATGCTCACGTTCTGCATGCCGTCGATGCCGTAGTACGGCTCGTCGTGGTGCCACGGTGTGCGTTCGCTCGCTCCCGGCTCCTTCACGAGGACGTGGTCGTGAAAGAACCGTACCTCTTCGGATTGCATCAGCTCACCCGCGAGGTCGGCCAGCCCACTCTCGAACACGACGCGCTGGTACTGCTCGACCTGCGGCCACGTGACGTAGTCGCTCCAGAATCCGACGGCCTCGTCGGCGTCGGTGTACCAGTGCGACCACGCGCTCGGATGCGTGCGGTTGTACTCGACTCCGTCGGCCAACTCGGTCAGCCAATGGTCTGAGACGACGTCGCGCAGCACGACCGCACCGTCGGTCTGGAAACGCTCGACGACGTCCGAGTTCATGGCGACGGTGTTCATTGCGACATCGTGCCACTGACGTCGACGACAACCGGCGCCGGATCCTGCGAGGGCAAGGGCCGGCGGACCCAGTTGGTGCGCGGTGCCTGACCCCGCGCACCAACTGATCGTCTGCCGGGCCGGGTGTACCGTCGATCGGCATGAGCGAATCGAGCACCCTGCCGGTGGCACCCTTCGGCGCGACGGGCCATGTCTCCACGCGAGTGATCTTCGGCGCTGCGGCGCTCGGCGGGATGAGCCAGGAGCGTGCCGACGCCACGATGGCGCGGATCCACGGCTGGGGCATCAACCACATCGACACCGCCGCCGGATACGGCGCGTCCGAGGAACGGCTCCAGCCGTGGCTGGCCACTCATCGGAACGAGATCTTCCTCGCCACCAAGACGGGGGAGCGCACCGGACGAGGTGCACGTGCCGAACTCGAGCGGTCGCTGACGCGGATGGGCGTCGATCACGTCGACCTCATCCAGCTCCACAACCTGGTCGAGCCTGACGAGTGGGAAGTCGCCATGGGGCCGGGCGGCGCCTTCGAGGCGCTCGCTGCGGCGCGAGAGGAAGGGCTCGTGTCGCATCTGGGCGTGACGGGTCACGGCATCCGGATCGCCGGCATGCACCTGCGCTCGATCGAGCGCCACGAAGTCGCCTCCGTGCTGCTGCCGCTCAACTTCGTCCTCATGGGGCGGCCCGACTACCGAACCGACGTCGAACGGCTGTTCGCCGTCTGTGCGGACCGTCAGATCGCGGTACAGACGATCAAGGCGATCGCCAAAGGCCGGTGGAGCGATGGGTCCGACCGGCATTTCAGTTGGTACGAGCCACTCACCGACCCCGCAGCGATTGGTCGCGCCGTGCGGTACGTGTTGTCGACCCCGAATCTGTTCGTGAACAGCACGAGCGATGCGCGGTTGCTCCCCGCCGTCGTGGACGCCGCATGCGGACCGCTCGATGCCCCTCAGTCGTCGGAACTCGAGGCCGATGTGATCGACCACGACATCACGGCGCTGTTCGACAACGACCGGCTCGAGCGGATCTGACCCGCAGTCGAACCGGGATTCCAATTTCGGGAATCTCTGGCACAACGGTTCCACCCGTACTACGTTGACCGGGCGGTCGGCAGCGGGCAACGCGTCAGCCAGGAGACCACAGTGTCCAGTTCGTCCCATGGGACGGCCGCAGCGTCGGACCGTTTCGCATCCCCTCGCCTCCGAGGTCGATCCCGATCTCGCAGCGGTCTCGGTCGCGCCTCGTTCAGCAGCCGGCTCGCCGTCTTGCTGGCGGTGCCGGGTCTGCTCGGCGTCGCCGCGGCACAGGGCATCGCCAGCGCCCAGCCCGAGGAACCGAGCGAGTCCTACGTCGTGCTGATGGCCGCCGAACCGGTCGTCGCGTACGCCGGTGGCGAACCCGGCCTCGCTGCAACCGCACCCGGAGCCGGGGAGAAGGTCGCGCCGGAGGACCCGGCCGTTGCGGAGTACGTGGAACATCTGGAGGCCACCCAGACCGAGGTGCTCGACGAGGCGGGAGTCGCAGCCGACGACCGCGGCGAAAGCTTCACCTACGCCCTCAACGGGTTCGAAGCGGAACTCACGGCTAGCGAGGTCGCCACGATGGAGCGCCGGCCCGAGGTCGCGAAGATCGTGCCGAACGAGCTCCGCCAGCTCCAGACCGACGCGTCGCCCGCCTTTCTCGGCCTCGACGAGCGTCGCGGGGCGTGGGAGTCCGGCCTCGTCGGCGAAGACGTCGTGGTCGGTGTGATCGACAGCGGCATCTGGCCGGAACACCCGTCGTTCGCGGACGACGGGACGTACCCTGCGCTCGACGGCTACGACGCGTTGCCCTGCGAGTTCGGCGACTCGGGATACAACCCCGACGATGTCGCGTTCGCGTGCAACGGCAAGCTGCTCGGCGCCCGCGACATGCGCACGGCGTACAAATCCGTCATCGGACCGGAGACCTTCAACTCGGCTCGCGACTACGACGGCCACGGAACCCACACCGCGTCGACCGCTGCAGGTAACGCCGACGTCGCAGCCTCGATCTTCGGCATCGACCGCGGCACGGTGACCGGCATCGCCCCACGCGCCCGGGTCATCGCCTATTCGGCGTGCGGCGAACTGGGGTGTTTCACCTCGGACCTCGTCGACTCGATCGACAGCGCCGTGGCCGACGGCGTCGACGTGATCAACTACTCGATCGGTGGCGGAGCATCGCTCACCGACCCGGCCGACATCGCCTTCCTCTTCGCCGCCGATGCCAACGTCTGGGTGGCGACCTCGGCCGGTAACTCGGGTCCCGGCTCCGAGACGGTCGGTGGCCCGGCATCGGTGCCGTGGATCACCAGCGTCGGTGCGAGCACGCACGATCGGACCTTCAGCAACACGGTTCGGACGCGCAGCGGACAGGTGGCGACCGGCGTGAGCATCACCGGGGGCACGAGCGGCATGAAGCCGCTCGTCGACGCGGCCGATCTCGGCAACGAGTTGTGCGACCCGGCGCAGCCGTTCTCCGCGAGCGTTGCCGGAAAGATCGTGGTGTGCCTCCGCGGTGGTGTCGATCGAGTGGCCAAGAGCCTCGCGGTCGCGAACGCCGGCGGTGCGGGCATGATCCTGTACAACCCGAACGACGCCCAGGCGCTCGTCACCGACTCCCATTTCCTGCCCTCGACCCACGTCAACTTCACGACCGGGATGGGGATCAAGGCGTACATCGACGCCGCGGGAGCCGATGCTCGTGCATCGATCTCCCAGGGTGTCGCACGGCCGGCGCAGGGCTCGGTGATGGCCGACTTCTCGTCCAGGGGATCGAACCCGGTCGCCCCTGACCTGATCAAGCCCGACGTCACGGCGCCGGGCGTCAACATCCTCGCCGGCAACACGCCGTTCCCCACGGCCGGCGCCCCCGGCCAGCTGTTCCAGTCGATCTCGGGAACGTCGATGTCGAGTCCCCACGTGGCGGGTCTGTTCGCGCTCATGCGCCAGGCCCATCCCGAATGGACGGCGGCGATGGCGAAGTCGGCGATCATGACCACGGCCCGCCAGGACGTCATGAAGGAGGACGCGGCCACGCCCGCTGACCCGTTCGACTTCGGTGCCGGCCACGTCGACCCGAGCGGTCGACCGACCGCAGCGGGCTCGATCTTCAACCCTGGTCTGGTCTACGACGCGGGTCTGTTCGACTACTTCGCTTTCCTCTGCGGGACGGACACGTCGGTGTTCATCGACCCCGGCTCCACGTGTGGGCAGCTCGAAGGCGCGGGTGAGTCGACGGTGCCGGCGGACCTGAACCTTGCGTCGATCGGTGCGAGTTCGATCGCCGGCTCGACGACGATCCATCGAACGGTCACGTCGGTCGCCGACAGCCGGCGGACGTTCACCGCGTCGGTCGAAGCCCCCGCCGGGTTCGACGTGGTCGTGACCCCATCCAGGGTGAAGCTCGCCCCGGGTGAATCCGCCGACGTCGAGATCACCATCACCAACTCGTCGGCACCGATCGACACGTGGGCCTTCGGAGCGCTCACGTGGAAGAGCGGCAACTACGAGGTGCGTAGCCCAATCGCCGCCAAGGCGTCGCTCTTCGCGGCACCCGACAGCGTCGAGGCGACAGGCGTCGACGGCAGTGTCGACATTCCGGTGCAGTTCGGCTTCGAAGGTCCGTACACCGCTGCGGCCCACGGGCCGGTGGCGTCGGTGCCCATCGCCGGGACCGTCGAGCAGGACCCGGACCAGACGTTCGACCCGCTCGATCCGACCGGCACCACCGCGCTGACGTTGACGACGTCTGGCACGGCGTTCCTGCGAATCGCGCTCGACGAGTCCGATCTCGATGTCCCGGATCCGAACGTCGACCTCGATCTCTACCTGTTCGACGAGGCGGGGAATGCGGTCGCGGCGTCGACGGCGGGTGGCACAACGGAGCTGATCGAGCTGACGTTGCCCGCTGACGGCACCTGGACGTTGTACGTCCACGGCTGGCAGACGGGCGGCGGACCCGTCGGCTTCGAGCTGCAGACCTGGGACGTGCCCGCCACACCGGGTACGGGGGCGATGGTCATCGACGAGGCACCGACCGCGGTGTCGATCGGCGAGATCGCAACGATCCGTGCGTCGTGGACCGGTCTGTTGCCCGGCGCCGAGTATCTCGGTGCCGTGTCGCACACCAACGCGGGTGGTCTGATCGGACTCACGTTGGTCGACATCACGACGTAGACGTCGCACCGACGACTCACGCCACTGCCCGCGGACGGGCCGATTGGTGGCCGGTCGACCCTCGTCGGGGTCGATCGGCCGCCGCGGTACAGCCCCACCACCACGCCGAGTTGGTGCGCGGGGTCAGGCACCGCGCACCAACTCGCGAAGACGCGTGGTGGGTGTGGCGCACGGCCTGGTCGGACGGGCGGGTTCGTTCGGCATCTGGCCGGGTCGAGCTCAGTCGAGTGGTGCTTCGGGCATCGCGCAGTAGAACGGATCGCGGCCGGAACCGGCGTGGTACTCGTACTCGACCCCCTCGTGGACCAGCACGATGCGGGTTCCGGGGGTGAGCACCTGCGTGTACTGCATGCCCTTGGCCGGGCAACCCAGCGATCCGTTGCGCCATGTCACCTCGTCGACCGACACGACCGCGATCGTGGCGGCGTCGGTACTTGATCCGCCGATGCGTTCAGCCAGGTCGGCGATCGCGACATCGGCCATCTGCTGGGCGCTCGGAGTCAGCGCCCCACCCGCATCGGCGGCGTTCGGTTCGGTCGCAGCGGGCACGGTTCGCGGTGGGTCGGACGTCGCATCGACCTCGGGGGGCGGAGTGGACGGTTCGGGTTCGCTCACGGTGGGAGCCTCCGTGTCTGGCGACGTCGCTGGCGTCGTCGCTGGAGTGGTGTCCGACGTGTCGGCGGGATCGGACCCACACGCTACGACAGCGGTCGCCAGTGCAGCGACGAGCGCGATCGTGGGAAGCCGGCGACGAATCCTCATGCGACTTCGACGTTCGCCGACCCATGACCGGTTCCGGCTCGTTCCGCCGACTTGCGAGTTGGTGCGCGGTGCCTGACCCCGCGCACCAACTCAGGCTGCGGGGACGGGGGTGATGCGGATCGGGCCGCGGCGCTCGGTGATGTCGGTGTAGGAACGCACGATCGCCTTGATCGCCTCACCGTCGAGTTCGTCGTTCTCGCACAAGCCGTCGGCGATGTCGTACAAGGCCTGCTGGTAGTTGGACACCATCCACGCAGCGCGCTCGGCACCCTCCACCATGTACGCCTCCGCCGCCTCGCGGCTCGGTTCGTCGGAGAGCACCTTGGCGACGAGATTCGCCGCAGTCGGCATCGACGCCGCCTCCAGGCTGAGCAGCCCGGGGCCGTTGCCGAGCTGGCCGACCAGTTGTGCCGCGATCGTCGTCGCGGCCGCAAGGTCGGACGAGATACCGCTGCTGGCCTCGCCGTACTCCTGCTCCTCGGCGGCACGACCGGCGAGGGCGACGGTGATCAGGTCCTTCGCCTCGGTCGGCGTGCGCAAGAAGCGCTCCTCGGCGTCACCGTGGGCGACGAGTCCGAGCGCCGACGACCGGCGCAGGATCGAGGCCACCTTCACGTCGCGGCGGGTGAGCACCGCGGTGAGTGCATGACCGGCTTCGTGGATGGCGATGCGCCGACGCTCGTCGGGGTGGTAGCCCATCTCCTGCGCGATGCCGACTTCGGTGATGAGCTGTGCTTCGAGCACGTCGCTCACGGTCATGCTCGTGCGCTGATAGCGCAATGCGATGATCAGCGCCTCGTCGAGCAGCTTCTCGATCCGCACGGGGGTGTAGCCGGCGGTGTGGTCGGCGATCAGGCTGGCGGTCACCTCGTCGACGTGATTCTTCTTCCCCAGGTAGTACTCGGCGATCGCCATGCGATCCGTGCGGGCGGGCAGGTTGAACGTGATGACCCGGTCGAAGCGCCCCGGGCGCATCAAGGCAGGGTCGAGGTCGGCGGCCCGGTTCGTCGACGCCACGATCAGCACGTTGGCGGCCTTGCGGGTCGGGCGAGGGCGGCGTCGGGCGTCGGGCAGGAATCCGTTGATCCAGTCGATCCACCACGCCTTGAACTTCTGTGAACCGGTCGGCAGGTCGAAGCTCTGCATCTGGACGAGCAGCTCGTTGACGACACCGACGATGCCTTCACGCATCGAGCCGGTGTTCATGCCGCTGCGGGCGCCACCGATGGCGTCGAACTCCTCGATGTAGCCGATCGCCCCGCCCTCGTCACGAGCCGCCTTGCGCAGCGCCTTGAAGTACGAACGGATCTTCTTGTTCGTCTGGCCGTAGTACATCGACTGGAACTCGCTCGCCGAGACGAACAGGAACGGCACCCCGGCCTCGGCCGCCATCGCCTTGGCCAGGTGGGTCTTACCGGTGCCCGGCAGGCCCTCGAACATGACGCCTCGACGGGCACTGCCGCCCATTTCACGTTCGAAGGTCTCGGACGCGAGGAACAGGTTCAGGCTGTCGATTGCCTCGCGCTTGGTCTGATCGGCACCCACCACGTCGTCGAGGCGGACGTTGGAGTCGCCGGGGCGCAGCAGCGTGTGTGGTGACCTCCCTGCGGTCAGGAACGGAATGAAGATGACCGTGCCGAGGATCAGGATCAAGCCGACGGCGATGATGATCTCCGGGTTCCCCATGAGCCATCCCGGGATGCCGAGGCGGATGATGTTGCCCGTCACGAGCCGATAGAGCAACCAGGCGAGGATCGGTGTCAGGACGTACAGGGCCCGCTTGAGGCGGCGCTGGCGCATGCGTTCGCGGTTTGCCGTGGCATCGATGTCGTTGCCGCGAAGCATCTCGCCCCTGCTCAGCTGTTCGATCTGCATGTGATCCTCCATGTTGCGGGGCGTGGTCGCCGGTACGTCACGCACCGTAGTCCCGGAACGCCCTGCGTGGTAAGGCGTGCCAGGTCAAGGCTTGGTCAAGATTCTGATCCGCCAGCAGCCGTCCGGCGATCCGTCCGGCGACCGGTCTGAAGTGGCGGGGGGCTCGGCGGTACGCTGACCCACGTGGCAGCAGCAAACGGTCAAGGGTCTGGGTTCGGTGCGAACTCGTGGCTCGTCGAAGAGATGTACGAGCAGTTCGTGCACGATCCCAGTTCGGTGAGCGACTCCTGGCAGGAGTTCTTCGCCGACTATCGCTCCCGGACCCCGGCCGTGGCAGCAGCCGCTGCGGCTTCACCACACGTGCGCGAGATCGCGGTCGGCCACGGTGCGCCACCGCCCGTGGCCGCACCCGCGGCCTCGCCGAAACCGGCACCGGTCGCGTCGGCCACGCCGGCCCCGGCGGAGGTCTCCGCAGAGCCGGCGGAAGAGCCCGGCAAGCCGATCCGTGGCGCCGGCGCAGCGATCGCCGCGAACATGGAACGCAGTCTCGAGGTGCCCACGGCGACCAGCTTCCGTAATGTGCCCGCCAAGCTGCTCGAGGTCAACCGCAAGGTCATCAACGGGTTTCGCGAACGCACCGGTCTGACCCAGGTCCGCTTCACCCACCTGACCGGCTACGCCATCGTGCGCGCGATCGCCGACGAGGTTCCGGGGATGAAGAACACCTTCCTCGAGGGCGCCGACGGAAAGCCGCGCCTCGTCGTCAACGACCACATCAACATGGGCCTCGCCGTCGACGTCTCCAAGGCGGACGGCAGCCGGACGCTCGTCGTGCCCGTGGTGCGCAACGCCGACACGCTCGACTTCGCCGGGTTCCTCACGGCCTACGAGGAGATCATCCGCAAGGTCAAGAGCAACAAGCTGACGATCGAAGACTTCCAGGGTGCGAACGTCTCGCTCACCAACCCAGGCACGATCGGAACCGTCCAATCGGTGCCGCGCCTGATGCCAGGCCAGGGCGTGATCGTCGGCGTCGGCAGCATCGACTACCCGGCCGAATTCGAGGGTGCCGACCGCACGAACCTCAGCTCGTTCGGGGTGAGCAAGGTCGTCACGATCACGAGCACCTACGACCATCGCATCATCCAGGGCGCCGAGTCGGGCACCTTCCTGAAGCGCGTGCACGAGCTGTTGCTCGGCGACCACGGCTTCTACGACGACATCTTCCACTCGCTCGGCATGCCGTACGAGGCCGTCAAGTGGCGCCCCGACACGAACCCGATCGACCGTGAAGAGGCCATGCTCGCCAAGCAGATGGCGGTCGCCAAACTCGTGCGCGTCCACCGCGTGCGTGGTCACCTGATCGCCGACCTCGATCCGCTCCGTTGGAAGGAGCCCCAGACCCCGCGCGAACTCGACCCCGCCACCTACGGGCTCACCATCTGGGACCTCGATCGCGAGTTCCTGACCGACGGTGTCGGCGGCGTCGACAAGATGCGCCTCGGGGACCTGCTCGGTGTGCTGCGCGATGCGTACTGCCGCACGATCGGCGTCGAATACATGCACATCCAGAACACGGACGAGCAGCAGTGGATCCAGGCCAAGGTCGAAGGAACGCACGAGCAGCCGTCCAAGGAACAGAAGGACCGCATCCTCGAGCGGCTCAACGCCGCCGAATCGTTCGAGAAGTTCCTCGCCACGAAGTACGTCGGCACGAAGCGATTCGGGATCGAAGGCGCCGAGTCGGCGATCCCGATCCTCGACGAGATCCTGTCGAACGCGGCTGACGTCGGCTTCGACGGCGCGGCACTCGGTATGGCCCACCGTGGCCGGCTCAACGTGTTGTCGAACATCATGGGCAAGAGTTACGAGGCGATCTTCTCCGAGTTCGAAGGCCATGTCGACCCGACCACCGTGCAGGGTTCCGGCGATGTGAAGTACCACCTCGGCATGAAGGGCAAGTACGTCAGCCCCTCCGGCGCCGACATCCCCGTCGAGCTGGCCGCGAACCCGAGCCATCTCGAAACGGTCGGACCGATCGTGCTCGGCATGGTGCGCGCCCAGCAGGACCAGATCGAACCTCCCGGCGGGTTCACGGTGCTGCCCGTGTTGATCCACGGCGACGCGGCGTTCGCCGGCCAGGGTGTCGTCGCCGAAGGGCTCGCGATGAGCGACATCGGTGGCTACCGGATCGGTGGCACCATCCACCTCATCATCAACAATCAGATCGGCTTCACCACCGCGCCGCTGTACGCCCGATCGTCGATCTATTGCTCCGACGTCGCGAAGACGATCCAGGCGCCGATCTTCCACGTCAACGGCGACGATCCCGAAGCCTGTGTGAAGGTGGCCAAGCTCGCGTGGGAGTACCGCCAGACGTTCCACAAGGACGTCGTGATCGACATGGTCTGCTACCGCCGCTACGGCCACAACGAGGGCGACGATCCGAGCTACACGCAGCCGCTCATGTACAAGGCGATCGCCGAGCGTCGGAGCGTTCGAAAGCTGTACGTCGAGACCCTGGTGAAGCGTGGCGACATCACGATCGAAGAGGCGGAGAAGGCGCTCGTCGACTTCCACGACAAGCTGCAGGTCTCCCTCGACGAGACCCGCTCACACGCGCCGGAGAACGCCAAGGCGCCGCGTCCACCGAAGCCACTCGGTGTGCTCCCGCACATCGAGACCGGTGTCGACCGTTCGGTCGTCGATGCGGTCTTCGCCAAGCTGACCGACTATCCGGAGGGGTTCACGATCCACCCGAAGTTGGGCAAGCAGTTCGAGAGCCGTTCGGCACTGTACGAGCAGGGTGAAGTCGATTGGGCGACCGGTGAAGCACTGGCGATCGGCTCACTCGTGCTCGAAGGGCACCCCGTGCGCCTTTCCGGGCAGGACTCGCGTCGCGGGACGTTCAGCCAGCGGCATTCCGCGTTGATCGACTACGAGACCGGCGAGCCGTGGATCCCACTCGATCACCTCGACGGAGCCGAAGCACACTTCTGGGTGTTCGATTCGTTGCTGTCGGAGTACGCGGCGATGGGTTTCGAGTACGGCTACAGCCACGCCAACAGCCACGCGCTGGTCATGTGGGAGGCGCAGTTCGGCGACTTCGTCAACGGTGCGCAGATCATCATCGACCAGTACATCGTGGCTGCGGAAGACAAGTGGGACCAACAGAACGGTCTCGTGCTCCTCCTGCCCCACGGCTACGAAGGTCAGGGCCCGGAGCACAGCTCCGCACGCATCGAGCGGTTCCTGACGCTTGCCGCCGAGGACAACATGCAGATCGTCAACGCGACGACTGCAGCGAACTATTTCCACCTACTCCGGCGGCAGGTCCACTCGCTGCGCCAGACGCCCCTGATCGTCTTCACGCCCAAACAGGGTCTGCGCATGAAGCAGACGCGGTCACACGTCGACGAGCTCACCCACGGTTCGTTCCAGGAGATCCTCGACGACCCGGGCCAGATCGATGCCGACTCGGTCACCCGGATCGTCTTCTGCTCGGGCAAGGTCGCGTGGGACGCGATCGCCGCCCGCGACGAGCGTCAGGCGCCCGCGGCCATCGTGCGCGTCGAGCAGCTCTACCCGCTGCCGACCGTGCAGATGTTCGAGATCCTGAAGAAGTACCCGAACGCGAGAGAACTCCGTTGGCTCCAGGAGGAGCCCGAGAACATGGGCCCGTGGAACTTCATCGAGCGACACACGTGGCGCATCAAGGAACAGGGGTACGACCTGCAGCACGTCGCCCGTGTCGAGTCGGGCAGCCCGGCCACCGGCTCGAAGACCATCCACGACCAGGAACTTGCCGACCTCATGGACCGCGTCTTCGGCTGACCCGTCTACAGGCCGTCCGCCAACAGTCCGAACTGGCGGTAGACCTCGGCGGCGTCCCAGAAGCTGCGGACCTCGACGACTTTGCCGCCGGCGACCTTGTAGATGTCCACGCCTTCCATGGTGATCCGCTCGCCGGTGGGGTCGGGGGCGATGTCGCCGTACGAGCCGGTGTGGGTCCCGACGGTGCGCCACCACAGCACGACCTGATCGCCGGCTTCGATGAGCTCGACGATCTCGGTGGAAACGTCGTCGAACGCACCTTGGTAGCGCTCGACGTCCTCGCGCATCACTGCGATGGTCGAGCCCTCGAAGCCGGTCATCACGGTGCGGGCGTCGGGCGAGATGTAGCGGTCGATCGCCGTCGGGTCGCTGTCACCCCACAACTCGAGGTGCATCGTGCGCACCAGTGCGCCCGGGGTCAGTTCGTCGTCGTTCATGTCGCTCCTGTCCGGTCGGTCTTCGTGTCGGTGTCTGTCCCGGCCTCGGCATCGACCCGGTTGACGAGCTCGCGCAGGACGCGGCGCATCTCGAGGGTGATCTTGTCGGCTTTCGTGTGGAACTCGGCGGCCGGGTCGAGCGGCACGGCCTTGCGCCGCAGTCGCTCGAGCAACGCCTTGTCCTCGGCGGCGACAGCCTGCTGGAAGGCGACCACGCCGGCGATCTGGTCGGGGTCGTCGGCGATGTCGTTGCGGTAGTCGGTGCAGTAGACGACGGTCGTGTCGGCGTCGACCGGCTGATGGAAGAAGGTGATCGACATCACGGTCGCTTCCTCCGCGTACCCCAGCCGGAGGTACACGTGGTGCGGCGGCGTGAAGATCCAGAACGACTCACGCTCGACCGTGCGGAACCCGTCGCCGGCCTGGAACGAATCGGCCAACGCCTTGGTCGTGTGCTGGTAGCGCACCGAGAAACTCGGCCCGTCCCGCACGACCTCGTAATCGGACACCCGGCGATCCTCCATCGTCCCGAACGTGTCGAGGTGCAGGAACCCGAGGTGGCCCGGATCGAGGAAGTTGTCGGCCATTTGGGCAGCGCTGGCGTTCCACGTCAGCGCCGGCAGCGGACACTGCACGAACGACTCGTCCTCGTGCTCGGGCACGCGGGGCAGGTCGACGATCGGATCGTCCGGCGCGATCCAGATCAGCCCGAGGTGCTCGGCGACGCCGGCCGCCGCGCCGCAGCCGGCGCGCGCGGGGATGGGGGTGTCGGGCGAGAGGGCAGGGATCTCGATACAGGTGCCGTCGGCGGCGAATGCGTAGCCGTGGTACGCACAGCGCAGGCCGGCACCGGCGGCGGTCACCTCGACCCGGCCGGCACTCAGCGGCGCAAGACGGTGCGGGCACTCGTCCTTCAGCGCTGCGAGTTGACCGCCGAGGCGGACCACGCACCAGTGCTCACCGAGCAACTGGACCGCCAGCGGACCGTCGTCGGCCAGCTCCTCGGCCCGAGCGACCGGATGCCAGCACCGGCGCAGCATCGGGTGCGTGTTGTCGAGCCACATCGCGTCATCCATGTGGCACCAGCCCGGCGTGGTCGCGGTCGTGGATCGCCTCGAGCAGCGGGCCGTAGCGGTCGAGCATCACCTGGCGTTGCGGCAGCGACTCGTGGATCCGATGCTGCAACGCTCGCGCCCTGGCTCGATGGTCGGGCGGGTCCGTGAGCGACGCGTGATCCTCGACCACCATTCGGCCGTCGACGAGCACCGTGTGCACCGACTCGCCGTGCTCGGCGAACACCAGGCTGCGTACGAGGGCATCACGATCGAGGCAGGCGTGGCGCTCGGTGTCGAGCAGCACGATGTCGGCGCGGTGCCCAGGCGCGATGCGGCCGATCGGCGCACACAACGCGTTCGCCCCGCCGGTGAGGCACATCCGCCACACGGCCTCCGGCGTCGGCCATGCATGGAACGGGCCCGAGGTCGTGTGGATCAAGGCGGCGAACTTCATCGCCTCGAACATGTTCTGGTTGTCGTTGCTCGCCGCACCGTCGGCGCCGAGCGCGACGCTCACACCGTCGCCGAGCAGGCCGGCGAGCGGCAACAGGCCCGACCCGCAGCGCAAGTTCGAGATCGGATTGTGGACGACCGTCGCCCCCGCCCGGCGCACGATGGCGAACTCGTCGGCATCCATCCACACCCCGTGCGCCAGGCTCGTGCGATCGGTCAGTGCGCCGATGCCGTCGAGGTGGTCGACCACCGACCGGCCGTACCGCTCACGGGTCGCCACCACCTGCGAGCGGGTCTCCAGCACGTGCGTGTGCAACGGCGCCGCGTGAGTGTTGGCGAGGCCGGTGAGGCCGGCCAGCAACTCGTCGCTGCACCGCTGCGGCGCCGACGGGCCGACCATCGGCGTGAACCGAGGCTGCGTGGCATAGCCGGTCAGATAGCGCTCCATCGCCTCGACGAGCTGCGCCGGGTCGTCCGGATCACCCAGCGGCGGAGGTGCTTCCGCGTTGCCGAACGCCATCGACTCGAAGATGTCGCGGTCCTGGATCATCGGCGCAAGCCCGCACCGGAGGCCGACGTCGGCGTACGCGCTCGCCATGGCCTCGACGTGCTCGTCGAAGGCGTCGGTCGGCACCCACGCTTGGTCGATCACCGCCGT
>JANNNB010000253.1:0-8574 GCA_031398325.1 Actinomycetes bacterium
GTTCAGCTCGGTGTTCGCCGAGGCGCCGATGCCTCGATACGCAACAGGTTCGATGCTCGCCGACTCCATCACGAGGTTGGCACCCGAACGGGCGTAGGCCGCGTTCACTTCGTCGATGGTCGCAGCGAGCCACGCAACCGCCTGCGCGTCGCCACCGAAGAGATCGCGGGAGAACTCGTCGTACACCGTGAGGACCCGTACGACAGGGGTTGCCCCGTCGGCGGCCGCTTCCGGCGACAGATCGACGACGTCCGGCGCCGCTGCGCTTGGGGCGTCGTTCACGAATTCAGGGGGCAACGGCTCGGCCTCGGTCTCGTTCGGAAGGATCCGCCCCTCCTCGAAGACCAGGTGGGTCGACCCGGATGCCGGAACGATCGAGTACGTCGCGTCGCCGACGCTGATCGCGCCGTGGACGCCGTCCGCAACGAACGACAGCGTCGCGACCGCATCGGGCGTGGTGCCGGACCAGGTCGAGCCACCCTCTCCGGCGGACCACACCCCGCTCGAGCCGAACGGAACCACGACCTCGTGGAACAGTTCGATGGTGACGTCGGGCGCCGACAGACCGACCGTCAATGCGTCGACGTCGACGGTGACGAATCTCGAACGAACGGCACCGAAACGACTGTCGTCGACGATCGGCGCGACCTCATCCGGCTCGGAAGCGGCGTCGAACCGAACGACCGGCACATCGACCGCCTGGGCGAACGCCGCTGGCCCACCTGGCGACATCGCCAGAACCGAGCCCAACGTAGCCACGACCAGCACGACCGACAGGGCACGTCGGCGCCGCAGAGGCGTCTGGGATGCTCGTCTCGCCTGCAAGCAGCTCAGGTTACGCCCACCGTGCGAGTTCGACCAGGCGGCTCCCCTACTGTCGGCCCGATGGAGATGCACTTCGCAACCGTTTGGGAATCGATCGCCGATGAGATTCCCGACACACCCGCCGTCAGCAACGGCGACACCACCCGCACCTGGTCGGAGTTCGACGATCGCGCCGCACGCATCGCCGGCGCCTTGACCGCCGCCGGGCTCGGACCGGATTCCAAGGTCGGGCTCTATCTTTACAACGGCAACGAGTACATCGAAGCCCAGTACGCAGCGTTCAAGCTGCGCGGCGTGCCGGTCAACATCAACTACCGCTACCTCGACGAGGAGCTCTGGTACCTGCTCGACAACTCTGACGCCGAAGCCCTCGTGTTCCACGCCTCGCTCGGTGATCGGGTCGCCAACGTCGTCGACCGACTTCCGAAGCTCAAGCTGCTGATCGAAGTGGCCGACGGCCCGACCGCCGGTGTGCCGGGCTCGCAGGAGTACGAGGCAGTACTTGCTGCCGCCGACCCGATGCCGCGCATCGAGCGCTCGGAAGACGACATCTACATGCTCTACACGGGCGGCACGACCGGCATGCCGAAGGGTGTGATGTACGCGATCGGAGAGCTGACCAACGCGCAGGTGATGGGCGGGCTCCCCCTGATCGGGCTCGCGCCGCCAGCAGATGCGTCACTCGTCGCCCCGATGGTCGCCGAGGTGGTCGGCGCCGGCACCCAGATCGTCTCCATCCCGTGTGCACCGCTGATGCACGGCACCGGCGCCTGGGGCGGGTGCATGATCCCGCTGCTCGCCGGTGGACACATCGTCACCCTCACCAGCCGCAGCCTCGATGCGCACGAGCTGCTCGCAACGGTCGAACGCCGCAAGGCAACGGCGGTCACCATCGTCGGCGACACGCTCGCCAAGCCCATCATCAAGGCGATCGACGAGGGCAAGCCCGACGGCAGCAAGTACGACACGACCTCCATCGCGCTGTTCCTGTCGTCCGGCGTGATGTGGACCACCGAGGTCAAGCAGCAGATGATCGATCGCATCGAGCAGGCGATGCTGATCGACGCGATGGGTGCCTCCGAGGGTCAGATGGGTTCGCAGGTCACCATGAAGGGCCTCGCTGCCCAGACGGCGAAGTTCCAACAGAACCCGACGACCAAGGTGTTCACCGAAGACGACCGCGAGGTGGTCCCCGGCTCCGACGAGGTCGGCATGGTGGCCGCTGGCGGCAACGTCCCGCTCGGGTACTACAAGGATCCGGAGAAGTCGGCCCGTACGTTCCGCGTGATCGACGGGCTGCGCTACTCGTTCCCGGGCGACTTCGCCAAGGTCGACGCCGACGGTTCGATCATCCTGCTCGGGCGGGGCAGCCAGGTGATCAACAGCGGCGGCGAGAAGATCTACCCCGAGGAGGTCGAGGAGGCCGTCAAGCGCGTCGACGGCATCCAGGACTGTCTCGTGATCGGTATCGACGACGAGAAGTTCGGTCAGGCGGTCACCGCCGTCGCCTCACGGGTGGACGGATCCGACGTCGATGCCGAGACCGTGATCGCAGCGGTCAAGCACGAGCTTGCTGGATACAAGGCCCCGAAGTCGATCGTCTTCGTGCCGGTCGTCCCCCGGGCGCCCAACGGCAAGGCCGACTACCGGGCTGCCAAGGTCCTCGCGACCGGCTGACTGCAGCCGGCAGAACGATCAGACCAGGAGCTTCTCGCGAAAGAACTCGATGACGCGCTCGACGCTGGCGTCGTCGCGCTGCTCGGTCAACACCGAGTGGTCGGATTTCTTGGAGCTCGGCAACTCGACGGCGATGAAGGCGTCGCCGAGCAGGTCTCGCAGCGACGAGAACCGGTCGCCGACGAGCTTGTCGTCCGTGAAGCGGAGCCCGAGCACCTGACAACCCTGTGCCGCGCGCTCGGCAACGGCCGCCGCATCGTCGGGCGACAGGTTGAGGTCGGCCGATCGCGCCTTGCCGAGCGCGAACGGCATCGACGGCTGCGAGAGCACGGGGGCGATCATGGTGTCGTCGACCATCATCCCGAGCGCGAAGCCACCGGAGAAGCACATCCCGATCGCGCCGACTCCCGGCCCACCGACATCGGCGTGAAGGTTGCGGGCCAGTGCGCGCAACCAGGAGATCACGGGCGACGTCTTGTTCAGCGCCATCGTGGTGAACTCCTTCGCGACGCACACCTTCACCATCGACGCCGCTCCGTACGGGCCGGTCACCGCCTTCCCCGGGGTTCCGACGAGCGACGGCATGATCACGGTGAAGCCCGCGTCGACCACCTCGTTCGCGAACCGTGCCACCGCCGGTGTGATGCCGGGGATCTCGTGAACGACGACCACCCCTGGCCCGCTCCCACGCCGGTATGTCGGATGCGTCATCCCGGCGGCCGAGAACTCACCGGCCTCCCAGCCTGCCAGCACCTCGGGGACGGCGTCGGCGCTCATGCCAACCGCTTCATGGCGTCGAGGGCGGATTCGGCCAGCGCTTCGGTGCCGACCTTGAATCCCGTCAGGAGTTGGTCATCGATCGGCGAATCTCCCATTGCCCCGTGAAGGTATCGGGCGTAGACCCCCTCCGAGATGACGGCGAGACGCCACGAGGAGAACGCGACGTAGTAATCGATGTCCGACAGGTCGCGCCCCGTCCGGGTGGCATATCGCTCGAGCAGGTCGCCGTAGGACGGAAAGCCCTCGATGCCCGTCGGGTCGTTCGGTCGGAGGTTCGGTTTGCCCGGGTCGGACCAGTACACGCCGAGGTAGCCGACGTCGGCCAGTGGGTCTCCGAGCGTGCACAGCTCCCAGTCGAGCACCGCCGCGACGCGGCCCGTCGACGTGTCGGTCAGACAGTTCCCGAAGCGGTAGTCACCGTGGGCGATCGCCACACCATGTTGCTCGGGAATTCGCTGAGCGAGGCGCACCGCGACCTCGTCGATCGCCGGCAGCTCACGGGTCTTGGAGTTCTGCCATTGCGTCGTCCAACGCTTGACCTGCCGCTCGACGTAGCCATCTCGCTTCGCGAGGTCACCGAGGCCCACGTCGTCGACATCGACGGCATGGAGGTCGGCAAGCACGTCGATGAGATGGAAGCTCGCCGACCGCCGGTGTTCGATCGACATCGCGGCAGCACGGTCGGGGCTGTCGAGCACGACTCCGTCGACGTAGCCCATCACGTAGAAGGGCGCTCCGTTGACCGACTCGTCGGTGCAGAGGCCGAGTGCGGCGGGAACCGGCACGTTGGTCGTGCCCACGGCAGCGATGATTCGGTACTCGCGGGCCATGTCGTGCGCGGTCGCCAGCACGGCGCCCGTCGGGGGCCGGCGCAACACGTACCGCTGGCCGGTCGCGTCGGTGACGGTGAAGGTCAGGTTCGAGCGCCCACCAGCGATGATCTTGAATTCGAACGGGGCCACCGCCCCGCTGATGTTGTCGACGAGCCACGCAGTGACGCGGTCGATGTCGATTCCAATGATCGATGACTGCACGGACGGACGGTAGCCGTTGAGGCTTTCGCCGGGCGCAGTGGGTCGGTCGCAGTGGGGTCGGTCGAAGCGGGTCAGCCAGGTCGGCCGACGCCCGTGACCTTGCTCCAGTTGACCGCCGACACCTTCACCGACGAGCCGGTGTTCGGTGCGTGGACGAGTTGGCCACCGCCGAGGTAGATGCCGACGTGGCTGATCGGGCTGTAATAGAACAGCAGATCGCCCGGCTGCGCCTCGGCTTGTGAGACGTGGGGCACCGACGCGAACTGGGCTCGCGATTGGTGCGGCAGACCGACACCGGCCTGGGCCCAGGCGTAGGCGGTGAGGCCGGAACAATCGAAGGCCTCACCCGGGCTCGAAGCGGCGTAGCGGTAGGGCACACCCTGTTGAGCCATGGCGGCCGAGATCGCGATGCCCGAGCGTGACGACACCGCAGGTGCCGGGGCGTAGTTCGTTTCGCTGGTCGCCTCGGACCCGCCGCCGCCTGTCGTCGTGCCGCCGCCACCACCACCGCCGCCCGTGGACGCCTGGTTGGACTGGCTCGCCTGCGCCTGCGCGGCCTGGGCCTGCGCGGCCTGGGCCTGCATCTGGCGGAGCGACTCGGCGGCGCGACGCGCTTCTTCCTCGGCGATCAGTTCTCCGAGGGTGCTCTCGGCTTCGATGCGAGCCGCTTCGTAGTCGTCGGTCAGTTCCTCGGTGGCCTCTTGCGACGCCACCAGCTTCGCAGCGAGCTGCTCGGCCTGTTCACGCTTCGCGGCGAGGTCGGCACGATCCTCTTCGAGGTCGGTGACCATCGCGTCGAGTTCGTCGGAGGTCACGTCGCCGGCACTCAGGGCGATCCGAGCCAACTCGTCGCGCTGCAACACGTCGTTCAAGTTGGTGGAGTCCTCGAACAACGGTCCGAGCGGGGCGGCACCGCCGCCGACGAACGACCGCAGCGCCATCTCGCCGAGGCTGCCTCGCAGGGAAGCGAGCTCGGCCTCTTTGGCCGCCACACGAGCCTCGGCTTCCACGATCTCGGCATCGAGCTGGGCCTTGGTGTCGATCGCCTCGACGTATTCCTCGGCGAGCTGGTTCGATTGCTCTTCGAGTCGCTCGAGCTCGTCGACGATGTCTTCGACCTTCTGGCGCTGCCCGTCGACCGTTTGGGCCTGTGCAACGGTGGGCGCCATCGCAGGAACGATCAATGCGATCGCGACAGCCACGGGAAATACACGGAGAAGCTGCCTCATACGAACCGACCGCATCCTAGCGAATATGACGAACGTGTTGCGAAATGCTGACGGAAATTCGGTGCCGCGCGTCACACAGGCTCTCGTCATTCCACGCTTACGCCCGTTCCAGGCGCCTATTCCCACTCGATCGTGCCGGGGGGTTTGGAGGTGATGTCGTAGGCGACCCGGTTGATGCCGGGCACCTCGTTGATGATGCGCTGCGACATGATCTCCAACACGTCGTAGGGGATGCGCGCCCAATCGGCCGTCATCGCGTCGTCGCTCGTGACCGCCCGGATGATGATGGGATGGCCGTACGTGCGCTCGTCGCCCATCACCCCGACCGAACGGATGTCGGCGAGCACGGCGAACGACTGCCAGATCTCCCGCTCCAGGCCCGCCGTCTTCAGCTCCTCGCGCACGATGGCGTCGGCCTCCTGGAGTACGGCGACGCGCTCGGGCGTCACTTCGCCGATGATCCGCACGCCCAGCCCCGGGCCGGGGAACGGTTGACGCCACACCATCTCGTCGGGCAGGCCGAGCTCCATGCCGAGCTTGCGGACCTCGTCCTTGAACAGGTCGCGCAACGGCTCCACGAGTTCGAGCGTCATGTCCTCGGGCAGCCCGCCGACGTTGTGGTGGCTCTTGATCACCGACGCCGTGCCGTCGGTCCCGCCGCTCTCGATCAGGTCCGGATAGAGCGTCCCCTGGACGAGGAACTTGGCTTCGGTCAGGCCGCCCGTGTACTCCTCGAACACACGGATGAACTGTTCGCCGATCGCCTTGCGCTTCGCCTCCGGCTCGGTCACACCGGCGAGGGCGTTGAAGAACCGGTCGCCGGCGTCGACGTGGATGAGCTCGATGCCGAGGTTGCGGCGGAACGTCTCGACGACCTGCTCGCTCTCTCCCTTGCGCATCAAGCCGGTGTCGACGTAGACGCAGGTGAGCTGGTGGCCGATCGCACGATGGACGAGCGCTGCTGCCACGGAGGAGTCGACGCCGCCCGAGAGCCCGCAGATCGCTCGGCCGTCGCCGACCTGCGCCTTGATCAACGCAACCTGTTCCTCGAGCACCGATCCCATCTCCCAGGTGGCGTCGCACTTGGCGAGCCGCCAGAGGAACTGCTCGAGCATCGCCATGCCGTTCGGGGTGTGGCCGACCTCGGGATGGCACTGGACCGCCCAGATCTTCCGGTCGAACGACTCGAACGCGGCGACCGGAGCATCAGGGGTGGTCGCCGTCGCCACGAATCCCTCCGGCACGACCGTCACTGCGTCGAAGTGGCTCATCCAGACGGCCTGCTCCGACGGGATCCCGTCGTGGAGCAACGTCGACGTCGAACCGGCGATGCGCGTCATCGTCGTGCGCCCGTACTCCCCGCGCATCCCGCGCCCGACCGTGCCACCCAGCTGCTGGGCGATCAGTTGTGCGCCGTAGCAGATGCCGAGCACCGGGATACCCAGCTCGTAGATCTCCGGGTCGAGCGTCGGCGCACCATCGACGTGAACGCTCTTCGGCCCGCCCGACAGGATGATCGCCGACGGCGCTCGCTCCGTCACTTCGGCGGCCGTGATGCGGTGCGGCACGATCTCGGAGTGCACCCGCAGCTCCCGGACCCGCCGAGCGATGAGTTGGGCGTACTGCGCACCGAAGTCGACGACCAGAACGGTGTCGCGATCCGACGAGGGGCTGGCTGGTCGACGCGATTGACTCAAGGACGTGAATCGTAGGGCAGCCCGTTGGCTCGCACCCATCCGTCTCCTGATCGCCGCACTCGCGTTCGTGGTCGTGGCCGGCACCACTGGCGGTGTCGCTTCGGCGACGGCCCCCGAACCATCGCCCGAGCCGCCGGTGACCGCGAACGAGTTCCTGCCGGAAGACCGTGACCTCAGCGATTGCGTCGGACTGGTCGAGAAGCCGGGCTGCGGGAGCGAGGAGCGTGGCGGGGCGCTCCTCAACGTCGTCTTCGTCCTCGTGATGGCTGGTATGGGGTTCATCTTCTGGCGGATCATCATCGGCGTGCGCAGGAACCGGGCCGAGCTGGAGCGAGCCACAGCGGAAGCACGCGCCGCCGAGTCGACCGAGTCGACCGAGTCGACCGGGCCATGACACCCGAAGAGTTTCGTGCCAGCGGCCATGCGCTGATCGACTGGATCGCCGACTACATCGCCCAGGTCGACGCACGACCCGTGCAGCCGACGGTCGCACCCGGTGACGTGCGGGCCGCACTGCCCGAGCATCCTCCGGCGCGGCCCGAGCCGTTCGCCGACGTCATGGCCGACCTGGATCGCATCATCGTGCCCGGCTTGACGCAGTGGCAACACCCCAGCTTCTTCGCCTACTTCCCGTCGAACAACTCGTTCCCGTCGATCCTCGCCGAACTCGCGACCGCCGGGCTCGGCGTGCAAGGCATGAGCTGGGTCACGTCGCCGGCGTGCACCGAGCTCGAGACCCACGTCCTCGACTGGCTCGTGGAGCTGATGGGTCTGCCCGGCGCCTTTCGCTCCGATGGGCCCGGCGGCGGTGTGATCCAGGACAGCGCATCGTCGGCCGCCTTGTGCGCCTTGGTCGCATCGCGCGGGCAGGCTGTCGCTCGCCATGGCGTCGACCCTTCGCTCGTGGTCGCGTACACCTCGACCGAGACACATTCGTCGGTGGCCAAAGGGGCTCGTGTCGCGGGCATTCGTCATCTCCGGGCCATCGAGGTCGACGGGCGTTTCGCACTGCAGCCCGAGGCCTTGGCGGCCGCGATGGCAGCCGACGTCGCGGCCGGGCTGGTGCCGGCGTTCGTGTGCGCCACCATCGGTACCACGAGCACGACGGCCATCGACCCGGTTCGCAGCATCGCCGAGGTCGCCCGTCGCCACGGCGCCTGGGTCCATGTCGACGCGGCGTACGCCGGGACGGCAGCGCTGTGCGAGGAGCACCGCCACCACTTCGACGGGCTGGAGCTCGTTGACAGCTACGTCTTCAACCCCCACAAGTGGATGCTGACCAACTTCGACTGCTCGTGCCTGTGGGTCGCCGATCGGAGCGCGCTCGTGGGG
>JANNNB010000281.1:0-3725 GCA_031398325.1 Actinomycetes bacterium
GGCTTGCGGCGACGCGCCATATCGGGCACTCGGGGCGGGTGCGGCCTCAGATCGCCCAGCGATTCACTCGGGAGCAGGGTTCAGTTAGAAACTGTGATGTCGCCTGCAAGCACGTCACCGTTGCCGTCTATCGCTGAGACCGCAAAGGTCAACTGCGCGTCAGCGGCACCAGAGATAACACCAATGTTTCCCGGTTCGGGCTCGAATGACCCGTCAGGGCCGACCTCGATTGTGAACGCTTGGTCCTCGGGTCCGTCCATCTGAACTTCGGAGCCCGGCTCCAGTCCATCGCCACTGAACGTGACTCCACTGTCCGATTCGGCGCACACCTCGCCGACGTCGTTCGATACGCAGACTGACTCGCTGTCCGACCCGCATCCGCTGAATACCAGCGTCGCAATCGAGCCCAACATGATCAAATGTCCCCGCCTCATGCCTGCGATCTTGTCATCCGTAGTGCCCTCTCTCCGGGGCACACGTACGGACCTGCCGCTCTGGACGCTATTGGTTCGGCCCGATCCAACTCGCGAACCGCGCACGAGCCATTCGAACTCGACTTTCCATCGACGCCCGCCGATCAGGAGTCACCGATACCGTCGACGCACTGACCGCTTGCAACAGCCGGTCGGTCGCGTCGGTCATTCCTTCGACCAGGAATGCGATGAACTGTGCCGCATCGGCCAGCGAGAGACGGAACGTTTCGGTGCAACGATCGTTGTTCCACACGCTCAGGTTCACGAGTCGCTGGTCGAGGTGCCAGGTCGCTCGAAGCACACGCCCCTGCTCATCGGCGAACAGCACGCGACCGGTAGGCAACTCGTAGACCTCAGCGATGCTCATGACTTCTCATTGGTTCACGAGACAGATGCGATGTCAAGACAATCATGCGACCGCGAGCAGATCTGCCGGACTGGGCGGCTGCCACATCCTCTCGCAGCCACACATACCCCCGCGGCCCCGCCGGCGGTTGGGTGGCACTCTGCTGTTCAACCGGTTGTTGGTTACACCCTCCGTGAGACGGTCGGCGGTGGCCAACTCAGCCGGTCACGCGTAGTTCCCACAACCACAGCGTCGGGAGTCCGCTCAAGGCCGCGAGGGTTGCGTCGGGGTAGAAGATCGAGACTGGAAAAGCCGCGATCTGATCGTCACTGAATGGCTCTTCCACGCAACCTTCGACCGTGAGGCCAGCGGTGTTGAAGGATCGCAACCATGTCGAAGCGGAGTGGTACCGGTTTCGGACCCAATGCATCGGTTGACCGTCGACGATGCCACCGTAGAAGGCTTGCCCGCCCACGATTTCGCCTGCGGGGTGTGGATCGGTGACGACGACGTGGCCGCCCGTGCGGACGACGCGGGCCAGTTCGGCCAGCGCGGTGGTCGGGTCGTCCAGGTGGCACAGAGCCAACGACACCACCGCGAGGTCAAACTCGTCATCGTCGAATGGCATGTGTTCGATGGAACCGACCTCGAATCGGACCGCTGGGAGTTTGGCGCGGGCGACGTCGAGCATCTCGCGTGACTGGTCGATGCCGACCACCTCACATCCGAGCGGATGCAGAAAGGCTGCGTGCCTGCCGGTGCCACACGCTGCGTCCAAGATTTTGGTGGCATCGGCTGCGAGGCGGCGAAGGACCGGTGCGGACACGGCGCTCTCCGTCTTGATCAACGGATTGGGTCCGTCGTAGAACTGGGACCATTCCGCGTAACCACCGAGAAGATCCTGTTCTTGGGGATCGAGTTCGATGTTCCACGGGAACTCGTCTGCGTGGTCCAGGACCTCGCGCATCTCGCGAACGCGATCCTCGTTGCTGTCCGCGCTCCGATACCAGTTTCGGATCAATGAGAATCCGAGAACACCAGCGGCGTATTGCTCGACCGTGATCCGTGACATCGACCGAACGTAACTGGCCCTGTGTCGCGCAATGCGGGCGGTTTCCGCCGGTAGATCTCAACCGGCGTGTAGTGACACTTCCAGATCGGAGGTTCTGTGCGCCCGGAGCGCTTGCGGAACGCGCCCAGTCCGGGCACTCGGCGCTCGCGCCTGGATGGCTGGCCCGACTATTAGGCAGGTCCGAGGATGTCGGCAACCAATTTGGTAATCGTCGTGTAGGCGCGGTCGTTGAGATGCACACCGTCTTCCGCCAGATCCAACTCCGTGAGCTGCCCGATCAGCGCAACGAAGTGGGCACCGTGTTCCTGAGCGACTCGTCCGGCGATGTCGCTGTACTGGCGTAGGACAGTGTTCAGTCGTCCGATCTGACGGTCCGAGACGGGCGGCGGCCCGAGCACCAACTGCGCCGCCCCGGCACCCGTCGTGAGAAGCGTCGCGTAGTTCCGCTCGTATTCATTCGGTGGCACGTGTTTCCAGGGGGCGGCGTCGTTGGTGCCGAAGCTGTAGATGATCCAGTCGACATCATCGGGCGGCGGGTGACGTACGGCCTCGCGGGTATCCAGTCCGCCTCGGGCGAGGGTCACGACGTCGAAGTCCATCGACCGAAGACGAGGGCCCAGTTTCGTGACCGGACGTGGCGACACATCCGTCAGGTGACTGTCGCCCACCAAGGCAACCCGAAGCATCTGAACGACCCTACGCATGCTCGCACGATTCGCAAGCGGGCAACGGTGTAGCGCCCTGATCCTCCGCTCGGTACTCGCAATCCAGATTCAGATCGGCACCTTGCCCGAGCCGGTCAGTCGAGAATCAGGTGGGGCCGATCGGCGTATTCGATCATCAGATAGATAGCGACGGAGCCTGTGCAGGCCCAGGCAGCCCATCGCCACGCCGGATCACGATCGGCGCGTCGGATCGCAAATGATGCGCCGTACGCGAGCAGTGCCGCAATGATCCCGGTGCGGACGTACCACCACATCTGCAGCCGCGCGCCACGGGTCCAGCCCTGACCGGTCACGGTCGCGATGGTCCACGCGGCCCCGCAGACAGCGACGATGAGCAGAGCAACGGGAAGCACCAGTGGCAACCATCGGTGCACTCCGAGGCGGGCGCGGCCCGTGGTACCGACTGCGCGTTCCGATTGGGCCTCAGCAGTTGCCACATCGTCATTCTCGCATCGATTGTGAGGTAGCTGGTTCTGCGAGGCCGTCCCAGACCCGAGCCGAACTGCCGCTCGGTGCGCGAGCCGTCGTCGCCGTCCGGCTACTCGAAACTCTCCCGTCGAAGCCAGCTGGACTCGATTACCGGAATAACCCGATTGCCCTTGACGGATTACCGGAATAACCGCGGCTATGGGTTTGTGGTGGTCCGACGCCCGATGCGATCGACCACCGCCGATTGACTCTTCGGTAGCGCATGGGCGTAGGTGTTCATGAGCATCTCTGGGCTGTGCCCCAACAGGTCGGCGATCGCTCGGAGCTCGCCGAGATCGGTCGCTCCTTGGACCATCTGCGTCGCTGCGGTGTGACGCAGGCCGTGCGAGGTGAGGCGAGGAAGCTTGTTCTTGTCGACGATGACCGCGAGCGCCCGGTCATAGGAGCGCGGCAACACGAGCTTGCCGGTCCTCGTGGCGATGATCAGATCGTTGTCCTGCCAGGCAGCGCCGGCAGCCAGTCGCTCAGCGGCCTGTTCGGCCTTGCGGTGCGTGAGCAGCCGAAGGGTTTCGTCGTCGAGTGGGATCACCCGACGGGAGCGTTCGTTCTTGGCGTTTCCCCACGCCGCACCCTCGTTCGTGGAGACAAGGCTCTCGTCGATGCGCAACGTCTTTGCCTTG
>JANNNB010000044.1:0-7482 GCA_031398325.1 Actinomycetes bacterium
GGTGTACACCCTGGCCGACGCAGCCACGTTCGTCGCGGCGTGGAACTCGGTGGCCCGGCTACCGGACGGCCCTGCGATCAACCCGCAGGCCTCGAGCGGGTACTCGTCGAGCGCCAAGCCGATCATCTCGTCGTAGGCAGTCCGTGAGATCTCGAGCACGCGCCGATCGTACCGAGAGACCCCGTCCGGGAATTGGGTCAGGCTGGGGCGACTCGGTCGAGGAATGCGAACACGGCCTGGCGGAGGACTTCGCGGGAAGCCAGCTCGTCGTGGATGAGATGACCTGAACCGTCGACGATCAGCAACTCGACGTCGGGTGAGATGTCGACGTAGTGCTGTGCCGCCGCCGGGCTGGCGACCGCATCGGGCTTCGACGGGTCGGCGGCGAGAATCAGCGACGGGACCCCGAACGGGATCGTCGGGTCGAGGAACGCCGAGATCGTGCCGTTCAGCACCGGGTCGAGCACCGTGGCATCGGCTTCGAGCAGCGACCCGGCCATCGTCGCGATCCCGTCGGCATGCAACTTGTCCCCGAACGTCGCCGAACCGGTCGTGTCGGGAGCTGCGGACAGGACGCCGATCAACGTGTCGAGCGGGATCTTCGACTCCTGGAGCATCGGGATCGACTGACGCATCATCCGGAACCCATCGAGCAACGAGTTGCCCTCGAGCGACACCGCATCGTTCGGCGACGTCGGCCCGAGCGGCGGGTCCTCCATGATCGCCCCGGTGAGGAGTTGCGGGTACTGCTGCGCGAGTGCAGCGGCGGTCGCGCCGCCGAGCGAATGACCCATCACGACGCACGGCTGGCCGGCGGCCTGTTCCAGCGCGGCCACCGCATCGCTCACGTAGCCGGCTGGGCCGTACTCCCCCGGTGCACGGTCGGACTGGCCGTGGCCCCGGAAGTCGAGGCGGAGCACGCGGAACCGCTCCCCCAGTTCGGGCACGATCCAGTCCCACGTGCGCCCGAACGACGTGATGCCGTGGAGCAAGAGGATCGGCGGTGCGGACGGGTCTCCGTCCTCGGCGACGTGGAGGTTGATCGATCCGTTCGTGACCTGCATGTGGGCGACATTACGGGTGGATTCGTTCGGCGACCGCACCGAACTCGGGCTCGTCGTCGCTGCCGCCGTCGGTAGGGTTTCCTCCCGCATTCGGAAGGTTCCCATGGCGAAGAAGAAGTCGACGACGAAGAGCAAGGGCGGTGACGGCACCCAGCTGATCGCCAGCTACAAGCGCGCCTATCGCGACTACGAGATCCTCGACACCTACGAAGCAGGGATGGTCCTGACGGGCAGCGAAGTGAAGAGCTTGCGGGAAGGCAACGCCCAGATCGCCGAGGGATACGCCCGCGTGCAGCGCGGTGAGGTCTGGCTCGACGGGATCCACATCCCGCCGTACACGAACGCCATCGGCTTCGGCGCGCACGACCCTGACCGCACACGGAAGCTCCTCATGAACCGGGCCGAGATCGACAAGCTCGATCAGCGCGTCGCGCAGGGTGGCTTGACCGTCGTTCCGCTGCGGCTCTACTGGAAGGAAGGACGGGCGAAGATCGAGATCGGTCTCGCCAAGGGTCGCACCAAGGGAGACAAGCGCCAGCACATGGCCGAGCGCGACGCCGACCGCGAGATCCAGACCGCCTTCAACCGGGCGAACAAGTACGGCACGAACGGCTGACCCACACTCGACCGCTCGGACGTGTCGATCTATCCTCGGCGGGTGCACGAACACGACCTGGCTCAGTTGAACATCGGACGCCTCGTGGCGCCGACCGACTCTCCCGTCGTCGCCGAGTTCATGGACGCTCTCGACGAGGTCAACGCGATCGCCGACGCCAGCTCCGGCTTCCTCTGGCGCTTCCAGACGGAGGAGGGCAATGCGACCGCCGAGCGGCCGTTCGACGACGACACGATCCTCGTCAACTTCTCGACCTGGATGTCGGTCGATGCGCTCGCTGACTTCGTGTATCGCTCCGCACACGCACCGTTCCTCCGCCGACGGCGCGAGTGGTTCGAGCGGATGGACGAGACCTTCAGCGTGCTCTGGTGGGTGCCGGCCGGCCACCGTCCGACGGTGACCGAGGCGATCGAGCGACTGGAGCATCTTCGCGAGCACGGCCCGACGCCCCACGCGTTCACGTTTCGGCACCGCTTCGCTGCCGACCACGAGGTCGAGGCCGCCGACCCGCGAGACGTCTGTTCCGTCTGACGCCGACCGATCGGGTCTGCCACTCGCACCTCAGAACAATTCGGGGACGACCAGTCCGGCGTCGTAGGCGAGCACGATCGCCGCCGCCCGGTCGCGTGCGCCGAGCTTGGTGAAGATGCTGCCGATGTGGCCCTTCACCGTGCGCTCGCTGACGTAGAGGTTGGCCGCGATCTCGACGTTGGACGCGCCCCTGGCCATCAGCCGCAGCACCTCGATCTCGCGTTCCGACAGCGCGACGAGGGTGCGACTGCCGTCCGATCCGTTGGATCCGTTCGACCTCGGCCTTGCCGCCCGGAGCGCGGACAACACGCGCGGTGCGACTCGGGGGTCGATCCACGATCCGCCGTCGGCGACGATGCGGATCGCCTTGATGATGTCGTCGGCCGCCGCATCCTTGAGGACGAAGCCGGCCGCTCCCGCCTCGATCGCACCCCACAAGACCTCGTCGTCGTCGAACGTCGTGAGGACGAGCACGGGCGGCCCGTCGACGTCGCGGATCTGCCGGGTGGCGCCCAACCCGTCGAGCACCGGCATCCGCACGTCCATCAGTACGACATCGGGCCGATGTGCAGCGACCGCAGCGACGCCGAGCTCGCCGTTGCCGGCCTCCGTGGCGACTTCGATGCCGGGTTCGGTCGACACGATGAAGGCGATGCCGGCCCGCACGAGTGGTTGATCGTCGACGAGCACGACGCGCAGGGGGCGCGTCGGATCAGGCATGCGTCACGGGTCGGTGGATGTCGGCGGGACGGGTCGGCAGGCGGGCTGCGACGATCCAACCGCCGTCGGTCGTGGCCGTCGATTCGAAGTGCCCGCCGACGGCGCGGGCCCGTTCGGCCATGCCCCGCGTGCCGAGGCCGGCGCGTGCGCTGGACTCGCCGGGCGCCGTCGACGCGGTGTTGCGGACCGTCACGTCGAGGGCGCCGTCGACGAGCGCGATCGAGACGGTGGCGTCGGCGCCGGGCGCATGTTGCAGCACGTTCGACAGCGACTCCTGGACGATGCGATAGGCGACGAGCTCGACGGTCGGGTCGACACCGATCGCCGGGGTCGAATTGTCGCCCCTCATCGGCGTCACGCCGGTGTCGGAGCCCGCTTCGAGTTCCACGTCGAGGCCGACGTCGCGGAAGCCGGCGACGAGCTGGGGGATCCGGGCCAGAGTCGGGTGTGGGAGGTCGTGACCGTGCTCGGATTCTCGCAGCAGGCCCATCACCTCGCGAATCGAGTCGAGACTGTCGCGACCGACCAGCTCGGCGCGGGCCAAGGCCTCGTCGGCGCCCTTCGGGTCGACGGCGATGGCCCGCCGCGCTCCGGTGACGTTGAGCATGACGACCGTCAGCGAGTGGGCGACGATGTCATGGACGTCGCGGGCGATACGTGCCCGTTCGGTCGCGGCGAGGCGTTCGACGTCGGCATCGCGCATCGCGGCGACCTGGGCGGCGAGCGTTTCGGCCCGGCGGATGAGCAGGCCCGACATCGTGGCGATCCCGAGACCGCCGGCGAAGTAGATGATGCCGGACTCGTCATAACCGCGTTCGATCGTGCATTCGGTGAGCGAGGCGAGCGACACGAGAATTCCGGCGGCCGGCCACGTCCACGATTCGGCCGTACGGGCCAGCCACACGACGGCGAGCATCAGCGGGAACGTGCCGCCCGGGTTGTCGTCCAGCACGACGATCACCACACCGAACGGAACGGAGAGCAGGAAGAACTGCCAGGAGCGCAGTTCGACGCCGCCCACGACGAGCGCCCACGGGAGGAGGCCGGCGAGGGCGCAGATGGCGGTCAGCATCGACACGGAGTCCTTCTCGCCGAACAGGGCCAGCGCCCCGGCGACGACCGCCGCCAGCGCGAGCCAGAGCGTCGTCATCGGCTCCGGGCGGGCCTGGGTCTCACGCGAGGTCGGGTGGCTCACGGGACAACGATACGCGCGCCGGTCACCGGGGGTCACCGGACCACGGGTCCGTTCGACCCGGACGATGGTCCCGATGTGGTTGCACCGCGCGTCCTGTGGTGACGCGGCAGTCGGACCCGCAGGCCGATGCGCAGGCGCCCGCCGATGCAGACGATGGGAACACCATCCCGATCATCACCCGATCATCCCGACTCCCCAGGAGGTCCCGCCATGCTCACTCGACTCGGACAGTTCACCGTACGACGACGCCGCCTGGTGTTGTCACTGACCGTGCTCTTCATGATCGTCGCGGGCGTGCTCGGCACCGGCGCGTTCGGCGTCCTCCAGGATGAAGGATTCGTCGACCCGAGCTCCGAGAGCGCCGACGCAGCCCGGCTCCTCGAGACCCACTTCGACGACGCCGAACCCAACGTGCTGCTCGTCGTCACCGCCACCGACGGCACCGTCGATGGCGGGGCCGTGGCCGCCGCATCGGCACAGCTGATCGACGAGGTGCGGCAGGTCGAACACGTCGCCGGCGCCTCCTCCTACTGGGAGCTCGGTGGACCATCGGCATTGCGCAGCGACGACGCACGGAGAGCGCTCATGCCCATCGTCGTCGAGGCCGACGGCGAGGACGAGGCGGCCTCGATCGAGGCGCTCCGCGAGATCGCCGAACGGGCACCGCCGGCGATCGAGGTGGCCGTCGGCGGCCCCGACGCCGTCGGGGTCGACATCGGTACGACGATCGAAAGTGACCTCGTACGGGCTGAGACGATCGCCATCCCGGTCACGCTGTTGCTGTTGCTGTTCGTGTTCGGCGGCCTCGTCGCAGCGTCGCTGCCGCTGCTCGTCGGCGTTGTCGCCGTGCTCGGCACGTTTCTCACGCTGTTCGTCGTCGGGTCGATCACCGACGTCTCGATCTACGCCGTCAACCTGACCACGGCGCTCGGGCTCGGGCTGGCCATCGACTACAGCCTCTTCATTGTGTCGCGGTACCGGGAGGAGCTCCGGGCCGGCCGATCGGTCGACGAGGCGGTGGTGCGCTCCGTCGAGACCGCCGGACGCACGGTGCTGATCAGTGCGCTGACGGTCGCCGTGTCGCTCGGAGCACTCTTCGTCTTCCCGCTCTACTTCCTCCGGTCGTTCGCCTATGCCGGGATCGCCGTCGTGCTGCTGGCGATGGTCGCATCGATCGTGACGCTGCCGGCTCTGTTGGCGGTCGTCGGCACGCGCATCGACCGCCTGCGGGTGTTCCCGGTGCGCGCCACCCGGCCCCCGCAGGAGGGCTTCTGGTACCGCACGACCCGCCGGGTGATGCGACGTCCGATCATCGTGAGCACGGCGGTCGTGGCCATCCTGATCCTCCTCGGTCTGCCCTTCCTGAATGCCCGCTTCGCCAGCCCCGACGATCGTGTGCTCCCGGAGTCGGCGCCGTCCCGGGTCGCCAACGACCAACTCCGTGAGGACTTCGCAGGCAATGACGCCGAGTCGTTCCCCATCGTGCTCACCGGCGCCGATGCGACCGGCGATGGGGTGGCCGGAGACGAGGTGGACGGCGATGAAGTTGACGCCTATGCCCTCGTCGTGTCGTCGATCGACGGTGTCGCTCGGGTGGACGGCCCGGCCGGCACGTACGTGGCCGGAGCGCTCGCGGCGCCGAACGGGGATCCGACGGGGTTCGCCGGCGACGGGGTCGTCAGGTTGACGGTCGTGCCGTCGATCGAGATGGTGTCGTCGGAAGGCGAGTCGCTCATCGCCGAGGTCCGCGACCTGCCGACCGGGTTCGAGACGGCAGTCGGTGGCCAGACCGCCGAATTCATGGACACTCGATCAGCGATCGGCGACCGGTTGCCGTGGGCGATCGGGTTCATCGTCATCGCCACAGCGGTGCTGCTGTTCCTCCTCTCGGGCAGCGTCCTCATCCCGATCAAGGCGCTTCTGCTCAACGTGCTGAGCCTCACGGCGACGTTCGGGGCGATGGTGTGGATCTTCCAGGAGGGCAACCTCGCCGGGCTGTTCGGCGTCACCGCCACCGGAGCGATCGACACGGCGATGCCGATCCTGATGTTCTGCATCGCCTTCGGCCTCTCGATGGACTACGAGGTGTTCGTGCTGTCGCGCATCAAGGAGGAGCACGACCGAACGGGCGACAACGACGAGGCGGTGGCGATGGGCCTCGAGCGCACCGGCCGCATCGTCACCGCTGCCGCTGCTGTCCTGTCGGTGACGTTCTTCGCCTTCGCAACCTCCGGTGTCAGCTTCATCGTGATGTTCGGCCTCGGACTCGGTATCGCCGTGTTGATGGATGCATTCGTCATCCGTGGCACGCTCGTACCGGCGTTCATGAAGCTCGCCGGTGAGGCGAACTGGTGGGCGCCGGGACCTCTCCGACGCTTCCACGATCGATTCGGGATCAGCGAGTCCGACGAGCGGGACGACACACCCCGACCCAGTGTGGAGTCCGCACCGGATCTCGTCGACGCCGGCTCCGGTGCGGCTCGATGACCGGCGACCGCTCGCCCAGCGGCCAGCGTCCGGATTCCGATGAATCGATGCGGGGGCTACGCCGGTGCACCCGCATCGGTCACGCAGGCTCGGTGCGCCCGACGCGGAACGTCACCGAGTCGACCTCGCTGGTCGCGAACGTGTCGAGACGTCGTTGGAACTGGCTGAGCACGAGCGTGTCGATCAGGACGATCGCGAGCATCCCGACACCGAACTCCATGGCAAGTGCCAGCCCGGCGCCGGTCCAGGCGCGGATCAGCGCGATCGCGATGAGGCCAACACCGCCGACGATCGTGGCCGCGAACACCACCACGCGCCGAACGGTGGGTGAAGGACGAGCTCCGAGGGTGACCGCTCCCCCGAACCAGAGGGCCGCGCCGAACTCGACACCGAACGAACCGACACCTTCGGTCGCCGACCGCTCGGCAGCGCGGCTGGCGACGATCGCGAGCGCCAACCCGATTGTCATCATCGCGACAGGGATGGCGATGGCGAGCACCGCGGCGACCCGACGTGCCCTACCGACCGGGATGACGAACTCCCCGGGAACGCCGACGGGGGCAGCGGACTGGGCGGACGAGGCGAAGCGGACCGGACGACGCAGCCATTCACGAGCTCGCCACAGGGAGCTGTTCTGCGGTGCGTCGGCGATCACGAACGCCAACGCTACGTGGCGGTTCGGAAACCGTGGAACTCACTCTCTGGTTCGAGCGATAGGGTCGATGCCCACATAGGAATATCGATCACGGGGCTGACTGGTTTCGACGTCAGTAACGCTGTTCGAGTTTGCGACCCGAGTTGCTCAGACTCGTTAATCGGGGCAAAAACAAGAATTGCCGATGAGCAGTTCGCTCTCGCCGCCTGATTCA
>JANNNB010000005.1:0-2210 GCA_031398325.1 Actinomycetes bacterium
TTCCCCGCCGGCCTGAACGACTGTGTGGCCGGGGTGCGTTGGGCGGTCGACCATGCTGTCGAGCTCGGCATCGACCCGGACCGCGTGATCGTGGCTGGTGAAAGCGGCGGCGGCAACCTGACCCTCGCCACCGGTATGCAACTGTTGCGCGACGGCGACATGGGACTCGTCCGGGGTCTCTACGCGCTTTGCCCCTACATCGCCGGCCGCTGGCCGCAGGAGCGGTTCCCGTCCTCGATCGAGAACGAGGGCATCCTCCTCAACCTGCACCACAACCGCGGCGCGATCGCCTACGGCATCGAGCACCTCGACGCCGGGAACCCCCTGGCGTGGCCGTCGTTCGCCACCGAAGCCGACGTGACCGGCCTGGTACCGACGTTCATCAGCGTCAACGAGGCCGACCCGCTGCGCGACGAGGGCATCGAGTTCTACCGGCTGCTGCTGAGCGCCGGGGTCAGCGCCCAGTGCCGCGTCGTGATGGGCACGTCGCACGGCACGGACGTGTTCGCCGCAGTGCTCCCCGATGTCGCCGCCCAGACGGCAGCCAGTATCAGCCTTTTCGCACGGGCCTGAGCCGATGACTCCAGCCCTGCCCACGAACATTGCCGAGATGGGGCTCTTCAGCGGCGCCCCGCAGCACGAGAACTTCAACCGGATGTCCCAACTCGCGCCCGTTCGGGAGATGGCACCGTCGAGCTCGCCGCTTCCGTGGCCGGTCGGCGCGGAGCGGGCGCTGCCGGCGACCTATCAGCTCGACGGTGAGCAGCGATCGGTCGAGGAGTTCCTGGTCGACACCGACACCGCGGCGCTGCTCGTACTCGTCGACGGCGAGATCCGTCACGAGCGGTACCTGCTCACGGGCGGCCCCGACGTGCGGTGGATGTCGATGTCGGTGGCCAAGAGCTTCGTGTCCGCGCTCGTCGGAATCGCCATCGACGAGGGGCACATCGGAGGTGTCCACGAGCCGATCAGCGACTACGTGCCGGTGGAGCCGGGTTCGGCGTACGACGGGGTCTCGATCAAGGCGGTGCTGCAGATGTCGTCTGGTGCGCGCTGGAACGAGGACTACAGCGACCCAGCCTCCGACATCGGCGGGATCGGTGCGGCGATGGTCGGACTGGACGGCGGCCTCGATGGCTTCGTTGCTCGGATGGTGAAGGAGTCGGAGCCGGACACGGTGTGCCGGTACAACTCCGGCGAGACGCAGATCCTCGGTGCCCTCGTCGTGAGAGCGACCCGACGACCGCTGGCCGACTACATGCAGGACAAGCTGGTCGAGCCGTTGGGGTTCGAATCTCCGGGTGCGTGGATCACGGACGCACTCGGCACCGAGATGTACTTCGCCGGCCTCAACCTCACGGCCCGCGACTATGCCCGGCTCGGCGAGCTCTACCGCCGAGGCGGGAACTGGAACGGACAGCAGGTGGTCCCTGCGTCGTGGGTGACCGACTCGCTGAGCATCGACTCGGCGATCCGAGAACCCGGTCGACCGATCATCGGCGACGAAGCGCTCGACCTCGGCTACGGCTACCAGTGGTGGCTCCCACCGGGGGATCGTGGCGAGTTCAGCGCCATCGGTGTCTACAACCAGTTCGTCTACGTGGATCCGACCACCCGAACCACGATCGTGAAGCTGTCGGCGAACCGGCGCTACGGCACGTCCACCGCCGAGCGGGACAATCGCGACGACGAGAACCTCGTCGTCCTGCAGGCGATCGCCCGGGCCGACTGACCGACATCGCGCTCGCAGGATCTGGTCGGACGAAGCAAGATCGCGGGGCGCGCCGTCAGTCGCCGATGCGTGGGAACTGCGGCGGGCGCTTCTCGACGAACGAGCGCACGCCCTCCTTGAAGTCCGGTCGTCCGAAGCTCTCCACCATGAGTCGCTGCGCGTCGCGTTCGGCGGCGCCCAGCCCTGCGTGCAGGTGCTCGTAGACCTGGCGCTTCATCACCGCCATCGAGGCCGGTGAGCACTTCGTCGCCAGGTCGACGATGTAGTTGTGACAGAAGTCGAGCAGCTCGTCCGGCTGTACGAGATAGTTGGCGAGTCCGAGCGCGAGCGCCTCCTCACCCTTCACCCGCCGCGACGAGAACAACAGATCGAGCGCCACCGCCGGCCCGACGAGGCGGGGGAGGACCCAGCTGAGGCCCCACTCGGCGATCAGGCCGCGCTGTGCGAACGCGGTGAGGAACAGCGCGTCGGGCGTGAC
>JANNNB010000034.1:0-49518 GCA_031398325.1 Actinomycetes bacterium
CGTGCGAACAAGGGCGTGGCCAGCCACTCGTCGATGAAGCGTTCGACGCCGACCTGTTCGATGTGGTCGGCCAGATCCTGGTCGGCACGGAGCCGGGCCTCGCGCTCGGCGGTGTCGTCGATGCCAGCGGTCGCCCCGATCAGCACGAGTTGCTCGACGTCGGCCGGATCGGCGAGCGATGCGTGCAACGCGACGCGGCCACCCATCGAGTAACCGACGTACGTTGCCGGACCACCGATGTCGACGAGCCGCGCAGCGCTCTGCCACAGGTCGGCGCCGACATCGGCAGCGGTGCCATGGCCGGGCATGTCGACGGCGTGGACATCTGCGTGTGGCAGGCGTTGACGGATGAGATCTGCGATCGTGTCCCACGATCGTGAGGTCTGGGTGAACCCGTGGGCGAACACGATTCGCCGGCTCGGCATCGATGCCACCGATCGCAACGATCGATCAGATGTCGGCGCTCGACATCGCGTCGTTCGCCATCTTGCGCAGCACCTGGGCGAACGTCTCTGGCTCCTGTGCGCCCGGCACCGCCCACTTGCCGTTGAAGACGTACGTCGGCACGGCCGTGATCCCTTCGTCGCGCGCCTCGTCGAGTTCGGCTGCGACTTCCGACCTGCCACGATCCGATTCGAGGAATGTGAGTGCAGTGGCGCGGTCGATGCCGGCGTCCGCCGCGCAGCCGGCGAGTACGTCGGGATCTCCGATGTCGAGGCCGTCGGTGAAGTACGCCTTCAGCAGGCGTTCCTTCATCGTTGACTGCTCGATGCCCGAATCTGGTTGGCCTGCCAGCCAGATCAGCCGGTGGGCGAGGAGCGTGTTGGCTCGAAGGGCGCGGTCCATGTTGAACTCGAGGCCGACGTCGGCCGCCCGATCGCTGACGTTCCTGATGATCTCAGCGGCACGCTCCGGGCCTCCGAACTTCTTGGCGTACGCCTCGACCACTGGCTGAGAGAGTCCTGGCGCAGCGGTCGGGTCGAGTTGGTAGGGCCGGTAGGTGACGTCGAAGTCGACGCCGAGGTCGTCGCCGTCGACGATCTCCATGCCGGTCTCGAACTTTCGTTTGCCGATGTAACACCACGGGCAGACGACATCGGAGTAGATGTCGACGGTCACGACGGGGCGGGCAGGAGCCGATGCGTTCGTCACGTTCACCACGGTACGCCCGTATCGTCTGCTCACCATGGTCGGCGGCACGTCTCCATCGTCCCCACAGTCCCGTCCCGAGGACGTGCAGGCGACGTTCTGCGCAACGCTCGTCGACGAGTGGGTGAGCCTCGGCGTCACCCATGCCGTGGTCGCCCCGGGTTCCCGGTCGACCCCGCTGGCTCTGGCGCTCGTCGTGCGCAGTGAGCTGGCGGTTCACGTGGTCCACGACGAGCGGGTCGCGGCGTTCGTCGCGCTCGGGCTCGGCATCGACGGCACGCCTGCGGTTCTGCTGTGCACGAGCGGCACGGCGGCGGCGAATTTCTTTCCGGCGGTGGTCGAGGCCAACCTGTCCGAGATCCCGATGATCGTCGTCACGGCCGACCGTCCGGCGGAGCTGCGCGGTGTGGGGGCCCCACAGACCATCGACCAGATCGACCTCTACGGCCGGCACGTGCGCTGGTTCCGCGACGCCGGCGTCGCCGACGAGGGGGAACGGAGTCTGTGGCGTTCGTTGGCCGGCGACGCGTGGTCCCACGCGTGCACGGGCCCGGGCCCGGTCCAGCTGAACCTTCCGTTCCGCGAGCCGCTGATCGGTACCCCCGGCGAGCTACCACCCGTCCATGCGGCCACCGCAGTCCAGGTGCCGAAGTCGGCGCAGAACGGCGGATCGGTGTCGGTCCCCCAATTGGGATCGGCGCACGGCGTGATCCTCGCCGGTGGACGCAGTGGGGTGCCACCCGAGTCGATCGCCGCGCTGCACGAGCAGACCGGCTGGCCGATTCTCGCCGATCCGATCTCGGGGATACGGAGCCTGCCCGGTGCGCTGTCGGGGGCAGACGCCATTCTGCGGAGCGAATCGTTCGTCGCAGAGCACGCGCCCGAGGTGATCGTGCGGGTCGGCCGACCGGCGAGCTCGAAGGTGCTCGCCCAGTGGAGTGCTGCGGTCGGCGCGGCCGTGGTCCAGGTGGGAGGGCCGGGCGTGATCGACCCCGATCGGAACGTCGTCGCGGTGTGCACCATCGACGAGGTTCTGGCCGCGGCGGTGTGCGAGCCGGATCCGGCGTGGCTGGCCGGGTGGTCCGCCGCCGAGGACCTTGCGCAGCACGCCATCGCGGAGACGCTCGACGCGACGCCGGAACTGAGCGAACCGCACGTCGCCCGCACGGTCGCTGCCAACCTCCCGGCCGGCGCCGTGCTCACCGTCGCCTCCTCCATGCCGATCCGCGACCTCGAGTGGTTCGGCGGCCCGGCTGCTCGGGCGCATGCGAACCGGGGGGCGAACGGGATCGACGGCGTCGTGTCGACAGCGCTCGGCCGGGCTCTCGGAGGTGTCACATCCCTCGTGCTGATCGGCGACCTGGCGTTCGTGCACGACTGCAACGCCCTCGTCGGCCTCACGACACGCGACGCCGATCTGCGGATCGTCGTCGTCGACAACGACGGTGGCGGGATCTTCTCGTTCCTCCCGCAGGCCGCTGCATTGCCGCACGATCGTTTCGAGCGACTCTTCGGCACCCCGCTCGCCGCCGACGTGCTCGCGATCGCCGCGGCGCACGGCATTCCGACGTCGACCGTGACGACGAGCGCCGAGTTGATCCACCAGCTCCGGGAGCCAGGTCCGTGGGTCTGCCGTGTCCCATCCGACCGTGCCCGAAACGTCGAGGTCCACAACCACTTGCATGCCGCCGTGATCGCCGCCCTCGAGCCCCGCCAGACTTCCTGAAATTGTTGGCTGTCGCGCCGCTGGACGGCGCGAGGTCGGACGGTTTCGTGATCGGGTCAGGGTCGGACGATGGCGCTGAGCATCGCCTGGAACTTGGCCTGGGTCTCGGCGAGTTCGGCCAGCGGCTCGCTGTCGGCGACGATGCCCCCGCCGGCGACGAGCCTCGCCGAACACCCGTCGTCGGACAGCTCGGCGCAGCGGATGGCGACCGCCCAGGTGCCGTTGCCGAACGCGTCGACCCAACCGACCGCCCCACCGTACCGGCCTCGTTCGAAGCCTTCGACCCGCTCGATCAGCTCGATCGCCTGCGTACGTGGGTGCCCGCCGAGCGCCGGGGTCGGGCAGAGCGCCCGCACGAGCTCCACCACCGACGGGCCGGGCTGCGACAGCATTCCCTCCATCCGCGTGCCGAGATGCTGGACGTTGGCGACCGTGACGATCGATGGTTCGGGCTCCCAATCCAGATAGCTCGCCCAGGGCAGCAACGTGTCGTGGACGACATCGATCACGATGCGGTGCTCGATCTGATCCTTCGTGCTGGCGATCAGTTCGGCCGCGATGCGCGCGTCGTTCTCGGCGTCGCCGGTGCGCGCCGCAGTACCCGCCAGCGGATGGGAACGCACCACGGGCCCGTCGACCTCGACGAGCAGTTCGGGTGACGCGCCGATCAGCCCGTCGATCGAGTACCGGTAGCTCGAGCCGAACGTCGCGCGCAGGCGTCGCAGCACGGCGTGCACGTCGATCGGCCGGTCGGCCGAAACCACGATCGGCCGGGCGATCACCGCCTTGACCAGCTCGCCCGAGCGTGTGGCATCGCGGGCGGCGGTGACGGCGGCGAGGTAGTGATCGACGTCGACGCCTGGCCTGATGACATAGCTGGACGCCGTGACCTCGACGTCGCTCGTGTGTGCGTCGGAGAAGCCGAGGGCGGCCACATACCCGCCGAGCCGTCGATGTGCGTCGAATTCGTCGTCGCCGACGACGGTGATCGACGGCGGCTGTCCGCCGGACTTGCGGACGATCAACTGCGGGACGGCGACGGTGGCCGGAGCTCCCGGTCGAAAGGGGATGACTCCGAGCGCGAGCGGACCGTGACCCTCGACCGTCGAGTCGGTGCCGATCGACGCGAGCCCCGCCGTCGCTTCGTCGAGGTCGAACGTTGCCGCGGTCCCGCGGCCGGCGACGCCCACGCCGTCGCGGACGAACAGCCGGCCGTCGCCGCCTGCGACGTCGTTCAGGTCCACGGTGAGATCGGTCAGCTCGGCGAGCTGACGGGTGATCGCGAACACCTCAGCCCGCCGGCGCCGACGATCGGCTGGCGACCATCAGCTGCGTCAACCCGCCGGACAGCTGGCTGTGGACCACGTCGGTGAACCCGGCCGAGCGCAACGCCGCGACCATCACCTCGGGAGCCGGGAGATAGGCCACGCTCTTCGGCAGGTACCGGTACGCCGCGCCGTCGGACAGCAGCGCGCCGATCCGCGGCACGACGTGACCGAAGTAGATGTTGTTGCCCCAACGGACGACCGGGTTCTTCGGAACGCTCACATCGAGGAGCGCGATGCGTCCGCCAGAGCGCACGACCCGCCCCAACTCGTCGAAGAACGTGGGCAGATCGGCGAGATTCCTGAGAGCGAACCCGCAGGTCACCCCATCGACGGATGCGTCCGGAACGGGGAGGCGCAGGATGTCGGTCTGCACGCGTGGCACGCCCGATCGATCTGCCGACAGCATGCCGAAGCTGAGGTCCATCGAGATCGGGCGAACACCAACCCGGGCGAGATCGATGCACAGATCACCGGTGCCGCTGGCGAGGTCGAGCACTCGCGAACCGCGGGCGACGGAGAGGTCGCGAACGGCTCGCTTTCGCCAACGCACGTCGAGACGGAACGAGATGATGCGGTTGAGGCGGTCGTACTTCGGCGCGATGGCGTCGAACATGTGCCGCACCGCCGTGACCTTCTCCTCACCCTCGAGAAGCTCCTTGGTGTCCCACTCACTCGTCACGCCAGCAGGCTACGGGTGCTGTCAGGCAGTCCCCGCCTCGGCAGCCACCTGCTTGGCCCAGCGGTAGTCGGCCTTGCCGCTCGGTGACCGCATCACCTCGTCGACGTAGACGATCGACTTCGGCAGCTTGTACCGGGCGATGTGGCGCTCGGCCTCGTGGCGCAACGACTCGTCGTCGACCGTGTACCCGGGACGGACCCGTACGATCGCCACCACCTCGTTGCCCCAGCGTTCGCTCGGGCGACCCGCCACGACGCAGTCGTACACGCTCGGGTGCGCCTTGATCGCCGCTTCGACCTCCTCGGCGAAGATCTTCTCGCCGCCCGAGTTGATCGTGACCGAGTCGCGTCCGTGGAGCTCGACGACGCCGCCTCCGAGCAGTCGGGCGCGATCGCCGGGCACTGCGTATCTCACGCCGTCGACGACCGGATACGTACGGGCGGTCTTGGCTTCGTCGCCCAGGTAGCCGAGCGCGAGACGTCCGGTCTTGGCGAGCCAGCCGGTCTCGTCCTCACCAGGCTCGAGCACCCGGTCGAGGTTGGCGGACAACACGACGTTGCCCGGAGCGATCTCGAACGATCCGGTCGTCGCCCCGCCACCGACCGAAACGTGCGACACCTGGCCACCGGCCTCCGACGACCCGAGACCGTCGACGATCATGAGCGTGGGAAGGTGAGCGAGCAACTCGTCCTTGAGGTTCGCCGACAGCGGGGCGCCGCCCGACAGGAGCACGGTGAGCGACGACAGGTCGTACTCGTTGCGATCGAGTTCGTCGATCAGCGGACGGGCGAACGCGTCGCCGACGATCAACAGGAACGTGAGCTTCTCGTTCTGGACGAGCGACCAGATGTCGACCGGGTCGAGGTGTTCGGGAATCGACTGGACGAAGATCGTTCCGCCACCGAGCCACGTGCGGAAGCTCATCCAATGGCCGGCGCCGTGCATGAACGGGGGAGCGAGCAACGCCCGCAGGCCGGTGTTGGCCTCGGCGACGAACTGCTCGATCGAGGTCGCAGTCTTCGAGCCCCCGAAGCACTCGACCATCGCATCCCCGTTGCGCCACATGACACCCTTCGGCATGCCGGTGGTACCGCCGGTGTAGAGGATGTAGAGGTCGTCGGGGCTCCAGTCGACGTTGGGTCGCTCGGGCGACGATGCAGCGAGTGCGTCCTCGTACCAGACCGCACCGGGCAGAAGAGCGTTACCCGACGAGTCCGGCACCTGGAGGATCACGTCGAGGTTCGGCAGCGACGGCAGAACCTCGGCGAGCACGGGAGCGAACTGGGAGTGGACGACGACCGCCTTGGCATCGGAATCGTGGAGCAGGTACCGGAGCTCTTCGGCGACGTAGCGGTAGTTCACGTTGAGCGAGCCGACCCGCGCCTTCAAGGCCCCGAGCATGGACTCCATGTACTCATTGCCGTTGTGGAGATAGATCGCAAGATGGTCCTGGCCGCTCTCGTGCCCCTCCAGCTCCGAACGCTCGACGTGACATCCGAGCCCTCGCCCGAGCAGGTAGTTGGCGAGGCGGCGCGTCCGTTCGTTGACGTCGCTCCAGGTCAGGCGGCGATCCCCGAACACCAGGCACTCGGCATCGGGGCGCGTCGCAGCGATCGCTTCGATGACTTCAGCGAGACTGAACTCAGGGACGGTCGGGTTCTGGAACTCGGTCACCGGGAAGGCGTCAGACGTAATAGCGGAAGATGACTTCGGCGACGCACGACGGCTTGCTCGCGCCCTCGACCTCGAAGACGAACTCCTGGGTCACCTGCGCTCCGCCGGGGACGTCTTCGACCGCCACGAGCGTGACGCCGAGACGCAGCTTCGAGCCGACCGGGACCGGGGACGGGAAGCGCACCTTGCCGCAGCCGTAGTTGACGCCCATCGAGATCCCCGAGACACCGAAGATCTGCGGCGACAGCGATGGTCCCAGCGACAGCGTGAGGTAGCCGTGCGCGATCGGTCCACCGAACGGGCCGCTCTTGGCCTTCTCGACATCGACGTGGATCCACTGTTGATCGCCCGTCGCGTCGGCAAATGTCTGCACCTGCTCCTGGGTGATCTCGACATACGGGGAGTAGCCGAGGTGCTCGCCGACGAGGGATTTCATCTCGTCGATTCCGTTGATGATGCGGGTCATGGACGAGAGCTTGGCAAACTGCACGCGTGAGCAACGAAACGCACGACTTCCGTTCGGGTTTCGTGACGTTCGTCGGCCGACCGAATGTCGGCAAGTCGTCGCTCGTGAACGCGATCTGCGGTCGCAAGATCAGCATCGTGTCCGACAAGCCGCAGACCACCCGCCACCGGATCATGGGCGTGTTGACCCGCCCGACCCAACAGATCGTGTTCGTCGACACGCCGGGGCTCCACAAGCCGGTGTCAGCACTCGGTGAGCGCGTCAACGCCACGGCGCTCGGCAGCGTGAGCGACGTCGACGTGACGTGTCTGGTGCTCGACGCGACCATGCCCTTCGGCAAGGGTGACAAGTGGGTCGCCGAGAAGCTGATCATGCGCGACTCGATCGTGATCGTCAACAAGACCGACGTTGCGAGCCGCAAGCAGGTCATGGCGATGCTGCAGGCCGCCAGCTCGCTCGACGCTGCGCAGTACTTCCCGGTGTCGGCGAAGTCGGGCGATGGCATCGGCTCGCTCGTCGAGCATCTCGGATCACTCCTGCCGGAGGGGCCCAAGTACTTCCCCGACGACGAAGTCTCCGACCTGCCCGAGGAACGATGGGTGGCCGAGCTCGTCCGCGAACAGCTGCTGGCGGTCACCCGCGACGAGTTGCCCTATTCGATCGCCACACAGGTGACCGAATGGGAATGGCCCCGTATCCGCGTCGACATCATCGTCGAGCGCGACAGCCAGAAGGGGATGGTGATCGGCAAGGGCGGCCAGATCCTCAAGAAGGCGGGCGAACTCGCCCGAGCCGAACTCCCCGAGGGCGTGTACCTCGAGCTGCGCGTCAAGGTCGACAAGGACTGGCAGCGCCGCCCCGAACGCGTCGAGCGACTCGGCTACTGATCAGCCGGACTCGGTCACCCTGGCACTGCGGTGGTGACGCTCTCGTCGAGTGGAACGTCGGCGGGGACGGTCTCCGGCGGCGTCGTCGTCTCGGGCACTGTCGTGGTCGTGGTGGTGGTGGTGGTGGTCGTGGGCGGGGTCGACGCCAGGAGGTTGGCGTAGTCGTCTGCCGTCACCGGTTCTCCTGGCTCGGACAGCAGACTGTCGCCTTTCTTGACCTGGGTCGGCTCCCCGTCGAGCGTGAAGAGCACGAAGCCGACACCGCGCAGGTTCCGCATGAGCGACAGCACGATCTGACCGATCGCCTCGGTCTGGTCCGACGTGCCGATGTCACCGAAGATGGCTGGATCGAGATCGATCGTGATCACCCCGCCGGCGACCGACGTCGACAGGATCAGCCCCGGCTCGATGAGGGTGTCGAGACCGTTGCCGGGAGGCGGACCCGCCTCCAGGAGTTCGACGACCTGATCGGGAGCGAATCCGCTGGTGAGAGCCAGCGGAACCGGTTGGAGCCGGTTGCGCGAGAGGAAGTACACGTCCACCTGCTCTTGGCTCACGATCGTGGTGGTCGTCGTCAGCTCGGTCGTCGCCGGGGCCGCCGGAATCGTCGTCGTGGAGGTGGTCGTCGACGGCTTGTCGAGACCGAATGGCACGTCTTCGTTCGGGATCGCGCTGAACGTGTCGTCGCCCGTCGGGATGCCGCACGCTGCGAGACCGACAGCCAGCGCGATGGGCGCCGTCATGGCGAGCAGGGCACGGCCGACGTTGGCTCGTCGATGCACACCGGACCCGCTCACGACCCGCTCCACGACCCGACCTGTGTCGGTAGCTCGACCACGAACCGGGCGCCGCCCCCGGGCCGGTCCTCGACCCACGCATGTCCACCCATTGCCACGCTGTGTTCGGCGACGAGGGCGAGGCCGAGCCCGGTGCCGATGCGGTTGCGGGCGGCACTCCCGCGAGCGAACCGCTCGAAGATGCGTTCGTGCTCGCTCGTCGCCACGCCGGGTCCAGCGTCCTCGACAGCGATGCTCACGCGATTCTTCTCCCACGGAGCGATCTCGATCCGGACCGGCCCGTCACCGTGGTTGTGCGCGTTGTCGATCAGGTTCCCGAGAATACGTTCGTAGCGCACCTTGTCGATCGCGACCGCTGTCGTTGCCTTGCGGGCGACATCGATCGGTACGTCGGCAGCGTTGTAGCGGTCGGCGATACGGCGGGTGAGGTCGACGAGGTCGAGTTCTTCCACGTTCAGGTCGGGCGTGCCGGCGTCGAGGCGTGAGAGTTCGAGCAGGTCGATCACCATGTCGTCGAAGCGACGCACCTGGCTGACGACGACGTCGAGCGCTTGCTGAGTGCGTTCAGGGATGTCATCGCGCCGGGCATCGAGCACTTCGACAGCCGCGGTGAGCGCGGTGATCGGTGACCGCAGCTCGTGGCTGACGTCCGACGCGAACCGTGCCTCGCGCTCGATCCTCGTCTGGACGGCGTCCGCCATCTCGTTGAAGGAGCCGGCCAGCCGGTCGAGATCGGGATCCGACTCTGGGGCGAGCCGGGTGTCGAGTCCGCCCGATGCGATCTCCTCGGCGGCGTCGGCGACCTGGCTGAGCGGCCGCAGGAGGCGACGGCTCGTCGCGAGGCCGAAGAGCGTTGCGAGGATGAGCGTCCCGGCGGCGCCGAGCGTGAGTGCCGTCAGCACCGCCGTGAGCGTGCTCTCCGTCGAGCTGAGCGGGAACGCTTCGAAGTACCCGGTCTCGTGTTCGGCGATCGCGACACCCACCACGATGTACTCGCTCCCGTCGATGTCCACGAACTGGGTGGCGGAACGGCCTGCCCACACGGCGTCGACGAGACGTTGGGGAAAGTCCGTGATCGGTTGGGTGATGTCGGTTGCGGCGATCGGCTCGCCGGCGCGACTCGACGCGAGGTTGGCGAATCCACCTGTCTCGGTCCGCAGGTTGTTGTCGAAGAAGTCGCCGATTCCGTCCGGGTCGTTGGTCAGCGCCTCGCTGACGTCGTTCGCGTTCACGAAGGCCTGGCTCTGCGACGACGTGGTCCGCTCGTTGATCAGGTTGTTCCGGGCGAATCCATAGGTGACGCCGATGAGAACGACGCCGGCGAGCAGCGCGATGAACGCGAAGAACATCGTGACGCGGGTGCGCAGACGGAGGGTTCGACGCGTCGCCACGGGCGACAGTGTGTCAGGAGACGAGCGCACGTCGGAAGCAGTCCGAGATGTTCACCCGCTGCCGGTGAGGCACCAGGGGGAGGAAGGTACCTCACCGGGGCAGCGTGAACAGTTCCCATATTGCGGCTCGTCTGTGACAGAGCAACCGCATAATTGTGCGATTTTCGTAACAAACTGTGGGCGGTCCGACGCAGAGCGCGGTCGGGCCGCGACGTCCCGTCGCGGCAGGGGCGGCGCACGGCGCGCTTCGAGTGCAGCTGCTTGCGCCACAATGGGTCTGATCATGGAATCGCTGCTGTTCATCGAAGACGACGACGGAATCCGTCTCGCGCTGTCGCTCGCGCTCGAAGACGAGGGGTATTCGGTGCGCGAAGCGGCCAACGGCGCCGACGGTCTCGCAGCCTTCGAACAGCGGCCGCCGGACCTCGTGCTGCTCGACCTGCGGCTCCCCGACATGTCGGGCTTCGATGTGTGCCGCTCGATCCGGGCGCGCAGCATCGTGCCGATCATCATCATCACGGCCCAGACGGACACCCACGACATGGTGGCGGGCCTGGAGGCCGGCGCGGACGACTACGTGACCAAGCCGGTCGTGCCCAAGGAACTGGCAGCGCGTATCCGAGCGCTGCTGCGACGCGTTCATCTCCACGGCGCCGCAACCTCTTCGGTGAGCACGTTCGGCGACATCGAAATCCGACGTGAGCTCGGCCTCGCCTACAAGGGCGGCGTCGAACTCAACCTGACGAAAACCGAGTTCCGACTCCTGTGCGAGTTCGCGGATCATGCCGGCGCGGTCCTGTCGCGTGATCAGCTCCTGGAGCGGGTCTGGGGTTACGAGTATCTCGGGGACTCGCGCCTCGTCGATGCCCATGTCCGCCGCCTCCGGCTGAAGGTCGAGGATCATCCTGACGAGCCGACCCTGATCCTCACAGCCCGCGGCGTCGGTTATCGCCTCATCGCCTGACGGGGTCGACGATCACTTGGAGTAGAGATCCTCGATCTCGTCGGCGAACCGGGTCAGGATCCCGCGACGCTTGAGCTTCGACGTCGGGGTGAGCAGGTCGCTGTCGGGGAGCCACTCGTCGCTCAGCACCTTCACCTTCTTGACCGACTCGGCATTGTTGAACTTGGCCATCACCTCGGCCAGGCCGGCATCGATCTCGGCGATCACCTCCGGATTCTCGGCGAGCGCTGCCACGGTTGCTTCGTCGCCGGTCAAGCCGTGTGCTGCGGCCCACGCTTTGGCGGCATCGGGATCGAGCACCACCAGCGCTGACACGAATGGCCGCTTCTCGCCGATCGCACATGCCTGGCCGACGAGCGGGATCATCTTGAGCTCTGCTTCGAGGTTGGCAGGGCTGATGTTCTTGCCACCAGCGGTGATGATCAGTTCCTTCTTGCGATCGACGATCTTCAGATAGCCGTCGGCGTCGATCTCACCGATGTCGCCGGTGTGCACCCAGCCGTCGGCCGCGAGTGTCTCCGCGGTCTTCTCGGGCTGACCCAGATAGCCGACGAACATGTTGCCGCCGCGAGCGAGGATCTCGCCATCCTCGGCGATCTTCATCTCGACACCCGGCGCGGCCTGGCCGACGAAGCCGGGCTTGGGAGTGGCCGACCACGTCAGGACCGCCATCGTCTCCGACATGCCGTAGCCCTCCGTGAGGGGAACGCCGATCGCCCGGAACCAGGCCAGGATTTCTGCCGGAATCGGTGCGGCACCGGTGATGGCGATCTCGGTCCGATCGAGTCCGATGAGCGCGCGCACGTTCTGGAAGGCGACCTGGTCGAGGAAGTTCCACGTGTCGATCTCCTCCTGCGTCGCGGTGCCACGTGTCATCTTCTCCATGATCGGCAGGGCGGCAGCAATGGCGTCGTTGAAGCCCTTTTCCTTCTCCGCGTCTGCGGACAGGGCGGCATTCACGCCGGCATAGAGCTTCTCCCACACCCGCGGCACGCCGATGAAGAGGTTCGGGTGCACCTCGCGAGCCGTCGCAGCCATCTGGGAGGTCTCTGGGCAGCAGGCGATCTGCGTGGCGAAGTCGACGAGGTAGTAGTGGCCGAGCAGGCGTTCCATGATGTGGGCCATCGGGAGATACGAGACGTGGCGCTTTCCGGCGAAGTCCCCGATGTCGGTCTGCTCGCGCATGACCTGGCCGACCGATTCGAGCGTCCACAGCACGTTGCTGTGCGTCAGCATCACACCCTTCGGCGGCCCCGTGGTTCCTGACGTGTAGATGATCGTCGCGAGATCGTCGAGCGTCGAGGTCTCGGCCGCAGCGGCGAGGTCGGCCTGCTCGAACCCCGCCATGTCCGAGTAGCGCACGATGTCCTCGCCGATGCCCTCGGAGTCCTCGATGACGGCGATGTGCTCGATCGTGCTGAGGGCGTCACGGACCTTGAGGAAGCGTTCGAGGAATCCGCTGTCCTCGACGATCGCGACCTTCGCCCCGCAGTCGTTCACGAGGTACTCGATCTGCTCGGGGGCAGAGGAGTTGTAGATCGACACGGGGGTTGCCCCACAGAACAGCACGGCGAGGTCGAGTGGGTGGAACTCGGCCCTGTTCCGGACCATCAGCACGACCTTGTCGCCATGGCCGACGCCGAGATCCTTCAGTGCGTTGGTCAGTCGAGCGGTGATCTCGGCCAGCTCGTCGAGGGTCCACGAATCCCACTCGCCCGCCGAGTTCTTCCATTGGAGCACGGTCGTCGCTCCGTTGCGTGCGACGTTGGCGAGGAAGCGTTTGGGGACGTTCTGGCCAACGATTCGGTCGTGCAGTTCCTGACTTGTGGTCATGGCGTGATTATCGCACGTCGGCCCGTGCATCAGATCCGCTCAGCCTGGTTCGGGCGTCCGGTCGAGAAATTCCGTGACGGCGTCGGTGAAGATGTCGTTTCGATCGCCGGCGATCATGTGGCCGGCCCCGGCGACGTCGACGTACGCAGCGTGTGGCACGAGCGCGAGGAACTCCGCGACCTCCTCCTCGGTGACCAGATCGGAGAGCCGACCGCGGATGAGCAGCGTCGGCAGCGTCAATCCTCGCGCCATCTCGGCCAATGCGTCGTGATGCGCATCGCGGGCGTGCTCGCTCGATCCGCCCGTACGGATGTCGAGGAAGCCAGGGTCCCAGTGCCAGCGCCAACGACCGTCATCGCCCATCCGCAGGTTCTTCGCGAGGCCGGACAGATCCTTGGGGCGGGGACGGTGGGGTTGGTACGCGGCGATGGCGTCAGCAGCCTCGTCGAGACTGCCGAACCCTTCCGAAGCGTTGGCGCCCATGAACTCGAGTATGCGATTCACCCCCGCCCGTGCGGGCCGCGGCGTGATGTCGACGAGCACGAGCGAATCGAACGCGTCCGGCTGTGCGGCGACCGCGTGGAGACCGCTCATGCCGCCCAGGGACGCGCCGACCCACGCGACCGGCCGACCGACCCAGTCGGCGACGGCCAGCGCGTCGTCGCGAAACGCATCCATCGTGTAGTTCCGGTCCGGTGCCCAGCTGGAATCGCCGTGACCGCGCAGATCGATCGAGACGACCCGATGGCCCGATCGCGCGAGCGCTCCGGCGGTGCCACCCCACGAGTACCTCGTCTGGCCACCACCGTGTGCCAGGACGACAGGTGTTCCGTCGCCCGTCCAGTGGTCGGCTGCGATCACCACACCGGTCGGGGAGGTGATGTGGACGACGTCTGGCATGTGCCGAGCATCGCGAGAACGGCGGGCCGAGAACGAATCAGCTGCGATCGATCAGTCCCAGACGACGGCGCGCTTTTCGACGAACGCGGCCATGCCCTTCGCAGCGTCGGCACTCTGGAACAGCTCGTCGGACAGTGCTTGCATCGCGTCGAACGCTTCCTGACGTTCCATGCCCGGAACGTCGTGGAGCAGGCGTTTGGTCGCTGCGACAGCGCGAGGTGCGCCCGCACGGATGCCGTCGCACAGCGCGTCGACCGTTGCCGGCACGTCGTCGCTGACGTGGGTGACGAGGCCGATCGAGCGGGCTTCGAGGGCATCGAACGATTCACCGGTGAGCATCGCTGCAGCGATCTTGCCGGCCGGGACCCGACGCAGGATGGGCACCGAGACGATCGCAGCAGCGACGCCGATGCGAACCTCGGTGAGCGCGAACGTCGTCGACCGGTGCACGACGACTAAGTCACAGGCGGCCATCAGGCCGATGCCGCCCGCTCGAACGGCGCCTTCGACCGCGGCGATCGTCGGCCGCTCGGTGTCCATCAGCCGTTCGAGCGCCTGCACGAAGGGTCGTGAGTCCGTCGGCGAGTCCGAGCGCTCCTTGAGGTCGGCACCGGCGCAGAACGCGGGCCCCTCGTGGCGGAGCACGATCGCCCGTGCGTCGGCGGCTTCGGCCTGATCGATGCCCTCGTGCAGCTCTGCGAGGAGCTGGCGCGACAGCGCGTTCCGGTTCGGTTGCGAATCGAGCGTGATCGTCGCGATCCCGCGCTCGACGTTCGTGTGCACCACAGGATCCATCCGCCCGACCGTAACGGGCAGTTTCGGGACTGGCCAGTTCAGAACTTCTACACTTCTGATCGTGACCGATCCCCGAAACGACTTCCCCGCCGGCGTGCTGACCGGTGAATCCGTTGCCCAGCTGTTCGCGTACGCCAAGGCGGAGCAGTTCGCCATTCCGGCAGCGAACTGCATCGGATCGAACTCGATGAACGCGGTGATGGAGACCGCCGGGAAGCTGAACAGCCCCGTGATCATCCAGTTCTCGACGAGTGGGTCCGCCTTCGTCGCTGGAAAGGCGATCCCGGTGTCCGGTGACCAAGCGTCGATCCTCGGTTCTGTCGCTGGCGCTCAGCACGTGCGCACGCTGGCCGAGGCGTACGGCGCCAGGGTGATCCTGCACACCGACCACTGCCCGAAGCCGAAGCTCGGTTGGATCTCAGGCCTCCTCGACCTCGGCGAGCAACACTTCGAGCAGACCGGAGAGCCGCTGTTCAGCTCACACATGCTCGACTTGTCGGAGGAGTCGATGGAGGAGAACATCGACACGTGTGTCGACTTCTTCCAGCGCATGTCGAAGATCGGCATGACGCTCGAGATCGAGCTCGGCATCACCGGGGGCGAGGAGGACGGGGTCGACAACTCCGATGCGAACCCCGAGGATCTGTACTCGAAGCCCGAGGAGGTGGCGTACGCCTACGAGCGGCTGTCGGAGATCGGACCGAACTTCACCATCGCCGCCGCTTTCGGCAACGTCCACGGGGTGTACAAGCCAGGCAATGTCAAGCTGACACCGCCGATCCTGCGCGACGCTCAGAGCTACATCGCCGAGAAGTTCTCGACCGACCCCAAGCCGGTGAACTTCGTGTTCCATGGTGGGTCCGGCTCGACGGCCGCCGAGATCGCCGAGGCGATCAGCTACGGCGTGATCAAGATGAACATCGACACGGACCTCCAGTGGGCGTTCTGGGACGGTGTGCGAGGGTATGAAGCCGACAAGCACGAGTTCCTGCAGGGTCAGCTCGGGAATCCGTCGGGGCCGGACGCGCCGAACAAGAAGCAGTACGACCCGCGCGTGTGGCTGCGCGCCGGCGAGGAAGCCTTCGTGACCCGCCTCGAGCAGGCCTTCGCCGAACTGAACAACGTGGGCACCCTCGCCTGAGTTGCGATGAGCCAGGCCCCCGTATCCGGTGGGTCCGCTCATCGCGGGTGAACGTCAGGACGGGTCGGCGGTGATCTGTTTCAGGAAGGTCTCGACCTCAGCGCGGTGACGGGTGCGCTTCATCGGGGGGAGGGCCTTCACGATGTCCCAGCGGTAGCGGGCGGTGCCGAGGCGAGGGTCCATCACGGCCACCACACCGCGGTCGTCCGCGGTGCGAATGAGTCGGCCGCAGGCCTGTGCCAGCATCATCGACGCTCGGGGGATGTCGATCTCGGCGAACGCGGTCGGACCGAGCTGATCGCGTCGAGCGGACAGCAACGGGTCATCTGGCCGCGGGAACGGGATGCGATCGATCACCACGAGCGACAAGGTCGGTCCGGGCACATCGATGCCTTGGAACAGTCCCGCAGTGGCGAACAAGCAGGTCTCGGCGCTGTCGGCGAACGCCTTGACCAGCGCCGGCTTGGGCAGATCGCGCTGGGTGAGGATCGGGAACGACACGCGACCGCGCAATGCCTCGGCGGCTTCGTCCATCGATCGCCAGCTCGTGAACAGTGCCAGCGTTCGGCCACCGGCGGCCGTGATCAGCGCTTCCAGCTCGTCGTGAACGGCCGCGCGGAACCCGTCGCTGTTCGGGTTCGGGAGGTGCAGGGCGCAATACAACATCGAATGGGCCTCGTAGTCGAACGGGCTACCGACGTCCGCCTGGTCGACGGTGTCCCCGGGAATGCCGACGCGAGACGACAGCGACGACGGAATGGTGGCGCTCGTCAGGATCGCGGTGCGCTTCGACCAGACGCCTGCGGCCATCGTGGGCCCGACGTCGAGCGGTGCCAGCTCGAGGCGAGGGGAGTCGGGGGAGCCGGAGACGAACGCCACGTACCCCTCCCGGCCTTCGATGGCGATGTCGAGCTGCTCGATCGCACGGCCGGTCAGCGTCTGGGCGCGCAGCTTGCGTTGCTTTGCGTCCTCGACGTCGGTCGCGATGCTGAGCAGCAGATCGTTCGTCGCCCCGAGCCGTAGGCGGGCATCGGTGAGCACCTCCTGGATCGAATCGGGCAGGGGGGTGGTCAGCCGCTGTCCAACCATCGGCCCGACGACGTCTCGCAGCGACTCGGCGATCTCGGCGATCGAACCGATGAGTTGCGGGTCCTCGATGATCCGGCGAACGACACCGGCCAGCGCAGTGAAGCGCCCGGGAGCAATCTCGACGCCGACGGTGTCGCTCATGACGTCTTCGAGCACGTGGGCCTCGTCGAAGATGACGACGTCGTGGTCGGGCAGGATCGCTCCGTCGCTCGCGACGTCGAGCCCGTACAGATGCGTGTTCACCACGATCACATCGGCAGCGGCTGCGCGCCGTCGGGCCTGTTCGGCGAAGCACGGGTCACCCAGCGGACATCGATCCGCGCCGGGGCATTCGTCGCTGCCCACGCTGACTGCGCGCCAGGCATTGTCCGAGGGCGTCCAGTCCATCTCGGCCTGATCGCCGGTCGCCGACGCGCCGGCCCACTCTGCGATCCGCTTGATCTCGACCCGGGTCGTCGCCGCCATCGTGTCGAGTTCGAGCTGGGCCTGATCCGGTGACGCCATCTCCCGGAGACGCTGTAGGCACACGTAGTTGCTGCGGCCTTTCAGCACTGCCCAGTCGAAGTCCTTGCCGAGGTGCTCGGCGAGGAAGGGCAGGTCCTTCATGGCCAGCTGATCCTGCAAGGCCTTCGTCGCGGTTGCGACGACCACGGTGGACCCTGACTCGATCGCGGGCACGAGATATGCCAGCGTCTTGCCGGTCCCGGTTCCCGCCTGGATCACCAGGTGTCGGTGTGCACCGATCGCGTCGGTGACCCGCTCGGCCATCTCGACTTGCCCGATGCGGTTCTCGGCGCCGGGAAGAGCACTGGTGATGCGCGCCAGCGCTTCGGCGGTCGAGTTCGGCGCTGACATCAGATTAGGGCGAGGGCGGCATCGAGTTCGGCTTCGTCGAAGTCGGGCCATGGCGCCTCGGTGAAGTAGATCGCCGCACCGGAGGACTGCCAGAGCAGGAAGTTCGACACGCGATGTTCGCCGCTGGTGCGGACCAGCACGTCGACCGGGGGGAGTTCCGGAAGGTACAGGTGCTCGCCGATCGATGCTGCCGTGACACCACCTGGCTCCGCCCGTGCGGCCTCGACGGCTGCGACCAGTTCGGAACGGCCGCCGTAGTCGAACGCCACCGTGAGCACCATTCCCGTGTTCTTGGCGGTGTCGGCGATCGCCTTGCGGATCGCTCGCTGCACGTATCGCGGTGTCTTGGCCTCACGCGAGTCGAATGGGCGGCCGATCCACTGGATGCGAACGTTGAGTTCGTTGAGCTCCGCGACACGTCCGAACAGCTTTTCGTGGAGACCCATGATGTGTCGGACCTCGGGCCGGGGTCGGCGCCAGTTCTCCGTCGAGAATCCGAAGACCGTCAGGTAGCCGATGTCGCGCTTGACGGCGAGTCGGACCAATCGCGCGAGGTTCTCCTCGCCTTCGGTGTGCCCATCGGTACGCGGCAGACCTCGCTTTGCTGCCCATCTGCCATTGCCGTCCATGATGCACGCGACGTGGAGCGAGCCGCCCGATGGCCGGCCGCTAGGTGTCGATGTGGCCGCCGTTGTCGCCGGTTGGCTTGCAGAGCGCGTGGAAGTGGACACAGCACCTCCACGCTAGCCAGACGTTGATCATCGGGCGTGGCGTGGAAGAATGAGAGGGATGGCTGCATCGCTCGTGTCGACCTCGCGCGTGAGTGAGTCGACGCGTCAGCTGCTGCGCCATGTGATGGTCGTCGGCGGCACGCTCGCCGAGTGGGAGCACCTGGGACTCGATCGCTGGTCGTCTCGCGTCGACCAGCTCGGTGCGGTCGCCGACGGGGCCGGAGCGTCGTTTCTCACGTTGCGTGCCTTCGAGCCGGGTGTCGACCCGGTCGACCTCGAACGCTGGGAACGCCGGATCGGGGACTGTCACGTGACGATCGATCCGTGCGGCGATGGCCGCGAGCGCTTCGCCGAGGCGATGCGCAGCCTGCCCCCGGACGAGCCGGTGAACGAGGCGACGATCACCGAGGCGCTCTACGGTCCGGCCGATTGCGAGCCGGATCTGATCGTCGTGCTCGGCGAGCCGAACCGCCTTCCTCCGTCGCTGGTCTGGGAGCTGGCCTACGGTGAGCTCGTGTTCCATCCGATCGCGTGGCACGAACTCGAAGCGGACCATCTGGTCGCGGCGATCGCCGACTTCGATCAGCGTGAGCGCCGCTTCGGCGGCCTCGACGAATGAGCGAGCGCAGCGCGCGAATCAACGTCACGGCGCCGAAGTCTCACGGGTGCACCATTCCGACGTCCTCGCCCGAATACGAGCGCGGGAATATGGTGCACCAGTGAGCGAGCTCTACCGCGACACGGGTGTCGTCCTGCGGACCTACAAGTTGCGCGAATCGGACCGCATCATCGTGTTCCACACCGCCGAGAACGGCAAGGTGCGTGCCGTCGCAAAGGGGGTTCGGAAGACGAAGTCGAAGTTCGGGGCTCGGCTCGAACCGATGAGCCACGTGAAGTTGCTGCTGTATCGCGGTCGCGAACTCGACATCGTGAGCCAGGCGGAGGCGGTCGAGCCGTTGTCGCCGATGCTGTCGTCTCTCGATCGGGCCTCGCAGGGGCTCGCCGTCCTCGAAGCGGTCGACCAGCTGTCGCTCGAACGGGAGCCGAACCCGCAGCTCTACCGGATGCTCGTCGGTGTCCTCCGCACGATCGCCGAGCGACCATCGTCGCTCAACGTTGCCGCGTTCTACTGGAAGCTCCTCGCCAACGAAGGGATGCGGCCCGCGCTCGATGCGTGCATCCGCTGCGGTGAACGCGAACCCGACGTCGCACTCGTCGCCTTCGACCTCAACGAGGGCGGCGTGCTGTGTCGCACTTGCCGGTCGGGTCAGGCCATCAGTCCCGAGGCGTTGCGCGTGCTCCGCGACATCCTGGGCGGCCGCCTGGCGAGTGCGCTCGCCGCGGAATCCTCGCCGGCAACCCACGAGGTGTCGTCGCTCGCGACCAGGGCGCTCGAGTTCCACATCGAACGACGCCTCAAGACCGTCGCCATGTTCGAATCCCACTGACCCGCGACCTGCGACCCCCGACGCGAGCAGCGCGCATGTCACAGCACGCGTTCCATACACGTTTGCGACAAGAAATCGGAGGACCGGGTCTCCGAGAACTTGTCGCAAACGTCGAATGACGATCGGGTGATCGAATCGCACCGACCCGCGATGGGGGAGGACCGTTAGCCTGGCAGCCCTATGCCCGCGACCGAGCTCGACCAGATCGTCAGCCTCTGCAAGCGCCGTGGCTTCGTCTACCAGTCGGCGGAGATCTACGGCGGCTTCCGCTCCACCTACGACTACGGACCGCTCGGTTCGCTCCTCCTGCGCAACGTGAAGGAGGCGTGGGTCCGAGCGATGGTGCAACAACGCGACGACGTCGTGCTCATCGACGCCGCGATCCTGAGCCCGCCACAGGTGTGGCAGGCGTCGGGCCATCTCGCCAACTTCTCCGATCCGCTCGTCGACTGCACCAACTGCAAGCAGCGGTGGCGCCTCGACAAGCTCGACGACCCCGACGTCTGCCCGAACTGCGGCGCCGTCAAGAGCTTCACCGAGGCCCGCGAGTTCAACCTGATGTTCAAGACCCAGGCCGGCCCGGTCGAGGGGACAGGGGCCGACGCGTACCTGCGTCCGGAGACCGCGCAGGGCATGTTCACCAACTTCGGTCAGGTGCTGCAGACCACGCGCAAGAAGCCGCCGTTCGGTATCGCCCAGGTCGGCAAGTCGTTCCGCAACGAGATCACCCCGCAGAACTGGATCTTCCGCACCCGCGAATTCGAACAGATGGAGCTCGAGTTCTTCGTTCCTCCGGCCGAGAGCGAGCAGTGGTACGACTACTGGTGCAAGGCCCGCATGCAGTGGTACATCGACCTCGGCATCCCGGCCGACATGCTCCAGCTACGGCCGCACGACGCCGACGAGCTGTCGCACTATTCGACCGGCACGTCCGACGTCGAGTTCAAGTTCCCGTGGGGGTTCGACGAGCTCGAAGGCATCGCACAGCGCACCGACTTCGACCTCAAGAAGCACACCGAGCACTCGGGCGAGCGCCTCGACTACTTCGACCCGCAGACCAACGAGCGGTACGTGCCTTACGTGATCGAACCAGCCGCCGGGGCCACCCGCACGATGGCGGCGTTCCTCCTCGCCGCCTATGACGAAGATGTCGTCAACGACGAAAAGCGCACCGTGCTGCGCCTGCACCCGCGCCTCGCGCCGTACAAGGTCGCGGTCCTGCCGCTCTCGAAGAAGGACACCCTGACACCGCTGGCCCAGGAGATCCGGGCGACGCTCGCCGACCGCTACATGGTCGACTACGACGAGACCCAGAACATCGGCAAGCGGTACCGCCGACAGGACGAGATCGGCACCCCGCTGTGCGTCACCGTCGACTTCGACTCGCTCGACGACACTGCCGTCACGGTCCGCGATCGCGACACGACCGAACAGGTCAGGGTCCCGATCGACGAGCTCCTCGCGACGGTGTCCGGGCGACTCGGGTTCTGACGGGTAGGACGGCTTCGGCTCTTGGCGCGCCGCCGGACTACCGTCGCCCGGATGAGCAACATCGCCGTCATCGCCAAGATCACCGCACAGCCCGGCAAGCGTGCCGACGTCATCGCCGGCATGGCGTCGATGATCACCCACGTCGCGTCGGAGCCCGGCACGGCGGTGTACACCCTGCTCGAAGACCAGGCCGACGCTGACGTGATGTGGGTCTACGAGGAGTACACCGATCAGGCGGCGCTCGATGCCCACAGCAGCAGCGACGCGATGAAGGCGCTCGGCGGATCGATCGGTCCGTTCCTCGCCGGCCGACCGGAGCTGTTCTTCACGTCGGTCGCCGGCGGCAAGGACCTCTGACCCCTCGATGGCGATCACCTACCTCGATCGCATCGTCCAAGCCCATCGTGCTCGGGCGGCCGACGACCACCGCGACCTCGACGGCCTGATCGACGACACGAGATCGTTGCCGCCGACCCGCGGATTTCGCTCGGCACTGGTCGAAGCGCGCGGGCTGGCCGTGATCGCCGAGATCAAGCGACGGTCGCCGTCCAAGGGTGATCTGAACATCGACCTCGACCCCGCCGCACTGGCAGCCGACTACGAAGCAGGCGGCGCGAGCTGCCTGTCCGTGCTTACCGACGTCGAACACTTCGGTGGATCGATCACCGACCTGCAGATGGCCCGCGCCGCATGCTCACTGCCGGTGATCCGCAAGGACTTCACGGTGAGCGAACTCGACGTCGTCGATACGCGTCTGATGGGCGCGGACTGCGTGCTGCTGATCGCAGCGGCATTGACCGACCAGGAACTCGAGAGGTTCCACGCCCGCGCTCTGGCGATCGGCCTGGATGCGTTGGTGGAGATCCACGACGAGGGTGAGCTGCGCCGAGCGCTCGCTGTCGGAGCGACCCTGATCGGTGTGAACCAACGTGACCTGATCACGTTCGAAGTCGACCACGAACGTGCGGTTCGAATGGCCGGGGCGATCCCGGAATCAGCGGTGAAGGTGGCCGAATCCGGTGTGCGCGACGGCGACGATGCCCGGTCGCTGAAGCTGGCCGGCTACGACGCGATCCTGGTCGGAGAGACCCTCGTCACGTGCGCCGATCCAATCGCGAAGCTCGCCGAACTCACCGGCTGACCTGCACCTCGGCGCGGTCAGGCGTTCCAGCGGGCGAGACCTTCGACGATCCGCTGGTTGAGCGCTTCGAGTACCGCCACCCGACACCATTTCTTGTTCTCGCCGGACACGAGGTTCCAGGGTGCGAGGTCGTGGTCGGTCTTCGCGAACATGTCCTCGATGGCCTCGACGTACAGCGGCCATTTCTCGCGATTGCGCCAATCCTCGTCGTTCAGCTTCCACTGCTTGAGGGGGTCGGTCCGACGATCCTCGAAGCGTCTGGCCTGCTCCTCCTGGCTGACCTGCAGCCAGAACTTGACGAGGATGACGCCCTCGCGAACGAGACTCTTCTCGAAGTCGACGATCTCGTCGTAGGCCCGCATCCACTGTTCCTCGGTGGCGAAGCCCTCGACGCGTTCGACGAGCAGTCGCCCGTACCAGCTGCGGTCGAACACGCACATTCCGCCGAGGCCCGGGATCTTGCTCCAGAACCGCCAGAGGAAGTGGTGCCGCAACTCACGCTCGGTCGGCTTCGAGTAGGCGTACACGGAGTAGTGGCGCGGATCGAGCGGCTCGACGACCCGGCGGACTGCGCCGCCCTTACCCGCCGCGTCGACGCCTTCGACGACGATGAGCAGGCCAGGGCCGATCTCGCCGTCGTTGGTCTGCCCGCCGAGGTGCAGACGAAGTTCGAGGAACTGCGCCTGAGCGGCCGACAACCGCTTCTCGTACTCGTCGCCGGACATCCGAGCCGAGAGGTCGAGGTCGTCGAGTCGTCCCATGCCGAGTCGAACGATACGCACCTGCGCCGGCAGCCGAACGAATCCGCTCCCGAACACCTCCGACCGGTACGGTGAGCCACTCCATGTTCGTCAAGATCTGCGGCATCACCAACGAAGACGACGCACTGCTGTCGGTCGCGATGGGAGCCGACGCGTTGGGATTCAACTTCGTGTCGGGGTCGATACGCCAGATCGCTCCGCAGGTCGCCTTCGATATCACCCGACGACTGCCCCCGGAGATTCTCACCGTCGGGGTCTTCCGCAACGAGTTGCCGAACCGGGTGGTCGACTTGGCGCACAAGTCGGGGGTCAAGGCGGTCCAGTTGCACGGGCAGGAGACGCCCGAGCAGTGCATCGAGGTGGCCAAGCAGATCCGCTGGCTCATCAAGGTGTTCAGCGCCGGCGACCCCGACCTGCATCGGGCGGACCGGTACGGGACCGACATGGTGATGATCGACGGGGCCGAACCCGGGTCGGGCAAGGTCTTCGACTGGTCGCTCGCCGGCGACGCACCCGATGCGATGAAGCTCATTCTGGCCGGCGGGCTGACCCCTCAGAACGTCGGTGCCGCGATCCACGAAGTACGTCCCTGGGGCGTCGACGTGGCAACGGGAGTCGAGCGTTCGCCCGGCCGCAAGGACGCGCTCGCTGTCAAGCGATTCATCGAGAACGCCAAGGCTGCTGCCCCCACCCCCTATCTCGGAGACGACGAGGACATGCCGTATGACTGGGACTTCGAATGACCGTTGTTGACGAAGGGCTCGCCGCCCACTCGTTGCTCGAGCCGCCCGACGCCACCGGCCGCTTCGGCGAGTTCGGTGGGAGGTTCGTCCCCGAGACCCTCGTGCCGGCCTGTCAGGAACTGGAAGCAGCGTTCCTCGATGCCTGGGCGGACCCGGACTTCCGCGGAGAGTTGGCCCGCGTCCATCGCGACTATTCCGGCCGTCCCTCGATCCTGACCGAGTGCCGCAACCTGGGTGACCGACTCGGCATCCGGCTGATCCTGAAACGTGAGGACCTGAATCACACCGGTTCGCACAAGATCAACAACGTGATCGGTCAGGCACTGCTGGCCAAGCGCATGGGCAAGAAGCGCATGGTCGCCGACACCGGAGCGGGCCAACACGGTGTGGCGAGCGCGACAGCTGCGGCGCTGATGGGTCTGGAATGCACCGTGTTCATGGGGGCGGTCGACGTGGCCCGCCAGGAGCTCAACGTGTTCCGCATGAAGCTGCTCGGCGCCACGGTCCACTCGGTCGAGTCGGGAAGCCGGACGCTGAAAGACGCCGTGAACGAGGCGATGCGGCACTGGGTGGCGAACGTGGGCGACACCCACTTCTGTCTCGGCTCGGTCGTGGGACCGCACCCGTACCCGTACATGGTTCGCCAGTTCCAGTCGATCATCGGCGAGGAAGCGAACGTACAGATGCGTGAACTGACCGGGGCACTTCCTGACGTGGTCGTTGCCTGTGTCGGCGGTGGCTCCAACGCGATGGGAATCTTCACCGGCTTCGTCGACCAACCGACGACCCGTCTCGTCGGTGTCGAGCCGGCGGGAGGGGCGGCGATCGGACGAGGGGTGCCCGGCGTCGTTCACGGTATGCGCAGCAACCTGATGCAGGACGAGGTCGGCCAGGTGGAAGAAGCGCTGTCGATCTCTGCCGGGCTCGACTATCCCGGCGTCGGGCCGGAGCACTCCTACCTGGCTTCGATCGGCAGAGCCGAGTATCCGTCGGTGACCGACGCCGAAGTGATCGAGGGGTTCAAACTCCTGGCCGAGACCGAAGGCATCATCCCGGCGCTCGAGTGCGCCCACGCTGTCGCGTGGATCGCACGAGAAGCACCGACTATGCAAGGCCAGACGGTGTTGATGAACCTGTCGGGCCGCGGCGACAAGGACGTGGCCCAGATGATGGACATCCTGGGCGGCGGGGCGTGACGGCAGATCGACCGTACGGCCGGCTCGAATCGGAGTTCAGGGACAAGCGTGCGGCAGGGCGCAAACTCCTCGTGCCCTACATCACGGGTGGATATCCGGGCTGGCAGGACGCGATCAGGGCGGCGGCGGCCAACGGTGCCGACGCGATCGAGATCGGCATCCCGTTCTCCGATCCGGTGATGGACGGCCCGGTCATCCAGCAGGCCTCGCAGTATGCACTCGAGCACGGTGTGACCCCGGCCTCGATCCTCGACGACGTGCCCAACCTCGACGTCGATATCCCGCTGGCGGTGATGACCTATTACAACCTGGTCCATCACCCGGGTCCCGCCCGATTCGCCGCCAATCTCCGGCGCGCCGGGATTTGCGCTGCGATCCTGCCGGACCTACCGCTCGAGGAGTCGGGCCCGTGGTGCGAGGCAGCCGATGCAGAGGGCATCGAGACGATCATGCTGGCGGCGCCGACCGCCCCCGACGAGCGACTGCCACGTGTCGCGGCGCGGTCGCGGGGATTCATCTACTCGGTCGGACTTCTCGGCGTGACCGGCGAACGCGACTCTCTGGCTGCGACGGCCACGGCGCTCGCCGGCCGACTGAAGGCGATCACCGATGTGCCGGTGCTCGTCGGCGTCGGCGTGTCGGACGCTCCGCAGGCGTACGAGGCATCCCGGGTCGCCGACGGCGTGATCCAGGGGGCGAGCGTCGTGCGCCGACTCATGGAGCACGGCCCGGACGCCGTCGGCGACTACGTCGCCGAAGTCCGCGCCGCCATCGACGCCCCCTGACCCACGATGCGATGAGCGAACGGCCACGTTGTCGGGCACCTCGCTCATGGCCTTCGAGGTCACCCGCCATGCGATGAGCGACCGGCCCGGCTATCGGCCCTTTCGCTCATCGCTCGGGGTGTGGTGTCAGATCGGAGGCGCGTCGAAGCGGTCGATGGTGGTGAACGATTCGACGGGGTTTCGCTTGAGCTTGGTCGGTTGGAGCTCGGGAACGCCGAGGAAGATCGTGGCCACGAGCGCCTCGTGGTCGGCGAGACCGAGCAGCGGAGCGGCGGCCGGTTCGGCTCGGCTGAGAAACGTCGTCATCACGCCCCCGAGGCCGTGCGCGCGAGCCGAGAGCAGCAGGCTCCAGCAGAACGGGTAGATCGAGGCGCCGCCGGTGATCGGCGGCCGGCCGAGCTCGCCGTCCATCAGGGCGACCGAGCGAAGATCAGCAGCGACGGCGAGCACGACGGGGATCGTCTCGATCTGCTCGAGCAGAGCGTTCGGCTTGCCGGCGGTGATGCCCGGAGGTATCTCGTAGTCGATCGGGTTGAACGGTGCGGAGCCGGACCCCGCGGTCTCGAGGTACTCGTCCCAGACCGGCTGCATGAGATCGGCGAGTGATCGTCGCAGCACACGGTCCTCGACGATTGCCACCCGCCACGGCTGGCGATTGCCGCCCGATGGCGCGTAGCGGGCATCGTCGAGGAGCGACAGCACGGTCGCCCGGTCCACCGTTGCCGCGGTGAACGCTCGAACGGTGCCGTTGGTCCGGATCGCATCGCGCAGTTCCATACGTCGGAACCTAGCGAGCGGGCTACTCGGCGAGGAGCATGTCGATCTGACTCAAGGCCTCGGCGAGACCCTCCTCCATGCCCATGTTCAGCATCTCCTGCATGTTCTCGATCGACGGGAACGTGCTCGTGATCACCATGTCGGTACCGCCCTCGGCGGCTTCCTCGATGGTGGCGACCATGATGGTGGTCGGCCCTCCGTCGATCGGTTTGCCGTCGGCATCGGCGAAGCCGTCTTCGAGCTCGATGCGCTTGGGCTCGTCGACTGCGATCATTCGCCACCAACCGCGCGGTTGGTCGCCATCGGGACCGGTCATGTGGTACTTCACGCTGCCGCCGGCTCGGAAGTCGTGGCTGTCGAAGGTGGCGGGATATGTCGGTGGGCCCCACCAGCGTTCGAGCTGCCGTGGGTCGGCCCAGAGCTGCCAGACACGGTCGACGGGTGCGTCGAAGTGGCAGCGCACTCGCATGGTGAGTGCGTCGATGTCCTTGGTCATGTCGAGCAATGGCATGTGGGTTCCTGTCTGTATTCTTGGTGTGGCGTGGTGTGGTGTGGCGTGGTGTGGTGTGGTGTGGTGTGGTGATGCGGTTGCCGTGACTCGGCGGATCAGGTGTCGGAGGTGTGCCCTGCCAGTAGGTCGTCCATGCGGGAGATCCGGCCGCGCCAGATCTCCTGCCATGCGTCGAGGATCACCGCTGCCTCGGTGACCGATTCGATGCGGACCGTGACGAGTTGCTCGCGTCCACGCCGTTCCTTCGCGACGAGGCCCGCGTCGTGGAGGACTGCGACGTGCTTCTGCACCGCCGCGAAGCTCATCGTGTAGTTCGCCGCCAGTTCGGTGACCGAGTGCCCGCCGACCAGAACGCGGGCGATGATGTCGCGGCGCGTCGAATCGGCGAGCGCGTGGAAGATTCGGTCGGTCACAGCAGCGTCAGCAAGATATACAACCATCTGGTTGTACATTAGCGATGGACCGTGGGCGCGTCAAGCGAGCACGTTCTGCGCGGTTCCGCCGGGCACCGCCGCTTCGGCGTGTCGGGCGATCGACCGTGCCATCCCGGCGAAGATCACCGCATGGAACGGCAACATGGCGTACCAGTAGGCCCGCCCCCACAGTCCCCGAGGAGCGAACCACGCGGTTTGGCGCAAGGTGAGCGTGCCCGGCTCGTCGCCGTCGTCGATGCGCCACGACAACCAGGCCCGCCCCGGAACTCTCATCTCGGCCTCGAGGCCGAGTTCGACGCCGACCTCGACGGTCCGCACCCGCCAGAAATCCAGTGACTCCCCTGGGCGCAGGTCGACGGGATGGCGACGGCCGCGCCGGAGGCCCGGCCCGCCGATCGCCCGATCCATCAGCCCTCGCAGGCGCCACGCCCAGTCGACGACGTAGTAGCCGTTGGCACCGCCGATCCGGGCGAACGCCTCGTAGAGCGCAGCGCGAGACGCCGTGGTCTCGACCGTCTGGTGATCGGCGAGCGTCGCTCCACCGGCCCAGTCCGGGTCGCCGGGGATGGTGTCAGCGGGCGTGTAGCCGGAGTCGGACCATCTCGTGACCACCAGCTCCGTGCTCGTCCGGCGAACGGCCATCTCGACAGCCGTGCGGAAGTCGATCGGGTCATGCGGCACGAGTTCGTCGATGTCGTGATTGGCCATCACGACCTCGTGCCGCAACGAGTCGATCAGCGGGCGGGCGATCGATGCCGGCAGTGGGGTGACGAGACCGACCCAACGGGACGACAGGCTCGGCGAGAGCACGGGTACCGGGATGATGACCCGCCGCCGCAGACCTGCCGCAGCCGCATACGTCTGCATCATGTCGGCGTAGGACAGCACGTCCGGGCCACCGATCTCGAGGACCCGATCGACCGACTGGTCGTCGTCGAGCACGTGGACGAGGTAGTGCAGGACGTCGCGGATCGCGATCGGTTGGCACTTCGTGTCGACCCATCGTGGCGTGACCATCACCGGCAGTACCTCGGTCAGGTAGCGCAGCATCTCGAACGACAGGGAGCCCGACCCGATGATCACCGCAGCGCGGAGTTCGGTCGTCGGCGTGGAACCCGACGCGAGGATCTCGCCGACGAGGTGCCGGCTCTCCAGGTGGGCGGACAGGTCGGCACCCGTGCCCATTCCACCGAGATACACGATGCGTCCGAGACCTGCGGCATCGGCGGCATCCCGGAAGTTCGCCGCCGCTCGCGCATCGGTTTCGGCGAATGTGTCGCCTGAGCCCATCGAGTGCACCAGGTAGTACGCCGCCGAACACCCGGTGAGCGCGCCGGTCAGTGTTTCCGGCTCGAGCACATCGCCCGTGATCACCTCGACGTCGTCGGACCAGTCGTACTTGGTCGCTCGTTTCGCCGAGCGCGTCAACACCCGCACCGCGTAGCCAGCGTCGAGGAGCTCGGGCACGAGTCGCCCACCGACGTACCCCGTGGATCCTGCGACGAGAACCGTTCCACGGCGCGGTTGGGTCTGCTCGGGCATCACCGTGACCGTAGGTCAGCCAGCGTCGCGACGGGTCGCGGCCGCTGCGCGATCGATCAGGCCTCGGCGGCGGCGACCTTCTGGCGCACGATGTTCAAGGCGGAACCGGCCTTGAACCACTCGACCTGCTCGGGGCTGAACGTATGCACGGCTTCGAAGTCGATCGTCGAGCCATCCGGCTTCACGATCTGGCACTGCACGTTCTCGCCGGGAACCGGCGGCAGGTTCAGCACGTTGATCCGGTCGTCCTCGCCGATCAGGTCGTATGTGGCCGGCTCGGCGAACGTGAGCGGCAGGAGTCCCTGCTTCTTGGCGTTCGTCTCGTGGATGCGGGCGAACGACCGGGTGAGGATGACGAGGCCGCCGCGGAATCGGGGTTCCATCGCGGCGTGCTCGCGTGACGAGCCCTCGCCGTAGTTGCGGTCGCCGATCGCCACCCACTTGATCCCGGCTTCGTGGTATCGCTTGGCGATGTCGGGGTACGGCCGGGTCTCGCCGTCGGTGACGTCCTTGCCGGTTCCGGCCTCGCCGGTGTAGGCGTTGACCGCACCGGCGAACAGGTTGCCCGAGATGTTCTCGAGGTGGCCGCGGTACTTGAGCCACGGCCCCGCGGCGGAGATGTGGTCGGTCGTACACTTGCCCTGCGCCTTCATCAGCACGGGCAGCCCGACGTAGTCGTTGCCGTCCCACGGCGTGAAGGCCTCGAGCAGTTGGAGACGGTCGCTCGTCGGCGACACCTCGACTTCGATGGCCGAGCCGTCGGCCGGGGGCGCCGTGAACGTGTTCTCGCCCGGATTGAACCCGGCGTCGGGCAGCACCTCACCGATGGGCGCGTCGAGCGTGACCTCGGAGCCATCGGGAGCGGTGATGGTGTCGGTGGTCGGGTCGAAGTCGAGCCGCCCCGCCAGTGCGATCGCAAGCACCGTGTCGGGCGACGTGACGAAGCTCAGCGTGTTGGCCGAACCGTCGTTGCGCTTCGGGAAGTTGCGGTTGAACGAGTTGACGATCGTGTTCGGCTTCCCGGTGATCGATTCTGGACGCGACCACTGACCGATGCACGGGCCGCACGCATTGGCCAGCACGGTTGCGCCGATCGCTTCGAGGTCGGCCAGCAGGCCGTCGCGTTCGATCGTCGCCCGCACCTGCTCGGAGCCCGGGGTTATCAGCAATTCGCACTTGGCGGTGAGCCCACGAGCGGCGGCCTGGCGGGCGATGGACGCCACCCGGGTGATGTCCTCGTACGACGAGTTCGTGCACGAACCGATGAGGCAGGCCGACGGTTCGAGCGGCCAGTCGTTCTCCCTCGCCGCGGCGCCGACACCGGCCGCGCCGACCTTGTGGGCGCGGTCGGGGGAGTGGGGGCCGTTGATGAGCGGCTTGAGCTGATCGAGATCGATCTCGATCAGCTGGTCGTAGAACGCACCGTCATCGGCCCGCAGGTCGGCGGCGACCTTGTCCGCGGCATCGGCGATCGCCTCGCGACCGGTCGACTTGAGATACATCGCCATGTTCTGGTCGTAGGGGAAGTGCGACGTGGTGGCACCGATCTCGGCGCCCATGTTGCAGATCGTGGCCTTGCCGGTGGCCGAGATCGAGTCGGCGCCGGGGCCGAAGTACTCGACGATCGCACCGGTCCCGCCCTCGACGGTGAGGACACGGGCGACCTCGAGGATGACGTCTTTCGGGCTCGACCAGCCGCTGATGCTGCCGGTGAGCTTGACGCCGATGACCTTGGGCCAGCGCACGTTGAACGGGAACCCGGTCATCACGTCGACGGCGTCGGCGCCGCCGACACCGATGGCGATCATGCCGAGGCCGCCGGCGTTCGGGGTGTGGCTGTCGGTGCCGATCATCATGCCGCCGGGGAAGGCGTAGTTCTCGAGGACGACCTGATGGATGATCCCTGACCCCGGCCCCCAGAAGCCGATTCCGTACTTGGCCGACACCGAGCGGAGGAAGTCGTACACCTCCTTGTTCGTGTCGACGGCGACGCCGAGGTCGATGACCGCGCCGACCTTGGCCTGGATGAGGTGGTCGCAGTGCACCGTCGACGGTACGGCGGCCTCGGGCAGCCCGGCGGTCATGAACTGGAGGAGCGCCATCTGCGCGGTGGCGTCCTGCATGGCGACGCGGTCGGGGTTGAAGTCGTTGTAGCTGACGCCTCGTTCGATCTCTTCGTTCTCCGGATCGACGAGGTGGTTGATCAGGATCTTTTCGGTCAGCGTGAGCGGACGGCCGAGCCGTTCGCGTCCGAGGGCGACTCGCTGGGGGAGGCTGGCGTACACGCTCTGCACGAGTTCGATGGGCGTGTTGGCGGTGGCATGCTGGGCGTCGCTCATGTAGACAACTATAATACAAGTTGTGATTACCGGCAACGACATGGACCTGCGATGAGACGGATTCGCTACCAGGAGATCGCCGACGAACTCCGGACGCGCGCGTCGTCGTCGCCAGCGGGATCCCTCCTCCCGTCCGAAGCCGAGATGTCGGTCGAATTCGGCGCCTCGCGCGTCACCATCCGCAGAGCGCTCGAACTGGTGCGAGAAGACGGCCTGATCGCCGCTCGGCAGGGCTTCGGTTGGTTCGTCGCCGGCGAGCCCGTGCGCCAGAGCTTGCAGTCGCTCGGCACGATCGAGTCCCAGATCGAAGGCGTCGGCAAACTGTCCGAGCGCAAGGTCGAGGAGTTCGCCTTCGAGGCGCCGCCCGAGCGCGTGCGCAAGTTGCTCGGTGTGGACCAGGTGCTGCGTGTCAAGCGAGTGAACCTCGCCGACGGCGAACCGTTCGCCGTCGTCACGGTGTGGTGCCCGGCCACGCTGGGCGGCAATCTCTCCCGTCAGGACGTGGAGCGCCGGCCGTTCTACGAACTGCTCGACATCGAACTTCGGGGCGCCACACAGACCATCGGCGCCGACCTGGTCGGACCCGCCGACGCTCGACTCCTCGGCGTCCCTGTCGGATCGCCGGTGCTGTGCTGCCAGCGCGTCACGACCGACCGGACCGGCGAGCCGGTCCTCGTCAGCGAGCACATCTTCCCGGCCCACCGCACCGAATTCGTCGTCGAACTCCCGCAGGCCGAACCCTCGATGACCCCCAGCGGCCTCCGAATCGTCGACTGAGAGTCTGCAAATTGCCCGGCGATGTTGCGCTGTACGCAATGCGCTGTACGCAACGCTCACGGGCAGTTTCGGGAATGTGTGGAGGGGGTGGCAGTAGATTCGGGTGTCGTGGGCATGATCAACACCTTTCGATCGACGGTGCGGTTCCGTCGGTTCAGCCTCGATCCCGTCGAGTGGCGACTGCGCAAGATGGTGTCGATCGAGGAATGCCGCAAGATCGCCAAGCGACGCCTGCCGGCCGGCGTGTTCGACTACATCGACGGTGCCGCCGAGGACGAACGCACCGCTGGACGCAACGTGTCGGCCTTCTCGCAGATCGAGTTCAAGCCGCGCGTCCTCCGTGACGTCAGCTCGCTCGACGCGTCGACGACGCTCTTCGGCCGGCCGGCCAGCATGCCGCTCATCCTTGCACCGACCGGCTACTCCCGGATCGCCGATTCGCAGGGCGAACTCGCTGTCGCACGAGCGGCGGCGCGCGCTGGGATTCCGTACTCGCTGTCGACGATGGGGACCCGGTCGATCGAGGAGGTCGCCGGGGTCAGCGACGGTGAGAAATGGTTCCAGGTGTACACGTGGCGCGATCGCGGCCTCGTCGAGGAGCTGGTCGGCCGGGCGAAGGCGTCCGGCTACACGACGTTGTGGCTGACGGTCGACACCGCAGTGCTCGGTCGCCGTGAACGCGACGTGCGCCGTGGCTTCTCCCTCCCACCGAAGATCGGCCTCGACACACTCGTCGACGGGGCGATCCATCCGGGTTGGACGTGGGACTTCCTGCGCAACGATCCGATCATGTTCGCCAACGTCGTCGGTCACGGCGACCAGGAGGACGGCAAGAATCCGATCTCGCTCGCCACCCATGTCGGGAGCCAGTTCGACCAGGCGCTGTCGTGGCACGACATCGACTGGCTGCGGACCTTCTGGGACGGCCCGATCGTGCTGAAGGGGATCCAGACCGTCGCCGACGCGAAGCAAGCGGTGGCGATGGGTGTGCAGGGGATCGGCCTCTCGAACCATGGAGGACGCCAGCTCGACGACGCACCCTCTCCGATCGAGCTCGTCGAGCCCGTCAGGCAGGAGATCGCCGAGCAGGCCACCATCATCTGTGACGGTGGCATCCGGCGGGGGAGCGACATCGTCAAGGCGATCGCTCTCGGTGCCGACGCCGTGTCGGTCGGCCGTCCGTACCTCTACGCCCTCGGCGCAGCCGGCGAACGTGGCGTCGACCACGTGCTCGAGTTCTTCCGCGATGGCTTCGAGCGCACGATGGCGCTCACCGGCTGCCGATCCGTCGCCGAGATCGACCGCGACCTCGTTCGCCGTCGCTCCGAACCGTTCAGCTGATCCGTCCGAGCCCGCAATCCCGGCGACGATCGACGTTTGTGACGAGAAGTTGGTGACCCGGTCCTCAGATTTCTTGACACAAACGTGAAATGACGGGCTACGGGGTGGTGGTCGTCGGGGACTCGACACCGGCGAGGTCGAGCAGCTCCTGATCGGGAGCTTGCTCGTTGATCTCGTTGACGACGGCGTTGGCCTGGCCGACGAAGGTGTCGGGATTGTCGATCAGCAACGTGGTCGGCGTCGTGGTGTCCTCGGACGGTGCGAGCGACTGGTACGCGAACCACGCTCCGCCGACGATCGCGGCGCACGCGGCGATCCCGATCGCACCGTTCAGTGCCTTTCGCGCCTTCGATCGTTGGATCGGCTTCCAGTTCGTCGTCTTGGTCGGCGACGCCGCCGGGATGTGCGCCACCGGGATGTCCGGCGCCGCACTCACCGGCGCGGCGGTGGGCGCTGGTGTACCGGCAACCGGCAGCGTCGGAGTCGGCAGCACGGGAGCGAGCGGCGCAACGGGCAAGGTCGGCACCATCGACGAGGGCGAGGCAGGAGAAGATGGCGGAGGAGGAGGCGGCGGTGGCGGAGGGGGAGGCGGCGGCGGTGACGCCGCTGTGGGAGGCGCGCCGGGAGCGGGCGGGCTCGACGCTGACGACTCGACGGACATGGTCTGTCATCGGCCCGCCGGCCGCGGACCTTGACAGATTTTTGACCGTCCCTGCTCGACGTCTCGCGACGTGTCCGACGGCGAACGTGTCCGCGTTCGGCCGGCGTGTCAGTCGGGGGCCGGCTCCGAATCGGACGCCGGCGGGCCGGCGGTGGCCTCGGACGCTTCGAGCTCGTCGTCGGCGCTCAGTTCCGTGGGTGTCCGCTTGGACCAGTACGTCGAGTTCGCGATGAGCGTCGCCGCAACGGGGAGCATGAGCAACTGCAAGACGAATGCGAGGAGCACGGAGGTCACGTCGTTGGCTGTGGGGAGTACGAAGGCGGCACCGATCGCAACCAGCCCGAAGCCCACGGTCGATGCCTTCGTCAGCGCATGCATGCGCGTGAGCGCGTCGGGGAACCTCACGACGCCGACCGCTGCGAGCAACGTGAGCGACGCTCCGAGCAGCATGATGAACTCGCCGATCATTCGCCGCGTCCCTCGATGAAGCGGGCGACGACGGCGGTGCCGATGAAGCCCACGAGGGTGAAGAGCACGGCGACCTGCAGGAACGCGCCGCGCTGCACGTCGACGGCGTGCACGACGACCGTGCTCACACCGACGACCAGCATTCCGTCGATCGCGATCACGCGGTCGGCCAACGACGGGCCACGCACCAGTCGGTATGCGAACCCCACGAACGCGAGCATGAGCAGGACGAACGTCGCCTCGATCACGAGCCCGCCTGCATCATCCGGCGGACGGCGTCCGGGTTGGGGCTGAATGCTCGAAACGCGAGGTCGGCGAGGTGCAGCACACCGGCTCGCGACGCCTCGACGTCATGCATGTGCAGCACGTGGACGTAGAGCACGGTCGGGTCCGGTTCGACGTGCACGGGGTTGCTCCCCGGCGTCATCGCCAGCACGTTGGTGATCACGGTGAGCAACCCGTCGGAGCATCGCGGCAGCGGCACGGCCATCACTCCCGGATGGAGATCCAACTCGGGCCGCAGCGCGTCACGGGCGAGGGAGACGTTCGAGCGGACCATCTCCGCCACGGCGTAGCCGAGAAACCGACCGACGGCCACGGGTCGAATGGGCGCCCGCCGGCCGCCACCGATACCGCCGGGCGTCACCACCATCAGAACACCGGCGACGAGCAGGCCACTCACGACATTGGCCACGGTCAGCGACCCCCACGCCAACACCCAGATGGCGACGATCGCGACGGCGTAGATCGCGCGCACCATCAGCGCTCACCTCCGAGCATGACCGACACGTAGTGCGTCGGGTCGATCAGGTCGGCGGCGGCGCGGAAGCAGTAGTCGTACACGGGTCCGGCCATCAGGCCGAGCACGACGGTCGCCGCGACCACGACGGCGGTGGGAGCCAGCATCATCCGTGGGGCACTGCGGGCAGCCAAGGCGACGGCGGCGTCAGGACGTGCCTGTTCGTCGTCCGACGCTGCCCAGAACACACCGATCCAGATCTTGGCGACGCTGAACAACGTGAGGAAGCTCACCGCGATCGCGACGCCAAGGATCCACCACTGGTGCGACGCCGCCGTGGAGTCGATCAACGAGAACTTGGCGGCGAATCCGAGCATCGGCGGTATCCCGGCCAACGACAAGGCGGCCACGAAGAACAGCACCGCCACGACGGGCGCAGTGCGCACCATTCCGCCGAGTCGGGACAGACGACTGGAGCCACCGGCGTGTTCGATCAATCCTCCAGCGAGGAACAGGCCGGTCTTCAGCACGATCTGGTGGACCATGTAGAAGACCGCGGCAGCGATGCCCGCCACGGTGAACAGCCCCATGCCCATGATCATGAATCCGATGCTGCTGATGATCAGGAACGACAGGATCCGCTTCACGTCGTCCTGTGCGATGGCACCGAGCACGCCCACAGCCATCGTGTTCCCGGCCACGACCATCACGAGCCAGGTGGGCAGGACATCGGGGAAGAGCAGGGTCTGGGTCCGGATGATCGCGTACACGCCGACCTTCGTGAGCAGGGCCGCGAAGATCGCCGTGACGGGCGAAGGGGCGGTCGGGTAGCTGTCCGGGAGCCAGAAGAACAGTGGGAAGATCCCCGCCTTGATCCCGAACACGACGAGGAACAGACCTGCGAGACCGGATTGCAGGCCGGCCGGTAGCTCGGCGATCTTCAGCGACAAGTCCGCCATGTTGACGGTTCCCGTGGCGGCGTAGGTGAGGGCGAGGGCGACGAGGAACAGCACGGAGGCGGCCAGGCTGATGACCACGTAGGTCATCCCTGAACGCACCTGATCGAGTCGACCGCCGAGGGTGATCAACACATAGCTCGCCGTCAGCATCATCTCGATGGCGACGAACAGGTTGAACATGTCACCGGTCAGGAAGGCCGCACCCACCCCTGCCGCCAGGATGAGGTACACCGACTGGAACCCGACGTGATTGCGTTCGGCGCCCGGTTGCCCGATCGCGTACACGACGACCGCGAGCAGCACGAACGCGGCGGTCACCAGCAGAATGGCCGAGAATCGATCGGCAACGAGCGAGATGCCGACAGGCGCGTACCAGTCGCCGGACTGGGTCGACACCACGCCGTCGTCGTCGACTGCGATGAGGATCGCCACGGCCACACCGACGACAGCGGTGAGCACCGACAGGCTGATCGCACGCTGGATGACCCGCGACCGGCCGGTCAGGATCGAGAGGGCGGCACCGATCAGCGGGAGCACGACGGGGAGCGGGAGCAGCACCCTCATGTCGACCATTCCCCCGTCGGGTTCGCCACGGTCGTCGTTGCTGCGGTCGTCGGTGCCACGGTCGTCGTTGCCGCGGCGGATTCCTGCTCGCGGGCTTCGGCCTCGTCGATCAGCATGGTCTCGTCGGTGACCTCGACGTCGTCGCCGTGGCCGCGCGCCCCGACCATGCGGTCCTCGACGTCGTCGGCGACCTCATCGTCGTTCGTGAGCAGCCAACTCCGGTAGGCCAGCGCGAGGAGCAGCGCAGTCGTGCCGAAGCTGATCACGATGGCGGTCAGCACGAGGGCCTGGGGCATCGGGTCCGCGAAGTCGGCCGGGTCGCCGGAGCCGATCAACGGCGGGATGCCGCGCCGCCCGGCGTTGACGAACAGCACGTTGGCCCCGTGGCTGAGCAGTGCGAGCCCGACGATGATTCGTGACAGCTTGCGCTGCAGGAGCAGATAGGTGCCGATCGCGAAGAGGGCGGCCGCGAGCGCGGCCATCGTGACGCTCACGACACCCTCGTTTCCGAACGGCTCGACTCGAGGTGGGCCGGGTCGCGGTCGGGAGCGGCATCGCTCAGCGGGGGGTCGTCGCCGAAGGACTCGAACATCATGAGCACGAGTCCGACGACCACCAGGTAGACGCCGGCGTCGAAGGCTTGGGCCGATGTGAGCTTGATCTCCCCGAGCAGCGGGGGGTCGAGGGTGTAGGCGGCCCCTTCGAGCAGTGATCCGCCGAACAGCAACGGGACGACCGCCGTCACCGTGGCGATCAGCAGGCCCGCGCCCAGTACGAGCCAGGGCTGGCCCCGGGAGAGACGGCGCACCTCGGTGATCCCGCCGTTGATGTAGAGGAGCGCGACCGCGGCACCGGCCACGATCCCACCGACGAAGCCGCCGCCGGGTTGGTTGTGGCCCGCGAACAACAGGTACAGCGAACCGACCATCACGATGACGAACACGACCCTGGTCGACACCTCGAGCGTCACGAGCCGGCTCACCTGCAACGGCGGGGGCGCGGTGCCGTAGCCGCCGCTGTCCGACGCTGCTGGAGCACCCGTGGTCGACGGCCGCCGACCGGCGCGAGCGAGTGCGACCGTCCCGATCGCCACCGCGGTGAGGACGGTGATCTCGCCGAGCGTGTCGTACCCACGGAAATCGACGAGGATCACGTTCACCACGTTGCGACCGTTGCCGTCGGGGTACGAGCGCTCGACCATCGTGTCCGACGCGGGGGTCGTGGGCCGCTCGGAACCTGCCGACATTGCGAGGCCGAACACGGTCACCCCCACGGCACCGGCGAGCGCCACGCGCAGGCCGCGACGCCACAGCGGCGTGACCGACTCGAATCGGTCGGGGAGCCGTCGCAGGACGAGCACGAAGAGAACGGTCGTCAGCGATTCGATGGCGACCTGGGTGAGCGCGAGGTCGGGCGCTCCCTGGATCACGAACAGGCCGGCCATGGCGTAGCCGACCACGCCGAGGAACAGGGCGGCGGTGAAGCGGCGACGGACGGCTGCCGCCGCCAGTGCCCCGCCGAGGATCACGGCGGCGATCACCGCGTGGACCGGCGTGCCGACCACCTCGACCGAGTCCGGCCACCACTCGCCGGAGACGAGCAGCAGGCCTGGCACGAGAGCGGCCGTGAGCAGGATCACGCCCAGGTAGATCGGGAGCGAGCCGGACTGGACGACGCCCGTGACCCTGTTGGCAGCGCTGTTGAGGCCCCGGAGGGACGATCGGTAGGTGGTGCTCGACGAGACGGGGCTCGGCTGCAGTCGCACGAGCCACACGTCGACGCGTTCGCGCCGGAGGTACATCACGGCGCCGGCAGCGATCGCCGTCACCGACCACACGAGCGGCTGGTTGACCCCGTGCCAGATCTCGAGATGGACGTCGCGGACGGCCGGGTCGAGTGAGCTCGCTGCGGCGTCGATCAGCGTGTCGAGCACTCCGGGGACGACGCCGGTGACGACGGTGATCATGGAGAGCACCACCGCGGGCGCGACGAACAGCGTGGGCGGCGGACCGTGGGAGAGATCGGCGGTGAACGCGCTGCCCCGGCCATTCATGCGGCCGACAGCGCCCATCGCGAAGCGGATGCTGTAGGCGACGCTGAAGGCAGATCCGACCACGACCGCAACGAGGGCGACCGGTGCCGCCCACCCGGGTGCCTCGTCGAACGCCTCGAGCACCTCTTCCTTCGCGATGAATCCGAGGACCAGGGGGATGCCGGCCATCGACGCGGCGGTCACGAACGTGACCGCGGTCGTGAGCCCCCATCCGCTCGTCGGCCGAGGGAGAAGCCGAATGTCGCGCGTGCCGTGCTGGTGGTCGAGGATGCCGACGACCATGAACGCCGCTGCCTTGGCCAGGGCATGGGCGAGGAGCAGCTCGCACCCTGCGGTCACGGAGATCTCCGTTCCGAGCCCGAACACTGCCACCATGAGACCCAGTTGGCTGACGGTGCTCATCGCGAGCAGGAGCTTCAGGTCGGTCTGGCGCATCGCCCTCATCCCGGCGTCGAGCATCGTGTAGAGCCCGACGGACACCACGACCGGCCGCCACCAGGCAACATCAGCGAATGCAGGCGAGAGTCGGGCGATCAGGTACACGCCCGCGTTGACCATCGTCGCGGAGTGCAGGTAGGCGCTGACCGGCGTGGGAGCGACCATTGCGCCAGGCAGCCAGCGGAACGTGGGGTACTGCGCGGACTTCGTGAACGCACCGACCAGGATGAGTCCGAGAGCGATCTCGACGGCGGTCCCCGATGGCGGATCGCTCAGGAGCTCGCTGATGCGGTAGGTCCCAGCGGCCTGACCGAGCACCACGAAGCCCACGAGCATCGCCAGGGCACCGGCACTCGTGACCAGCAGTGCCTGGAGCGCGGCCGCGCGCGCCCGGCCGTCGGTGTGGGCGTTGCCGATGAGGAGGAACGACGTGACCGCAGTGAGCTCCCAGAAGCCGTAGAGAACGATCAAGTTGTCGGACAGCACGAGGCCGACCATCGAGCCGGCGAAGAAGGTCAGCAGCGCGGCGAGCCGCCCGAGGTCGACCCGCCCCGTCGGGAAGTAGACGGCGGCATAGCCGTAGACGAGGACGCCGATCCCGGCGACGAGCGCGACCATGAGTGCGGCGAAGCCATCGAGCCGCATGTCCACGTTCAACCCGAGGGCCGGGACCCACTCCACCGACTGCACCACGGCAATGCCGTCGAACACCTCACCCAGCTGGACGATCAACCAGACGAAGGTGGCTGCCGGCGCGATCGCTCCCAGGAGCAGGCAGCGCCTGCCGAGGCGGTCGCCGCAGGCCAAGCCGATCGTCCCGAACACGGCGTGCAGCGCCACCAGACCGATCATCCGTCGGCGATCCACTCGTCGGCGTGCAACTGCATGTCCTGTCGCACCCTACCGGCCAGGGTCGTCGGGCCAGGGTCGTCCCACCAGGGTCGACGCGGCCAGGGTCGACACCGGCGAAGGTCCCCGTTCGTCGCCTCCGTGGACCGGATGCGAGACTGCGCTCATGTCTGATCGAGTGTTGATTTCCATCTCCGACGGTGTCGCTGACGTGCGCTTCAATCGTGCCGACAAGCGCAATGCGCTGGACAACGCGATGTTCCAGGCGATCGCCGAGGCGGGTGAGAACCTCAAGACGGAAACGGGTGTACGCGCCGTGGTGCTGTCGGGTGACGGGCCGTCGTTCTGCGCCGGACTCGACTTCTCGTCGTTCCAGGCGATGGCCGGCGGTGAGATGAACGCGCAGAGCGTGGCCGCCGGCGCCGATTCCGAATCGCAGGCTGAGGCGGCGGGGCCTGGAGCGATGAAGGCCGGCCGGATCACGCATCTCGGCCAGCAGGTCTGCTGGGTCTGGCAGGAACTGCCCGTGCCGGTGATCGCCGCCGTGCACGGGCACGCCCTCGGCGGCGGGTTGCAGATCGTGCTCGGTGCGGACATTCGCATCGTTCATCCGGCCACCAAGATGTCGGTTCGTGAGGTCTACTGGGGTCTGGTCCCTGACATGACCGGGACGTTCGTGCTGAGCAAGCTCGTGCGGCCCGACGTGGCGAAGGAACTCACCTTCACGGCGCGCATCTTCTCCGGCGCCGAGGCCGCCGAACTCGGCCTCGCCACTCGTCTGAGCGAGACGCCATACGACGACGCGCTGGCCCTCGCACACGAGATCGCCGGGCTCAGCCCCGGCGCCGTGCGGGGTTCGAAGCAGCTGTTCAATCGGATCCTTGACGAAGGTGCGGCCGAGCAGTTCGCCGCCGAACGCTCGACGATCGGCGCCCAGATCGGCACACCGAACCAGATCGAGGCTGTCATGGCCGGAATGGGAAACCGTCCGCCCGTGTACGCCGACTGAGGTCGAACACGGCTGGACGCGGTTCAGTCACCCCAGAAGTCATGAAGCCGTTCGACGAATCGGTCGGGGTCGACGAGGTGCGGGTAGTGGCCGTGGTCGGGCCAGAGCTCGACCACGCTCCCAGGTATGCGCCCGGCCAACCACGCCGCGTAGCCATCGCCAGGATCGAGCCCGAAGAGCGCGAGGTAGGGCGTCGGGTGGTCGAGGTAGCCCGCGAGCGCAGCGTCGACGGTGGCTTCGATCTCCTCTTCGGGCGACGTGAGCAACAGGTCCCAGACGCCGAGGATCACGTCGTGATCGGAGCGTCGTAGCGCCCCGATCCGGCCGCGTTCGTCGCCGGACAGCATCGGGCCACTCATCGCCTCGAACATCGCTCCGACCACGAACCGGTACTGCTCGGGATCGCGAAGCATCGGTTCGGCGGCCACCAGGTCGCTCTTGAACGCGCCCAGTTGCAGCGACTGGTCGATGTCGACGACGCTGGCGACGGGCAACACCGCCCCGACCGCCGAGACGACTGCGCCGCCGAGTGAGTGTCCGACGAGGTGGACGCCCGGCGCACCGACACCGTCGGTCAACCCGGCCTCGGCGACGACGGCGACGACGTCGCCTGCCATCGAGGCGAGGTCGTAGTGGGCCGCCTCACCGGACTCACCGTGGCCGCGCAGGTCGAGCGTGATGACGTCGTGGTGGTCGACGAGCCGAGCGACGACAGGGTCGAACGACGCGGCAGATTCGGTGATCCCGTGCACGAGCACGACGGCCGGTCCGGCGCGCTGCCCGATTCCGGACCGAGACCATGCAATGGAGGTTCCGTCGGCGCTGGTGGCGGTCTGATCATGCGTCATGAATGCATTCTCGCTCACCTGTTCACGAGCGAACGAGCTTCCGGTTCGCCGATCGCGCCACGTATGATTGGGCTCCGCTTGGGCCAGTGCTGTCTCGAGCGACTCTCGCAAGGTTGGCGACGACGACGGAGTCGAAGCGAACTCGGCGAGGTTCGTTCCCGAATCGACACTGATGGATGTGACCCCCATGCAGAATCGGCGCACGCCTCCGGGCAAGATCGGCCTGTACGACCCCCGGCATGAACACGACTCCTGTGGCGTCTCGTTCGTGGCGAACCTGCGCGGCGTGCGTTCGAACGCACTCGTGCGCACCGGCCTCACCGCACTGACGAACCTCGAACATCGTGGCGCGACCGGCGCCGAGTCGGACACCGGTGACGGCGCCGGCATCCTCATCCAGGTTCCCGACGCCCTGTACCGGGCCGTCGTGCCGTTCGATCTGCCAGCGGCAGGGAGTTACGCGACCGGTATCGCGTTCCTGCCGACCGACGACGTTGCGTTCGAGAAGGCGATCAGCGCTGTCGAGACGTCGATGGCTGACGCCGGGCTGTCTGTCCTCGGGTGGCGCGACCTTCCGGTCGAGCCGTCATGTCTCGGCAACACCGCCCGCGCGGCGATGCCCCGCTTCCGCCAACTGTTCGTCAGCGATCCCGGTGGGGCCAGCGGTATCGACCTCGACCGCAAGGCGTTCGTCGCTCGCAAGCGGGCGCGTCGCGAGTTGGCAGGTGAACTCGAGACCTACTTCTCGTCGCTGTCCTCGCGCACGATCGTGTACAAGGGGATGCTCACCACCCCGCAGCTGAGCGCGTTCTTCCCCGATCTCCTCGACCCCCGCATCGAGTCGGCGCTGCTGATCGTGCACTCGCGTTTCTCGACCAACACGTTCCCTGCGTGGTCGCTCGCCCATCCCTCTCGGTTCGTCGCCCACAACGGTGAGATCAACACGGTGCAGGGCAACGAGAACTGGATGCGTGCGCGCGAAGCGATGCTCGAGAGCGAGCAGCTGCCCGGGCTCGATCGGTCATTCCCGATCTGCACCCCCGGCTCATCGGACACCGCACGCTTCGACGAGGTGCTCGAACTGCTCCACCTCGGTGGCTATCCCATCCACCACGCCATGCTCATGATGATTCCCGAGGCGTGGGAGAACCACGCGACCATGCCGAAGGAGCAGCGCGACTTCTACCGGTTCCACGCCTCGCTGATGGAGCCGTGGGACGGGCCGGCGAGTGTCGCGTTCACCGACGGAGAGGTGATCGGTGCGGTGCTCGACCGCAACGGATTGCGGCCGAGCCGGTACTGGGTCACCGACGACGACCTCGTCGTGATGGCCTCCGAGGTGGGGGTCATCGACATCGATCCCGCGAAGGTGGTCGCCAAGGGTCGCCTCCAGCCGGGCAAGATGTTCCTGATCAACACCGCCGAAGGGCGCATCGTCAGCGACGAGGAGATCAAGTCGACCCTCGCCACCGAGCACCCGTACGGCGAGTGGCTCGAGGAGGGCATGGTCGATCTCCGCGACCTGCCGGGTCGGGAACACGTCGTGTTCAGTCACGACAGTGTGCTGCGTCGACAGCAGATGTTCGGCTACACCCACGAAGAGCTCAAGATCCTGATCGCACCGATGGCGGCGAACGGGATGGAGGCGCTCGGCTCGATGGGAACCGACACGCCGCTCGCCGTGCTGTCGGAGCGTCCGCGTCTGCTGTTCGACTACTTCAAGCAGCTGTTCGCCCAGGTCACCAACCCGCCGCTCGACGCGATCCGTGAGGAGGTCGTCACGGCAGTCGGATCCACCGTGGGGCCGGAAGCGAACCTTCTGGAACCAGGACCCCACAGCTGTCGCCAACTCATCCTGCCCTTCCCGATCATCGACAACGACGAGCTCGCCAAGATCATCCACATCAACGACGACGGCGATCGTCCTGGTCTGCGTGCCCTGGTGATCCCCGGTCTGTACCGGGTCGCCGACGGCGCGGGGGGCCTCAAGAAGGCGCTCGATGCGGTGTGCGAGCGGGCATCCCAGGCGATCACCGACGGGTCACGGATCATCGTGCTGTCCGATCGGAACGCCGACTCCGTCGAGGCCCCCATTCCTTCGCTGCTGTTGACCGCGGCCGTCCACCACCATCTCGTGCGCACCAAGCAACGAACGATGACCGGCTTGATCGTCGAAGCGGGCGACGCGCGTGAAGTGCACCACATGGCGCTGCTCATCGGCTACGGAGCCGGCGCGATCAACCCCTACCTGGCGTTCGAAACGGTCGAGGACCTCATCCGTGAGGACATGCACGGCCTCGGGAACATCGATCCCGCCAAAGCGGTCAAGAACTACATCAAGGCGTCGGGCAAGGGCGTGCTCAAGGTGATGTCGAAGATGGGGGTGTCGACCGTCGCGTCGTACACCGGCGCTCAGATCTTCGAAGCGATCGGCCTCGGGTCCGACGTGATCGACGAGTACTTCACCGGCACCGTGTCGCAGCTGGGCGGAATCGGTCTGGCAGAGATCGCAGCCGAGGTGGCCGCCCGACACCGGATGGCGAATCCTGCTCGCCCGGACGATCGGGCGCATCGCAAGCTCGACCTCGGTGGTGAGTACCAGTGGCGCCGGGAGGGCGAGCCGCACCTGTTCAACCCCGACACGGTGTACAAGCTTCAGCACTCGACGAGAGCGAAGCGTTTCGACATCTTCAAGGAGTACACGGCCTCGGTCGACGACCAGTCGCGCAAGCTGATGACGCTGCGCGGACTGTTCGAGTTCAACAGCGACCGCGAGCCGGTCCCGATCGACGAGGTGGAACCGATCGAGTCGATCCTCAAGCGGTTCTCGACCGGGGCGATGAGCTACGGATCTATCTCCGCCGAGGCGCACGAGACGTTGGCCATCGCGATGAACCAGATCGGTGCGAAGTCGAACACCGGCGAGGGCGGCGAAGACGTCGACCGCCTCCACGACCCGCGTCGCCGGTCGGCGATCAAGCAGGTTGCATCCGGACGGTTCGGCGTCACCTCGGAGTACCTCACGAATGCCGACGACCTGCAGATCAAGATGGCGCAGGGCGCCAAGCCGGGCGAGGGCGGCCAGCTGCCCGGCCACAAGGTGTATCCCTGGATCGCCGCGACCCGTCACTCGACGCCCGGTGTCGGCCTCATCAGCCCGCCGCCGCACCACGACATCTACTCGATCGAGGACCTCAAGCAGCTGATCCACGACCTGAAGAACGCCAACCCGTCGGCGCGGGTGCACGTCAAGCTCGTCGCCGAGTCGGGCGTCGGCACGGTCGCCGCCGGCGTCTCGAAGGCCAAGGCCGACGTGGTGTTGATCTCCGGCCACGACGGCGGTACCGGTGCCAGTCCGCTGACCTCGCTCAAGCATGCGGGCGGACCGTGGGAACTCGGGCTCGCCGAAACGCAACAGACGCTGCTGCTGAACGGTCTGCGCGACCGGATCGTCGTGCAGACCGACGGACAGATGAAGACCGGCCGCGACGTGATCGTGGCAGCGATGCTCGGTGCGGAGGAGTACGGGTTCGCCACAGCCCCACTCGTCGTGTCGGGCTGCATCATGATGCGGGTCTGCCACCTCGACACCTGCCCTGTCGGTGTCGCGACGCAGAACCCCGAACTCCGCTCCCGGTTCAGTGGCGATCCGGAGTTCGTGATCAACTTCTTCCAGTTCATCGCCACCGAGGTGCGCGAGCACATGGCGGCGCTGGGCTTCCGCACGATGAAGGAGATGATCGGCCATGTCGAGTGCCTCGACACGCGCAAGGCGGTCGACCACTGGAAGGCATCCGGCCTCGACATCACGCCCATCCTGCAGGTCCCGGAGAACCCGTACGGCCAGACGTTCATCCAGAGTGTCGCCCAGGACCACGGCCTCGACGAGGCCCTCGACCAGACGTTCATCGAACTGGCGCAGAATGCGATCCACGACGCCCACCACGTCACGATCAACCTGCCGGTCCGCAACGTCAACCGCACGGTCGGCACCCTGCTCGGTCACGAGGTGACCAAGAAGTGGGGCGGTGCCGGGCTCCCCGACAGCACGATCGACATCACCTTGACCGGATCGGCCGGCCAGAGCTTCGGGGCCTTCATGCCCGCCGGCATCCAGATGCGCCTCGTCGGCGACGCCAACGACTACCTCGGCAAGGGATTGTCCGGCGGCCGTCTGATCGTTCATCCTCACCCATTCTCGACGTTCGTCGCCGAGGACAATGTGATCGCCGGCAACGTGATCGCGTACGGCGCGACGAGCGGGGAGATCTTCCTTCGAGGTCGCGTCGGCGAGCGGTTCTGCGTCCGCAACTCGGGAGCGACCGCCGTCAGCGAAGGCGTCGGCGACCACGGGTGTGAGTACATGACCGGCGGGCGCGTCGTGATCCTCGGGTCGACGGGGCGGAACTTCGGCGCTGGCATGTCCGGGGGCATCGCCTACGTGTACGACCCGCACGACCGGTTCGCCAGCCTCGTGAACTACGAGATGGTCAAGCTCGAGGACCTCGAGCCGAACGACGTGGAGTTCCTGCGCACGACGATCGAGCGTCATCGGGAACTGACCGGCTCCGCGGTCGCCGATCGGGTGCTCGCTGCCTGGGACGACGAGGTGCGTCGATTCCGCAAGGTCATGCCGACCGACTACAAGCGGGTGCTCACGGTGATCGAAGCAGCACGAGCCGACGGTCTCGACGAGGAACAGACCGTCGAACGCATCATGGAAGCGGCGCGGATATGACGGTGTACGCGGCAGTGGGAGAAACGAGTCGTTGGTCAGGCGCGCCGAGGGAAGCGCCAGCGACGAGGCGCACCGGAGTGAGGAGAACCGAAGGGCCGACGAGCGACGGCACCAGGACGGCCGACGAGGAGGACAACTAGATGGGCAAGCCAACGGGTTTCCTGGAATGGTCCCGCTCGGGACCGACGCGTCGGCCGGTGCCGGTGCGGTTGCGCGACTGGCGTGAGGTGTACGAGCCGTTCGATCGCGACGAGTTGAACCACCAGGCGGGACGGTGCATGGACTGTGGTATCCCGTTCTGCAACAACGGATGTCCGCTCGGGAACCTGATCCCCGACTGGAACGATCTCGTCTACCGCGACCACTGGCAGGACGCCATCGAACGGCTGCACGCAACGAACAACTTCCCCGAGTTCACCGGACGGCTGTGCCCGGCGCCGTGCGAGTCGTCGTGCGTCCTCGGGATCAACCAGGACCCGGTCACGATCAAGCAGGTCGAGGTCGAGATCATCGACCGGGCGTGGGACGAGGGCTGGGTCGTTCCGCAGGTCCCCTCGGTGCGCACCGGCAAGCGGGTGGCCGTGGTCGGCAGTGGGCCGGCCGGTTTGGCCGTGGCCCAGCAACTGACGCGCGCCGGCCACGAGGTGGTCGTGCTCGAACGTGCCGATCGCATCGGCGGGCTGCTGCGGTACGGCATCCCCGAGTTCAAGATGGAGAAGCGCCACATCGACCGGCGGCTCGAGCAGATGGAAGCGGAGGGCACCGAGTTCCGAACGAATGCGGTGGTCGGCGAGACCGTCGACATCGAGGTGCTCCGCGCCTCGCACGACGCAATCGTTCTGGCGTGTGGGGCCACCGACTGGCGCGATCTTCCGATCCCCGGACGCGAGCTCGGTGGGATCCACCAGGCGATGGAGTACCTGCCGAACGCGAACCGGGTGCAGCTCGGCGACATGGAGCATTCGCCGATCGACGTGAACGGCAAGCACGTCGTGATCATCGGCGGCGGCGACACCGGCGCCGACTGCCTCGGCACGTCGCATCGACAAGGGGCGGCGTCGGTCACCCAGCTCGAGATCATGCCGCGTCCGCCCGACGTCCGCGGGGTCACCAACCCGTGGCCGCAGTTCGCGTCGGTCTACAAGGTCACCTCCGCGCACGAAGAGGGCGGCGATCGGCTGTACAGCGTGAACACGGAGCGGTTCGTCGACGACGGCAACGGTCGCGTGCGCGCCCTCGTGCTCCACGAGGTCGAGATGATCGACGGCAGGTTCACCAAGATCGAAGGGACCGAGCGGGAACTTCCGGCCGACTTCGTCTTCCTCGCCCTCGGCTTCGTCGGACCGGAACACGGCTCGTGGCTCGATTCGCTCGACGTCGAATACGACCCACGCGGGAACGTCGCCCGCGACGACCGTTACATGAGCTCGCAGCGTGGGATCTTCGTGGCCGGCGACATGGGTCGGGGTCAGAGCCTCATCGTCTGGGCGATCGCGGAGGGCCGGGCCTGTGCTGCCGGCGTCGACGCGTTCTTGATGGGCGAGTCACGGCTGCCGTCGCCGGTGCGTCCCACCGACCGCCCGCTGATGTGACGCCGCTGACGTTCGGGTCGCCGCGAAACGGCATACGCTGGGGGGATGTCGTCATTGACCGCACATGATCTCGCATCTGGTCGTCGGCTCCGCCGGCGCGCCAGCCGTGTCGGAGCGGTCGCGGCACCGCTCGTCGTGGGCGCGATGTTGCTCGGTGCGTGTGGTGGCTCCGACGACGGTGCGGCGCAGTCGACGATCGCGCTGAGCCAGGAATCGACGGCATTCGTGGTTCGTCCTCCGGTCACCACGGTCGCAGTAGCGGATACCACGCCTGTCGAAGGTGAGGTCTCCACCGCCGCTCAGGAGTACACGATCCAGAGCGGGGACTATCCGCTCAAGGTTGCCAACCAGTTCGGGGTCACGGTCGACGAGCTCGTCGCGTTCAACGAATGGGGCAGTGTCGACGAGTTCCCGTTCCCCGGCACCGTGATCCAGATCCCGCCGGGCGCCACCGTCCCCGCCGCGACCACGACGACGATCGCCGCTGCGACGCCGGGTGGCGCGACGGCGACCACGACGGCACCAGCTGCGACGATCCCCGACGCCGGTGACAACTGTGGTGAGGGCGAGTACACCATCGTCGAGGGCGACTACGAAGGCAAGGTCGCCGCGAACTTCGACGTCACCGTGGATGCCCTCCGCGCTGCGAACGCCAGCACCAGCGGGTACAGCGCCTTCTATCCCGGCCTGACGATCGTCATCCCCGGCAAGTCCGACTGCTGAGCCGGTCAGCGCAGCGAATCGAAGACGAAGTTCATCTCCTTGACCACGTCCATCGTGGCGCTGCTCGCGACCGAGTAGCGGTGGCCGGGGAACAGGATGGTCTCGTCCGGAACCTCGGCGAGGCGGCGCAGACTCCTGGCCATCTCCGCAGGGTCGGAGCCCGGTAGGTCGGTGCGCCCGCACCCC
>JANNNB010000070.1:0-22528 GCA_031398325.1 Actinomycetes bacterium
GCGAAGCGCTCGGGCACGACGCCACCGACGGTGACGACGTCGTGGCTGCCCGACCCGCGCAGTCCGGCGACGTCCCACGTGTCGAGGATCTCCCACTGGTCACGGTGGAGGAACCAGAGCTTCACGGTCGGTGCGCCATCGATCAGACGGATGTCGTCGCCGTCGAACACCGGGGCCACGATGAAACACCACGTGGCGTTGTGGCAGCCGCTGATGAACGTGGCGTGCCCCCACACCTTGTAGCTGCCGTCGGGTTGCGCCACCGCCTTGGACGGCCCGGTGCCCGGGCCGCCACCACCGCACATGATCACGCGCGGGTTGTCGAGGTACACCTCCTCGGCGAGCTCCTTGGCCATGCCGCCGGCCGCCATCGCGTTGATCTCCGAGCCGAGCATGACGTTCCAGCCGACGGACGCATCGATCGCCGAGATCGCCTCGATGACCTCGATCGTCTCGCCGACTGACGCGTTCTCGCCACCGAGGTCGCGTGGGATCGTGAACCGGAACAGGCCGGCGTCGATCAGTTCGTCGATCACGAACGTCGGACATCGACGAAGGATCTGTGCCTCGTCGCCGCCGCGCCGGATCACGTCCTCGAGCCCGGCGACCCGTTCGAGAAGGCTCGGCGCCGCAGTTGTCGAGATGTCGTGGTTGGAGATGATTGCCATGTCAGTGACCTCCTGAGGGAGCCGACTCGCGCGGCGTGTTGTCGTGATGTGTGAGTGTCATGCGGGCATCTGGATCGCTTTGGTTTCGAGGAACTCGTCGAGGCCGGCCCGACCGAGTTCTCGTCCGTTGCCCGAGGTCTTGTACCCCCCGAACGGGGCGAGCGGATTGAAGCGTCCTCCGTTGACCATGACCTGACCGGTCTGCAAACGGCGGGCGACCGCTAGCGCATGGGCGTCGGTGTCGGCCCACACCGCACCGGACAATCCGAACGGTGAGTCGTTGGCGACGTCGATCGCCTCCTCCTCGCTGTCGACCGGAACGATGCACAAGACCGGCCCGAAGATCTCTTCGCGGGCGATGCGCATCGTGTTCGCAACGTCGGCGAAGATCGTCGGCTGGACGTAGAACCCGACGTCGTGACCCGGCGGGTCGTCGGGACCACCGGCGACGAGACGCGCCCCTTCCTCGAGACCCGTGCGGATGTAGTCCTGAACTGTCGCCTTCTGAGCAGCGGAAACCACCGGGCCGAGGAAGTTGGCGTCATCGGTCGGGTCACCCATCGCCAGGGACGACAGCGCTTCGACCGCGAGGTCCACGACTTCGTCCTGGCGTGAGCGCGGCACGATCATGCGAGTCAGGGCCGTGCACGTCTGGCCACAGTTGAGCATCATGCCGACGACGCCGGCCGGGACGGCCTTGGAGAAGTCGGCGCCGTCGAGGATCACGTTCGCCGACTTGCCTCCCAGTTCCTGGCATATGCGCTTCACGGTCGGCGCACCGAGCTCTGCGATGCGAGCGCCGGCCTCGGTGGAGCCGGTGATCGAGATCATGTCGACGTCCGGGTGCACACAGAGTGCTTCGCCGACGGTGCGTCCAGCCCCGGTGACGAGGTTGAACACGCCAGCAGGCAGTCCGACGGAGTGGATGATCTCGGCAAGGAGGAAGGCGTTGAGCGGTGTCTCGGAACTCGGCTTGAGCACCATGGTGCAACCCGCCACGAGCGCCGGCGCCACCTTGCCGATGATCTGGTGGAGGGGATAGTTCCACGGTGTGATGAATGCGCACACACCGATCGGTTCCTCCACGACGATCGAATGACCGATCCGCTCGGGCTCGACCGCGGCGTACTCGCGACCGATGTCGACATAGCTCTTGATCACCGTCACCGGCAGGCCCGCCTGCACACGGCGAGCGTTGGCCATCGGCATGCCCTGCTCGGCCGAGACGACCGCAGCGATCTCCTCGGCCCGTTCGGCCATCGCTGTGGCGATGCGTTCGAGGTGGTCGACCCGTTCATCGACCGACAGCCGCGACCAGGTGGGGAACGCTGCTCGAGCCGCACCCACGGCCGCGTCGGCGTCGGCCTGCGCTGCCGCCGGGACGGTCGCAATGACCTCCTCCGTCGCCGGGTTCACGACCTCGATGACGTCGGCCGATCGAGCCGGCACCCAGGCGCCGTCGATGTAGAGCTCCGAGTGTGCACGCATGGGATATCCTCGATCTTCCGACTTACCGAACGTTCGTTCAGTTTCTAGCACAGGAGATTTCATCCAATGACAAACCCGCGCCCATTTCGTTTCGGGGTGATGGCAGCAAACGCTCGCTCCGCCGTCGAATGGCGCGAGACGGCACGCAAGGCGGAGGGTCTCGGCTACTCCACGCTCGTCATGCCCGACCACTTTGCGGGACAGCTCGCACCGATCTCTGCTCTGGCGACTGCTGCAGCAGTGACCGAGACGCTGCGCGTCGGCGCGCTCATGTTCGCCAACGACTTCCGTCATCCGGCCGTGCTCGCCAAGGAGACCGCGACCCTCGACCTGCTGAGCGACGGCCGTCTCGAGGTGGGCGTCGGTGCCGGATGGATGACGGGCGACTACGCCGTCACAGGCATCGCCCACGACAGTCCGGGCGTTCGCATCGACCGGATGATCGAATCGATCGCCGTGCTGCGCGGGCTGTGGGGCGCTGATCCGTTCTCCTTCAGCGGCGATCACTACACGATCACGGAGATGAACGGCGTGCCCAAGCCGGTGCAGCCGGGTGGGCCGCCGATCGCCATCGGCGGGGGTGGACGGCGGGTGCTGTCGACCGCCGCTCGGATCGCCGACATCGTCGGCGTCAATCCCAACGTCGGCGAGGGCAAGTTCGGTGCCGAGGCGATCGCGTCAATGTCAGCGGATGCCACCGAGGAAAAGCTCGGTTGGGTTCGCGACGCGGCCGGCGAACGTTTCGACGACATCGAGATCAGCATCCTGAAGTTCTTCACCGTCGTCGCCGACGATCGTGACGCGGCGGCCGCCAAGTTGGGTGCCGGGTTGGGCATGGATGCCGACGCCGTCATCGCCAGCCCGCACACGATGGTCGGGTCAGCGGAGCAGATCGCAGACGAGCTCCGCGAGCAACGCGATCGATGGAGTGCCTCCTACGTCACCGTGCAATCCGATGCGATCGACTCGTTCGCTCCCGTCGTCGCTGCACTGTCCGGAACCTGATGTCGTCGACCACGTTCGCCGGGAGGACCGCCGTTGTCACCGGCGCGAGTCGGGGCATCGGCGAAGCCATCGCTCGTCAACTCGATGCCGGCGGGGCGCGGGTCGCTCTGGTCGCACGCAGCGGCGACCGCCTCGCAGCGATCGCTGCCGAGCTCACCAACGAGCCGCTGGTGATCACCGCTGACCTCGCTGCGCACGACGCGATCGAGGAGATCAGCACGACCGTGCTCCGGGCCTTCGGTGGACTCGACGTCCTCGTCAACAACGCCGCCGTCGAGCGCAACCTGCCGGCGTCGAAAGTGACCGGTGAGTCGATCGACGAGACGCTGTTCGTCAACCTGCGCCAGGCGTTCATGCTGTGTTCGACATTCGCCAAGGCGCTTTTCGCGTCGAAGGGTGCAATCGTCAACATCACCTCGACCGCAGCGACCGGTGCCGGCGGCACCCAAGGTGCCTACGCCGCCTCGAAGGGCGGCCTCAACACGCTGACGAAGAACTTGGCGAACGAGTGGGCGTCGAAGGGCGTTCGCGTCAACGCGGTCGCGCCGGGACTGGTCGATACCGAGATGTGGGAGCCGACGTTCGAACGACTCGGCGAGGACGCGGTGCGAACGGGGTTCGTGCGAAGCGTGCCTCTCGGGCGGTGGGGTACCGCGGAGGAGATCGCCGACGTTGCGTGCTTCCTCGCTTCGGACAAAGCCAGCTACGTCACTGGCCAGATCATCCGCGTCGATGGCGGCATGACCAACTTGTAGGACGCCGTCTTGCACTCAGTCGGGTGCTGGGCCGCTGGGTTCCAGGAGTCCCAGGAATTCGAGCGACGTTGCACCGATCGCCGCCTGTGCTTCCTGGGTCCCGATCGTGGCGGTGCCATCACCCGATTGCGCGCCGTAGTCGCCGAACTGTGCGTGATTGGCGCCATCGATGACGGCGAACGTCGAGTCCGGCGGGAGGTCGTCGCGGCTCGCCTCGACATCAGCGGGGGTCGTCAACATGTCGTTCGACGCCGACACGGACCGCACCGCCAGACCGTCGACGTCACTCATGTCGCTCGCCGGGAACGACGCCCACAGCAGGAGCCCGACCACACCGTCGTCGACGTGGTTCGCCGCGTACCGAGCAGCAGCGACGCCGCCGAGCGAGTGGCCGGCGACGACCCACTGCGTCGGATCCTCCTCGGCACCGATCACCGACGACGCGGCGTCGAGATCGGCGAACGCGATCCAGTACGGCAGCTTGACGAGCACCACGAGGTGTCCGGCTTCGGCGAGTGGCCGAAGCGTCGGCGCGTACGCGCGAGCGTCGACGCGTGCACCTGGGTAGAACACGACACCCGTCGGATCGATCGCCCCGTCGGGACGCAGCTCGATCCGCGTGGCCGATTCGACGACCGTCACGCCAGCTCCGTCGCGCATCGCTTCGATCGCATGCTGCGTCGCACCGATCGGGCGCAGCCACCACACCGCAACCCACACCGCCACGATCGCGACGCTCGTGACCGCGCGAACGGTCCAACGCCCGACGTGACGCACCGTCGAGTCATCTGATGCGTCGTCGTCGGGTGCTTGATCCTTGGGCGGCTGCGGGCGCACACCGTGGCGAGCCGTCGAGACGACGAGGATCGCGACGGCGGTGATCACGAGGCCAACAAGCGTGACGAGATAGGCCGGATGCCCGGCCACGATCGTTCCCCATCCCGTCGCGAGCACGGCCAGAACCAACAGGATCGTGGCGATCGCTGCACCCCGCCACCACCACACCATCACCGGGCCATCCTGCCATCCGGAGTCGCGCGTCGCGGCCAGCGTCGTGCACGCGCGATCATGGACCCATGACCGAGACGATCACGGGGACCAATCGCTCCGCCGGCATCAGCTTCACCGAATTACTCGACCAGGACAGCCACCCGGTGTCCGACCTTCTCCGCGACGAGTCCCGCGTCGGCGTGCGCGAGGGCAACACCCGGGTCCCGGCGTGGTACTACACGTCGCCCGAGTTCCACGCGCTCGAGGTCGAGAAACTCTGGAGCAAGGTCTGGCAGCTCGTGTGCCTCGAGGACGAGATCCCCGAGGTCGGCGATTACCATGTCTACGAGATCGCCGACATGTCGTTCCTGATCGTGCGGACCGAGGACGGGTTGAAGGCGTTCCGCAATGCCTGCCTGCATCGTGGCCGTCTGCTGCGCGAGACGCACGGGAAGGGCGCCAAGAACCTGCGGTGCGCATTCCACGGCTGGGCATGGCACCTCGACGGCACGATGAAGGAGATTCCGTGCGAGTGGGACTTCCCGAGCGTTCGCAAGGAGGACTACTCACTGCCCGAGGCACTCGTCGACACGTGGCACGGCTTCGTGTTCATCAACCCCGACCGTGACGCGGCGCCGCTCGCCGATCACCTCGGTGACCTCGCGGACCACTTCGACAAGGGCCCGTTCGAGCACCGGTACAAGGCGGCGCACGTCGAGAAGATCATGCGGGTCAACTGGAAGGCCTGCCAGGAAGCGTTCATGGAGAGCTACCACGTGGTGGCCACCCACCCGACGCTGATGGAGGACCTCGGCGACGCGAACACCCGCTACGACACCTACCCCAACTTCTCGCGTGCCATTTCCCCCCACGCGGTCGCGAGCCCGCATCTGGAAGGGATGCCCCAGTACGAACGACTCGCCGACGGCAAGCAGTTCGCCCGGTACCGCCATCCGATGAACGGCCACATCTACGAGCGCGTGGCCCAGGGTTCGGTGCTCGTCATCGACCTCGACGGCAACGAGAGCCACTTCGACGACGAGGCGCGCTGGATCGACGGGCCGATCCGGCAGGCCGACCCCCACCTCTGCAAATGGATCGGTGGCCCGACGCCCGAGCAGGTGCTCGACGTGCCGCTCACCCTGCCGGACCCGCCGGCCGGGGTCGAGTCGATTCCGGCCGTCAGGGCATGGATCGCCGACCAGCGACGCCAGGCAGCAGCGGCGACCGTCGGCGCAACGGTCGATCCGGAATCGTTCAGCGACGCCGAGATGATCGACGCAATGTTCTATTCGGTCTTTCCGAACTGGTCACCATGGGGCGTGTTCAACATGCTCTTCTACCGTTGGCGTCCGAACGGCAACAATCCCGACGAGTGCATCTTCGAAGTGATGATGTTCCCGGTCGCGCCGGACCCGGCGAACAAGCCCGCACCCGCACCGGTCACCCGACTCGGGCCGGACGACGACTGGACCATGGCACCCGAGCTGGGCGCCGTCGCCAAGATCTTCCAGCAGGATTCGATCAACCTGCCTCACGTGCAGCGCGGCCTCAAGGCGCAGGAGCAGCAGGAGGTGGTCTTCGCCAACTACAACGAGACCAAGATCCGGCACTTCTGGGAGATCATGTACCAGTGGCTCGAGATCGGCGAGACCAACGTGTCGATCACCCCACGTGCGTGAGCCCGGGCACGAAAGAACGGATCACACCGGGTCGGCGAAGACCACGACGTTGTCGTCGTAGCTTCGACGGGCCGCGTCGTAGCGACCGCCGCAGGTGATCAGCACCAATCGAGCGGGACCGTCGCGATTCCAGATCTCGTCGGGAGGGAGCAGGTTCTTGTCGATCAGGCGCACCTCGGTGACGCGATATGAAGCCACCTGTCCGTCGGTGAGGGTCACCGACACCTCCGCACCGACGTCGACGTCGGCGAGATAGCGGAACACGCCGTTGACGCCGTCGTAGTTCAGGTGTGCGGCGAGCACGGTGCTGCCGGCTTCCAGGGGCGTCGGACCGAACCGGTACCAACCGACGACGGTTGCGTCGGGAACTTCGAATCGTCCGTCGGGCAGGACTCCCACGCTGGTGATCTGCGCCGAGTCGACGTCGATCCCGGCGACGGAGAGTTGCGCCGGGATCGGCTCGTCGCGACGATGCTCGGCCGGGTCGTACGTGGCCCCGCCAATGTCGGAAACCTTGCCCGCCAGCGGAGACCGCGGCGCCGAGCGCTCCGGCGATGTGGTGGGCGGCTGGGTCGTCGGAGCGGGCGAGACCGTCGAGGTGGGTGCGGCAGCGCTCGTCCGCGGCACGTCGGAGGGGGCGAGATCGTCGGTCTCGCCCCCTCCACCACATGCAGCGCACAACATGACCGCGGCGACGACGATCGCCCAGGGCGCTCGGTCGGCGTGTGTCATGGCCGTGTCACGGTTCGTCGACGACGGTGCGTCTCAGACGTCGACGCGACGGGCTCGAACGAGCAGGGTCCCACCGGCCGTGAGCCCGGCGAGGCCGAGCAGAACCAGCCACACGGTGTTGCCGCTCGTGCCGCCCGAATCGATTGGCGAGTTGCCGGTGTCGACCCGGGTGGGGTTCGAGCCGAGACCCGTGATCGTCTCGGTCAACACACCGAGGGTGTCGTCCTCGAGCGACCCGACGGCGTACACGATGAGTGCTTCTCCGTCGTTCACCGCGAGGTCGGCCGGTCCGATCACCACTGGCTCGGTGGCACCGGCGGGCACGACGTCAGCCGAGACGGTGCCGGCCGGCAGATCAGCGGAGCCTTCGTTCGGGTTCGTCACCGCAGCGAACGCAACGGCACCGCCGGCGCGAACGTCGACGGCAGGCGCGGCGGCCGTGTGGCGCACCACGAGGCGCCCTTGCCCAGCGGCGACCGCCGACGTGTCATTCTCGAACACGGTCAGCGTCGGTGTGCCATCGGCGGTCAGGTGCGCGATCACGGTGTAGTTGCCCGAGGCCGGCAGGGTGACGTCGCCGGCATCGATCGCCACGGTGTCGGTTCCTGCCGCGAGCACCTGGAGCCCGACGAGCGTCTGACCGGCGAGTGCCGACAGATCCTTGGTCTGGCCGTATTCGAAGTCGGCGAACACCTCAGCGCCACCAGCGTCGACGTCGACGGGCACCCCGGGGATTCCGTGGATGAGGTGGATTCGGACATTGGCGTCACCGGCGGCACCAGCAGCAGGGGATGCCCCGCCTGCAAAGGTGAGCGCTGCCGTGGCGAGCACTGCGGCGGACAGAATCGGACGAAGTCGCATCGAGAATCTCCTGGGTTGGAAACGGTGGGTAACTGACACCACCACTTCGCAGCCACACGAGTCGGCGGATGCACGACCCTCAGAATCGACCGTCCACCGATCACGCAGGGATGGACGACAGGCGGTACCCGAACTCGTAGCGTCCTGGCTCGATCCGGTATTCGGGCAGGACATCGGGGCCACAACTCGCCGTGCCGAGTCCGCGATGGGCGACGTCGAGGCACACGATCACGTCGTCGCGGACATGCAGGTCGGTCGTCGACGCCGCGGCGAACAGCTCCGATGACGTGTGGCGGATCACCGACATGTGGAGCGGCGGCCCGTCGATGTCGATCCGCAGGGTTCGGCCCGTGTCACGATCGACCAGTTCCAGCCAGCGGCAGTCGGTCCGCAGGCCGAACTCCTGGGGCACGAGATAGGGAAGTCGGTCGATCGGTTGGTCCCAGATCGCGAGCATCGCGCTCGCTCGGCGATCGGGATAGTTCTCGTGGGGCCCGTGGCCGAACCATCGAACGCGTTCGAATCGCCCGGCCACCTGCAGCACGACGCCGACCCGCGGTGCGTCCGCCAGTTCGTCGGGCACCTCGACGATGTGGTGGTAACCGACCGTGCCGGCCGGGTCGACCGTCCGTTTGGTGACGTGGCGGACGAGGTCTTCCGGGTCGAGCCGATCGAGCCCGACGACCTGCCACTCACGCAGGGCCTGGCCGCCGACACGAAGACGCACCGCGAGATCGGGCATCAGCTTGAAGCCGTCGTTGTCGGTGGCCGCTCGGAACAGATTCAAGCGGGGTTGCGGGAGCGAGACGCTGTCCGCCGGAAGGGTCGAGCCCGTCGCTTCCGATTCGGGTGCTGATCCGTTCGGCGACGCGACCCGCTCGGCCAACGTCATCTGGTCCCACGACACCAGGTGCCCGGCGGGAGCCCACCATGTCGTGTCCCGCGATGTCCAACGCACGGTGAGGCACACATCGACGCCGCACGGCGCATCGACGATCGCGACAGGGAGGGGTACGGCGACGGCGGTGCGCGGTCCGACGTCACCCACTTCGAGGTTTCCCGACGCGGTCACGACCCCGTCGGACGACAGCTCCCATTCGGCTCGCATCCAGTCGAGCCCGATGAACGATTGCCGATTCTCGATCTCCATCCCGTCGGGCGTCAGACGCACGGTGACCGGCCGGTACACCCAGGCCATTTCGGCGGCGGCGGGATGCGGCTCGAGATCGGCCGACATCACACCGTCGGCGACGAAGTTGCAGTCGTTGGGGATGTCGCCGAACTGGCCGCCGTACGCGAGTCGGCGGGTTCCGTCGGCCAGCACTTGGCGCAGTCCGTGGTCCTTCCATTCCCACATGAACCCGCCCTGCAGCCCGGGCGTCGAGGTGATCACGTCCCAGTAGTCGGCGAGCGAACCATTCGAGTTGCCCATCGCATGGCTGTACTCGCACATGATCAGCGGCCGGTCGCCGAGCCCCGACTCGCCGTACTCGGCGATGGAGTCGATGGTCGGATACATCGGGCAGACGATGTCGGTCGCCGCCCGTCCTCCATCGTTCCAGCCTTCGAGCCGGATCGCGTCTTCGTAGTGCAGTGGCCGGCTCGGGTCAGCCGAACGGATCCAGCCGGCGAGCGCGTCGTGGTTGTCGCCATAGCCACTTTCGTTGCCGAGACTCCACGCGATCACGCAGGGATGGTTCCGGTCGCGCGTGACCATTCGCGCGCCACGTTCGAGCCATGTTCCGCGATAGGTCGGGTCGTCGCACAGCACGTGGTTGTAGCCGTGACTCTCGATGTTCGCTTCGTCGATCACGTAGAAGCCGAGCTCGTCACAGAGGTCGAGGAACGTCGAGTCGTTCGGATAGTGCGAGGTTCGGATCGCCGTGATGTTCAGCGCCCGCATGGCCGACAGGTCGGCGCGCATGTCGTCGACGGTGACCGCCTTGCCTCGGTCGGGGTGATGGTCGTGCCGGTTGACGCCGAAGATCCAGACCGCCACGTCGTTCACGAGCAACTGACGATCGCGGACCTCGATCCGGCGGAAGCCGACCTGCTGGGTGGTCGAGTCGACCACCGCCCCTTCAGGATCGACCAGTTCGACGCGAACGGTGTAGCGCGTCGGCGACTCGGCGCTCCACGGCCGTACCGCGAGGTCCGGCCATGTCGCGGTCACCACATGCCCTTTGAACACGTACGGCGCGAAATGCCGGTGGGGAACGGGGAGCTCGGTCTCCGACCCGATTCGTCCTCCCTCGGCGTCCTCGAGCCTGGCTCGAACCTGGTAGCCGCGCATCGGCTCCGTGTTCGGCTCGAACCGGACGGTCGAACGCATCGACAACGAACCCGTCATGGCAACCGGATCCCAATCCGCATCGACCTCGACGTCGCCGATGTGGACCGATGCACGTGCCTCCACGTACACCGTTCGATGGAGGCCGGCCATCCACCACTGGTCCTGATCCTCGACATAGCTGTGCGCGCTGTAGCGGATCACCACGACGGCCAGATCGTTCTCACCCGACCTGACCACATCGGTCACGTCGTACTCGCTCGGCAACCGGCTGTCGGTGCCGTAGCCGACGAACGCACCGTTCAGGAAGACCGCATGCACGCTCTCGGCGCCGCCGACGTGCAGCACAAGCCGCCGGCCCGTCCAGGACGAGTCGAGCGCGAACGTCCGCCGGTAGACCCCGGTGGGGTTGCGGGCAGGCGTCGCCGGGGGTGGACCGGGGAAGGGCATCTGGATGTTCGTGTAGTGCGGGTGGTCTCCGTCGACCTGCATGGTCCAGTTCCCCGGCACCTGGACGCTGTGCCACCCGCCCCCGCCGTCCGGAATTCCGGACGTCACCGCATCGGCCGGGACGGCGTCGGGATGTTCGAACAGCCTGAACTGCCAGGCGCCGTCGAGGATCTGCCTGAACGCCGGATCGATCGGCAACGTCGACCGCATGGGAAGACGTCCGATCTGGATCTGGGTGGGGTCGGTCCAGGGCCGGAGCGGCCCGATCTCGGGAATCACGGTGTGGCCCCATCGGGCCCTGTCGAACGCGTACTCGGCCGATGGGCAACCATTCCGGCGACAGTACCTGCAGCCAGGTGGTCAGGACCGCGCTCGGGCCGGCAGGTATCGGAGCGCGAAGATGGAACCTGCGATCGCAACGCCGGCGACGACCATGCACGACACCGACAGGCCGGCGAGGAACGCGTCGCTGACTTCGGTGACGTACGCAGGAGCCTGCGCTCCGAGGCCCGGAGCGATCCGACCGGCGGCTGCCACGGAGTCCTCCGTCGCGGCCTGCAACTCCGGGCCGAGCCCGGAGAAGACGGATCCGTCGGAGAGCGTCGACACGTAGATCGAGCTGAACACCGATCCGACGACTGCGACGCCGAGCGTGCCGCCGAGTTCGCGCGTCGTGTCGTTGACGGCCGACCCGATCCCGGCTTTGTCGAGGCTCAGCGATCCCATGATCGATTCGGTGGCCGGCGCGGTGGTCGCTCCGAGACCGGCCCCGAGCAGGATCATCTGTCCGACGATCTCGATGTACGGCGTCGAGGCCGAGGCAGTGGAGACCCAGAGGAATCCGGTCGCCATCGATGCGAGTCCACCGGCGACGACGAGTTTGGTTCCGATCCGTTGGACGAGCACTGGCGACAGGACCGAGGCCGCGGCGATGGAGAAGGCGACGGGGAGGGTCCGGACACCGGCCTGCAACGGGGAGTAGCCGCGCACGAGCTGGAAGTACTGGGTGATCAGGAAGATGAAGCCGAACAACGCGAAGAACGCCGAGGTGACCGACAGACTCGCTGCGCTGAACCGCAGGTTCTCGAAGATGCGCACCGGCAGGAGCGGATGCTCGACCCTGGTTTCCCACCAGATGAAGAGGCCGAGCAACAACCCGGCGATCGCGAAGCCGATGATGGTCGGTGCGCTCAACCAACCGAATTCCGGAGCCTCGATGATGGTGAACACGAGGGCGGTGATCGAGGCGATCGACAACACCAGCCCCAGCCGATCGAGTGGGACGGCGTGGCGGTCCTTCGACTCGGGCACGACGGCCAACACGGTGATCAGGGCGACGGCGATCACCGGGATGTTGACGAAGAAGATCGACCCCCACCAGAAATGCTCGAGCAGCCAGCCACCCGTGATCGGCCCTGCCGCCACCCCCACACCGCTGACCGCGCTCCAGATGCCGATCGCCTTCGCCCGCTCGCGTGCGTCCGTGAACGTGTTGGTGATGATCGCCAGCGTCGCGGGGAAGATGGCGGCGGCGCCGACTCCCATCAGGGCGCGGGCGACGATTAGCCCTTCCGGGGAGTCGACCGAGCCGGCGTAGGCCGACGTGATGCCGAAGATCACGAGGCCGATGACGAGTGCGCGGCGGCGTCCGTACCGGTCGCCGAGTCCGCCGGCGGCGAGGAGCAGCCCGGTGAAGACGAGCAGGTAGGCGTCGACGATCCATTGGAGTTGGCGGGTGGTCGCGCCGAGGTCGGTCGACAGCGACGGCAGTGCGATGTTGACGATCAGACCGTCGAGCGTCGTGACGAACACTGCGACGCAGAGCACGGCGAGCACCAGCCATCGATGCCGCTCCGATCGCATCGGCGAGGTCGTCGACGCATCGCGCTCCCTCTGCATCCCGTCGGGCGTGATCTTTACAGTGTCATCCGTCATGAGTTGACACTGTAAAGATGGTTCTTGACGACGTCAAGATCGACGGCATACTTGACGTGTGACATCGATCTCAGATGCAGTCGACTCAGATGGGGTGGACGACCCGTACCACCACGGCGACCTGCCCAACACGCTCCGTGCCGCCGCAGTGGAGGTGATCATCGACAACGGTGTCGGTGGGTTCAGCCTGCGCGAAGTGGCCCGCCGAGCAGGCGTGTCACACGCCGCTCCCGGCTACCACTTCGGCGATGTGCGCGGGCTCCTCACCTCGGTCGCGGTCGAGGGGTTCGAGACGCTGCACGGTGAGCTGGTCGCCGCGGGACGTGGAATCGTCGACCCGATCGAGCGCCTCCACGCCATCGGCCGCGGCTACGTTCGGGTCGGCATCGAGCATCCCGGGCACTGCCAGGTCATCTTCCGCAACGACCTGATCGACGCCGACGACGAGCGCCTGCGGAGCGCCGGCCTCGCGGCCTACGGGGTGTTGGAATCCACCATCGCCGACATCGACAGCGTGTACGGCCTCACTGCGGACGTCACCGACGCGGCGCAATTGTGCTGGAGCGCGATGCAGGGGCTCGTCGAACTGCAGTCGAAGCTGGTCCAGCTCGACGGGCTTCGCGGGCATGCCGAAGTGTCGATCGAGGAGCGCGCAACGCGGTTCAGTTCGCTGCTCGTCAGCGGGCTGCTCGCTGACGGCAACTGACCGGAGCCGGCAGCGCTACGGCAGGTACGGCTTGGCCGACACCGCCTCGAGACCCTCGATCGTCTGGACCGAGCCGCCAGCGACGTACTCGGAGACCGGGAACGTGAACGCACAGATCGTCGGATAGGTGGGCGAAGCGCCGCACTCGATCGCCGCGCCACCCGGCCACTGCTGGAGGTCGGTGGAGGACCCGACGAACTCGTACAACGACGCTGCCGTCACCTCCTGACCGTCGGCGGCCATGATGTTCGAGTACTCCGCGAGCGACATGATCTCGATGACGCCGAGTGCGCCGAGGCCGAGTGCGGTGGAATCGATCTCGCTCGGTTCGACACCGAGCACCGGCGCGAGGATCTCCTGCAGGATCGCCAACTCAGGGGTGTCCTCCTGGGTCTGGACGCCGACGAAGTTCCAGCCGAGCGCTTCGTCACCGACCTCGTCGAGCACGTCCTTGCCCGAACAGATCGCCGTCGTGATGACCGGGATGGTGATGCCGAGCGCGGCGCGTCCCCGGATGGTCCCGACGCAACCGGCGTCGGAGTAGAGCGACACGAGCAGATCAGGATTGCTCTTGGCCGCTTCGCTCATCAGGCCCTGATATCCGGCATCCGTTTCGTTGTCGCCTCCCTTGATGGTGACGTGGGAGATGCCGGCCAGGTCGAGCGAGGCGGCGAGCGCCGCTTCGGTCCCGTTTGCGCCGGCGTTGTCGGCGCTCACGATGGCCACCGTCTCTGCTTGGAAGTAGTCCTTGGCGACTGCGGTCATCGCCCCGGTGGTGGTCGCATTGCCGCCGGTCAGGAAGAGCGCGTTCGCCGTGTAGTCGCCCGGCAGGATCGGCAGCACACCCACGACGGGGATGTCGGCCGCCGTGTAGGTCGCGTAGTCGGGGAACAGGTCGAGACCGAGCAACACCATTTCGACGTTCTTGCCCGCCAACTCCTGCGCACACGCCTGCGACGTCTCCGGTGAGCCGGCGGCGGCGCAGTGCTCCAACCTGATCGGGCGGCCTCCCATTCCGCCGTGTTCGTTCAGGTAGTCCGCCGCGGCCTGCATGTAGGTCCGGATCTCCGGGAAGTCGAGTCCGGGCGTGCCTTCTGTGTTGACCAGACCGATCACGAATTCCTCACCGGTCGGCGGCTCGAGGTCAGGGAACGCGGCGGAGGTGTCGGTCGCTCCGGATTCCGCCCCGTCGGGCTCCGTCGACGCCACGGTGTCGGCCGCCTCGGAGGTCGGAGCAGCATCCGTGGTCGGCGCCTCGGTGGAGTCGACGCCTTCCGTCGACGGCGTCGCCGCTTCGGGAGCGACGGTTGCGACGCCGGTGTCCTCGGCCGGCGAAGCGTCATCGTCGCTGCCACACGCGACTGCGCCGAGCGTGACGGCGAGCGCCGCCGCCCAAGATGCAGTTCGGCGTGCAGTGCTTCGGGACGTCGGACGTGGCCAACCGTGTGCGGGTGCCTTCATGTCTCCCCCATCGTTCGAGACGTCGGCGGAGCCGACGTTGATCCGGCTTCAGCCGAGGCGCTCTCTCCCCTTCCCCCGAAGCGACAAGAGCGACCCCCGACCATGTCGACCGTAACAGGACGGAAGGCCCCTGTCTACCGTCAGTAAATTAGGTCACCTTGACGTTCAGACGCGCTGCTCGGACTCCAGGAAGGCTCCTGCGGCGAGGTCGTCGACCGCCGTGAACGTCCGACGGACCAGCACGTCGAACAGCGCGGCACCACGCTCGTTCGCAGGATCGATCGAGAGCAGACTCGCACCGAACGACATCGCATAGAACACGAGCCCCTCGCGGTAGCCGTCCATCACTGCTTCGAACGTCACCGCGTCGCGCGGCACCCCCGCCGCGTGCAGTCCCTCGACGTACCGCCGGATCAGATGGACGTCGTGGGCACGCCTCGCCTCGACGGTCAGGTTGTTGGCGCAGAAGTACACGAGATCGGTCTGCCCGGGCGCGCGCATGGCCATCTGCCAGTCGATGACGGCGACCGTGCCGTCGTCGAAGAAGAACAGGTTGTCGAGCCGGAAGTCACCGTGGGTCAGGGTGATCGGGTCGTCGAAGTGGCCTTCGATCCAGGTCGGGATCTGCTCGACGAACTGCTCGCACCATCGCAGGGTCCGAGCGGGGAGTTCGGAGCCGTACCGCTCGAGGAACAGGGGCCAGCCGATCTCGAAGGTGGACGCGATCGTGAGGATCGACGGATCATCGAGCCCCGGCATCCATTGCAGCGTGGGAAGCATCGGGTGCTCGAACCACGCGGCGTGATGTCGCGCCAGGAGGTCGATCGATCGTTCCGCCTGATCCAGCGTGGCCCCGGCGACATGATCGCCGACCGCTGCCGGCGCCAGGTCTTCGAGGACCAGGCACGGAGGGTCGGCGATGTTGACGAGCGCCTGCGGGACACGGATGTTCAACTGCGGGGCGACGTCGCGGTAGAAGCAGTGCTCCCGTTCCCACACCCGCACCATCTCACCGATGAACCGCCCGCCCGGGTCGTCGGTCGGCAGCTTGACGACCACGGACGACGGACACCGTGGGTCCGACGAACCCAGCGTCACTCGGGCGAGCTGGCCCATGAACCCGTGCCCTGCTCCGATCTGCTCGACGTCGATCCGATCCAGCTCCACGCCGAGTACCTCGGACAACCACGGCAGCGTGACATCGACCAACGATTGCGGTGTTGCGGTCATGCTCGGGACCCCCTCCCTGACTCCAGGCCGGAACGTAGCACTCTCCGGAGACAGAAGATACCGAAAGTAGTTTCGTCGATCGCGATGTGCCGCACTTGCCGATCAGCCCAGCGTGGGCAATAGTTACCACTGGTAACTTATTCGCCACCAGGGAAGCCAAGGGGAGCATGATGAAGTACGGCCTCGCGTTCGGGAGCAGCATCGCCATCGAGGGGGATCAGGCGCTCCAACTGTGTCAGCTCGCCGAGCGGCTCGGTTTCGAGTCGATCTGGGGAGGCGAGCACGTGATCATGCCGAGCACGATCGACTCGCCGTACCCGTACACGACCGACGGGAAGGTTCCCGCAGTCCCCGAGACACCGATCCCGGACCCGTTGATCTGGCTCGCATTCGCCGCCGCGGCCGCCCCGACGTTGCGGCTCGGTACGTGCATCCTGATCGTGCCGCAGCGAAACCCGTTGATCCTGGCGAAGGAGATCGCCACCCTCGATCGGCTGTCGAACGGCAAGGTCGAGCTCGGCCTCGGTGTCGGCTGGATGCGAGAGGAGTTCGACGCGCTCGGCGTTCCGTGGGAACGCCGCGGTGCCCGCAATGACGAGTACATCGCAGCGATGCGCACCCTGTGGAGCGGGGCGGAGGTGGAGTTCCACGGTGAGTTCGTGGATTTTCCTCCCGTCACGTGCAGCCCGCGGCCTGTACAGACATCGATCCCGATCCTCGTGGGCGGCGACACCCCTGTCGCGCTCCGTCGCGCGGCCCGGATCGCAGACGGCTATTTCCCCGGTGAGGGCGACCCGGAGCGTCTCGGCCGCCTGATCGCAGATCTCCGAGTGGTGACCGAGGAACACGGTCGCGACCCCGACTCGATCGAGGTGAACGCGATGTTCCCGTTCGCGCCGGGCGACCCCCGCAAACATGCCGAGACCCTCGAGGGGCTCGGCGTCGGTCGGGTCATGGTGCCGGCCTTCCCCTTCGGTGGTCCCGACGGTCACGACCGTCTCACCGAGTTCGCCGAGCGCCTGATCCCCAGCGGATCGGCAGCGCAGTGAACGCAGGGAACGGCATGAACATCATCGACCGGTTCCGTCTCGACGGACAGGTGGCTGTCGTGACCGGGGGCGGACGCGGCATCGGTGAAGGGATCGCGCTCGGCCTGGCCGAAGCCGGCGCCGCCGTTGTGGTCGCCGCGCGCCGCACCCACGAGATCGAGGCCGTCGCGGACAGGATTCGTGCCCTCGGCGGACGGGCGCTGGCGGTCACGACCGACGTCATGGAGATCGACCAGGTGCAATCGCTCGCCCAACAGACGGTCGACGAGTTCGGGAAGCTGACCTGCTGGGTCAGCAACGCAGGGGGTGCCGACGACCGCGTCCCGCGCACACTGCTGGAGATGCCCGAACGTCAATGGGACTTCCAGATGAACCTCAATCTCAAGGCCGTCTGGACGGGTGCCCAAGCCGCGGCCGCCGTCATGGAGGACTGGCACGGGACGATCATCAACATCTCGTCGGCCGCCGCCGGCCGGGCCTCACCGCACAACGGGCCATACGCCGTCGCCAAGAGCGGCGTGAACAACCTCACCCAGACCCTCGCCGCCGAACTCGCAGCCCGAGGCATCCGCGTGAACGGCGTGTCGCCCGGCCCGATCCCCACCGAGGTGTTCCTCGAGTTCACCAGGATGACCGAGGCGGACATCCCCGAGATGGGCAAGCGGTTGGGTGTCCCGCTCGGGCGCGTCGGCACGCCGGACGACATCGCGCCCGCCGTGGTCTACCTCGCCTCGGACGCCTCCAGCTGGATGACCGGCCAGACGATCTTGATCAGCGGCGGCCGCTGACGATCAGAAGCTGCCCTCGGCGACGCGATCGATCCGGAGCATCACGATCAGATCCTCGTGGAGCTCCATCCAGATGTCGTGGAACGACTCGCACATCACGCCGGTGAACCGGTTGTTCTCACCGAGTCCCACGCAGCCGGCGGCGTCGTGTAGCCGAACGGAATAGCGGTTCATCCGCGGCAGATACTCACCGAGGTCGGCGACGACACGGTCGGATGCGAGCATCAGCTCGACGAGACGCTCGGTGCACCGACGGTCGTAGTCGAGATCCGCGTGGTCGTTCGGTTCACCATTGCGCATCTGCCAGTCGGTACACAGCTGCTTGAAGACATCGTTCAGCTCGAGGAAGGCCTCGTAACAGGCACCGAGCCCGGTTCGGACATCGGCGGGCGCGAGCTCGTCGAGCAGGTTCGCGTGGTGTTCCTTGCCGGGCGGGAGCAGCCCGTACATGTCACGGGCCTCGAGGTGGCGCACCTCCCCGGCGTCGATGAGCGGAGCGAGGATCTCGACCGGATACGACCCGAGGCTGTTGACGAAGCCGGCCGGCGTCACCCACCCACGCACACGTAGCGCGTGCAGCACGAGTGCTTCGTCGGCAGGTGGTCCGACCTCGGCGGGCGAGCCGGCGTCGGCGAGCTCGCGGGTGACCCCTGCGTCGAAGTCGAACGTGATGTCGTTGATGTGCACCCGGCCACAGGCGAGCAGCGCCTGGGCCACGCCGAGTCGGGCCATCGGCACGCGGAACGGCGAGCAGCTGACCGAGTCGACGCCCTGCTGGACCAGGAAGGCGGCCGACGGCGGGTGCCCGGCGTGCTCGCCACATGCACCGAGCTTGATCCCGGGCTTCGTCGCCCGCGCATCGGTGCAGGCGATGCGGATGAGTTCGCCGACGCCGTCCTGATCGAGCACGGCGAACGGATTGTCCGGGATCACACCGAGCGCTCGATACGCCGGCAGCAACGTCGCCTCGACGTCGTCGCGACTGAACGCATACGTCATCTGGGTCAGGTCGTTGGTGCCGAACGAGAAGAAGTCGGCGTGCTCGGCCATGGCTGCGGCGGTCAACGCGGCGCGAGGTGTCTCGATCATCGCGCCGACGGTGACCACGGTCGACCTGAGTTCCGGATGACCGATCTCGTCGAGCACGTCGCGCACCCAACCACGAGCGGTGCGGAGTTCCTCGGCGTCGACGACGAGCGGAATCATGATCTCGACCATCGGTCGCTTGCCGCGTGCGAACAGGTTCGCCGCCGCGGTGCAGAGCGCGCGCACCTGCATCTGGTAGACGCCGTTCCGCACGAATCCGAGCCGCACACCGCGTGTGCCGATCATTGGGTTCGACTCGTGGAGGCGGCGCACCGCGACGATCTCGACCCGCTCGTCGTCCGACAGCTGGCCGAGCGCTTCCCGCACTGCGAGATCGACCAGGTCGGGGAGGAATTCGTGCAACGGCGGGTCGAGCAGCCGCACCGTGACCGGCAGGCCGTCCATCGCTTCGAGCACCGACTCGAAATCGACGATCTGGGCCGCTTCCAACGCGCCGAGCGCAGCGGCTTCGGATTCGGGATCGTTGCTCAGGATGAACCGTCGCATGAGCTGCAGACGGTCGGCGGCGAGGAACATGTGCTCGGTTCGGCACAGGCCGATGCCCTGGGCTCCGAGCTTCCTCGCCACGCCGGCGTCGCCCTCGGTGTCGGCGTTGGCCCGAACCTGGACCGTGCCGAGCGCGACGGTGTCGGCCCAGGCGAGCAGCGTGTCGAGTTCCGCCGGTGCGTCGGCTCCCGAGGTGACGAGTGCCCCGCGGTAGATCTTGCCGCTGCTCCCGTCGATCGTGATCTCGTCGCCCGCCCTCAGCACCTGGTCGCCGATGGTCACCGTGTCGGCTGCGAGGTGCACCATGGAGGCACCGACGACCGCCGGAATCCCCCATCCGCGAGCCACGACGGCGGCGTGGCTCACGAGCCCGCCGCGTACGGTGAGGATGCCTCGGGCGGCCTGCATGCCGAGCACGTCGTCGGGGGTCGTCTCCGAACGGACGAGGATCACGTTGTCGCCGTTGTCGCCGGCGACGATCGCATCGTCGGACGTCAGCACGATCCGGCCACTCGCCGCTCCCGGCGATGCCGGGAGACCCTCGCCGACGGCGACCGCGTCGACGTCGTCGGGCAGCGACTGGTGGAAGAACGCGCCGAGGTCCTCGGGCGCGATGCAGTTGAGCGCGGCGGCGACGGCGAGCCCGTTCCGAGCGCTCGACGCCTCGTGCACGGCACGCGCGATCGTGTGTGCGAGATCCCCCTCCATCACCCCTCCATCACCCCTCTTCATCACCCTCTTCATCACCCCGCATGGTCGCCAAACTAGTCTTCGATTCGTTGCGCTCGGTCCGCCGGGGCAACGATGCCAACATGGTCGATCGTCCCGACGTCCCGATGTTCGGCGAGCTGTTGCGCCCACACATCAGCTCGGTGTCGGCAACGGCCCGGCCGGCCTTCCTGGCCGGACTCGAACGATCGGCTGCGGCCCGGTATCGGGCGTGGGCGCTCGAGGATCCTCACCATGCCGACGACCTGCTGGGCTGCGCGGCCCGTGAGGACGAGATCGCCGAGCTGGTGGCCGGACTGTTCCCGGTCGGCGACGACGACCGGGCCGCCGTCGAGGCCGCATTGCCGGCAGCTGTCGCTCTGTACTACGACGTGTTCGCCCCGTACTCGCTGTCCGACCAGCTGTACCTCCAGTCGGAGGCGGAGCTGCAGGGGGCGCAGGCGTGGGTCAACCTCGCCGAGCAGGTCGACGACCCTGAGACACGGGCCGTGCTCGCCCGCTGCACCGACCTCGAGCAGGAGAGTTCGCGCGTGGTGCACGCCCTGCTCACAGGCGGCTGAGTCGTTCGTCATCCCGACACTGCGTCGTCAGGTTCGGCGTCCGTACGCTGCGGGCGACCGACCGTGTTCGTCGACGATGCCGAACTCGGCGCCGATGTCTTCGACCCACTGGATCGATCCGGAACGTTCCATCAAGTCGGACGCTGACGCGAGCGCCGCGATGCATCGACCGACGACGAGCGGCGTCTGGGCACCCTCCATGTCGGTGTCACGTTTGCCGGACCACTCGAGGATGAACTCGGTCGAGACGGTGCCCGGGTAGAGCGCCACGCACGCGATTCCTTCGGGCTCCAACTCGACCGCCATGTCTGCGCTGAGTCGATCGAGTCCCGCCTTGCCCGCCCCATAGGACGAACTGAAGTGGTAGCTCTGACCGCCTGGTGACGACACGTTGCAGATGAAGCCGCCGGGGCCTGCCGCCAGAAGGAGCGGTGCGGCATACCACGACGCCACGTAGTGGGCCCGCAGGCCGATGCCGACCTGGTCGTCCCAGATCGAGAGCGGGTGCTGCCAGAAGCCGCCACCCCACGCAGGCGGGTCGGGAATCTTGTAGACGTTGTTGACGAGGATGTCGAGGTGGCCCTGGTCCGCCTTCACCCGTTCGAACAACGCTGCGATCTCGGCATCGACGCCATGGTCGGTCTGCACGGCGATCCCCCGGCCACCGGCCGCGTCGACGAGTTCGACCGTGCGATCGATCGTGAGCTCTCCGTCGCCGACACTCCGACCCGTCACGTAGACGGTCGCGCCGAGCTCGCCGAGCGCCACTGCGGTGCCCCTGCCGATACCGCGGCTCGAGCCGGTCACGACGGCGACCTTCCCCGTGAGCGGACGGGCCGGCAGATCGGTGTCGTTCTCGTTCCCGTTCTCGGTCTCGTTCTCGGTCATCGGCCGGCCGCCGGCTCGATCTCGAGTTCGAGGCTCGTGAGCCCACGCAGGAGGAAGCTCGGGAAGTAGCCGAGCTCATTGTCGGCTGCGAGGGTGAAGCCCTCGAGTCGCCTCGTCAGTTCCTCGAGGGCGACGCGTCCCTCCAACCTCGACAACGCAGCGCCGAGGCAGAAGTGGATGCCCTTGCCGAACGCGAGGTGATCACGCAGGTTGTCGCGGTCCGGGTCGAAGCCGTCGGGATCGTCGTACAGCGTTTCGTCGCGGTTCGCAGACGCGAACACGATCACCAGGCGAGCCCCCTTCGGGATGTGGACGCCGTCGAGCTCGTGATCGCGAGTCGCGATGCGGAACATCCCCTGCGTCGGGGTCGACAACCGGAGGGCCTCCTCGATCACGGCCGGAGCACGGCCGGGGTCCGCCTTGAGACGATCCCACTGGTCGGGGTTCTCGGCCAGGAGGCGCATGGTCTCCGTGAGGAGTTTCGTGGTGGTCTCGTTGCCGGCGACGAGGAGCTGCTGAACGATGCTCAGCATCTCGGGCATGTCCAACGGGCGCTTGTCGGTCACCTCCGGATCGTCGTCGTCGACGCGTGCCTGCAGGAGTGCGGTGAGCAGGTCGTCTTGCGGTTCGATCCGGCGGCGCTCGAACTCGGCGGCGAAGTAGTGCTG
>JANNNB010000065.1:0-5132 GCA_031398325.1 Actinomycetes bacterium
GCCGGACCTGTCGGTTGCCCATGGGTGAGTCGCACAGCGACTGTCACGTCGTGAAGTCGATGGAAACCGAGACATCGTCGTGGACGATCGGGCCATGCACCGTCGACGGGTTCGGAGCAGTTCGTTTAGTCAACGCTTCGAACCGCCCAGCAATCACCGCGTTGCCGTTGGCGCAGCTGTGCTCGTTTGCGTTGACGTGGGTGGTGCATGTCGCTGCGATCGCCTCCATGCCTCCGCCAGCGCCGCATCGGCGAGACCGACCTGCCCGACGTGTCGACTGGTCGTGGCGGAGTGTCAAGTGAGGGCAACGATGAGCCGGTACCCATCCGGATCGACGAACGTCAATGCACCATTGCGAGGCCAGTAGGGGTTCAAGTCGGTTGCGTCGCTCTGCAGCTCCGGCACCAAGGCTTCACGAAGGCGAAGAGCGATCTTGGTGGATGCCGTCAGATCGCAATAGAGGACCAGCGCGTCCTCCGCCGACGGCCGTGGGATGATTCCGTGTGGAGTGCTGACCAACTCGAGCTGTGCTCGCTCGTCCGGCAGACCAAAGATCACACCGTCGAAGCCGTCGTGGGCGGCGAACGATCCCAGCACTGGCAATCCGACCAGCACCTCGTAGAAGTGGCGTGCCCGCGCGAGGTCGGCGGTGGGTCGCGCTGTGCGCATCGCAACGAACATGTGTCGACGATACGTACTCGAAATGAGTGCGAGCGCCGCCGAGACTGCATGACGTGTGGTCATCCGCGTTCGGCCTCCGTCGTCGCTTCCGCTGCTGGCAGGAGGCCTCGCGGATGGTCACCCAGCCGCGCGCTGCGGTGCGAGTCTGACCGGAGTCCGAGCGCCGCGACCGGGGCGGCCAGGGCGAACGTCACTGCTGCGACGCGGAAGGCAAGTGAGTACCCCTCGGTGGCTGACGACGCAGCCGTGTCGACCAGCGACCCTGATCGGGCTCGGGCCAGGGAGGTGAGGATGGCCAGACCCACCGTCCCCCCGGTGAGCATCGCCGTGTTCACCAGGCCGCCGACGTTGGCGGCCTGCGCCGGGTCGACGTCGTCGGTCGCGACGATCACGGCCGCCGCGCCGGCGATGCCCGCGCCCACCTGCGCAAGTACCAGCCCGGGGAGGACCGTGCCGAGGTAGCTCGATTCGACGGTGATCAAGCTGAGCGAGGCCATCCCGGTGGCCATGAGGACGAGTCCGAGTGCGGCGGCCTTGGGGGCGCCGACGCGGGCCACTGACGGGCCGCCGAAGAGGCTGCCGACAGCGAGGGCAACGGGATACGGAACGAACGCGAGGGAGGTCCCGAGTACCGACCACCCGAGGACCTGCCCGAAGTACAGCGAAAGCAGGAACGCGATGCTCGTTCCCGCCGTGGGCGGGAGCATCGCAACGATCAGAGCGACCCGCCGTCGGCGCTGGCGGAGGATCGCTGGCGGGAGGATGGGGTCCCGCGTTCGTGACTCCACAAGGCCGAACAGCACCAGCAACGTGGCACCGGCGACGAAGCAGAGCGCGACGAGTGGCGAGGTCCACGCGTGGTCGCCGGCAGCGACGGCCCCGTAGGTGATCAAGCCGATGCTGGCACTGACGAGCAGAGCGCCGAGGAGATCCGGGGCGGCGCGCCGACCAGGGGCACCGGAGTGCACGACTCGTGGCACCGCCACCGCCACCAGCAGAGTCAGCACGGAGAGCAGCGCGAACGACCAGCGCCACGAGACCCAGGTCGAGCACACCCCACCGAGCAGCAGCCCCGCGCCAGCCCCGACACCCGGCAGCCCGCCCCACACCGCCATCGCCCGGCGACGGCTCCGGGGCTCGGGGAACCGTGCGCCCAGGAGCGCCATGGCGGCCGGCGCGGCGACTGCGGCGCCAGCCCCCTGGACGAGCCGGCTGAGCAGCAGCGATGCCGGCCCAGCGGCCAGCGCCGCGCCGAGCGACCCGGCTGCGAACAGGGTCATGCCGGCGACGAGGGCCGGGCGCCAGCCGACCGCGTCGGCGATTCGGCCGCCGAGCAGGACGAAGCCCGCGAACGCCAAGAGGTACGACGTGCTCGCCCAGACAAGTCCCGACGAGCTCAGCGACAGGTCTTGGGCCAGGTCTGGGCCGGTGATGGCGGTGACCGAGGCGGCCGTGCTCAGCGTCGCCTGGACGAGTGCCAGCAATGCGAAGGCCCGCCACCGAGGCGCGCCGCCCAGGCCGGCCCGGCCCGGCGACCGGTCGACGGGCATCACCGATGGGCAAACGGTCACGCGGCGTACGGCCGCTCGGGCCGGGCCGTGCGCAGCAAGTTCGCCCACCACGGGCGGCGATCGAGCATCACTACGAAGGCGTCGGCCCGATCGAGCCGCGAGGCGAACGCCCGCACGGCAGGGCTGTGCTCGGCAGAAAACACGGCCGGGAGCTCTCGGTCACCGAGGTCGACGAAGTCGACCGCGACGTCCGCGCGGGTCGCGAGGCGGCGTAGGAACCATCGGCCACGGTCGGGCCGAAGCGGCCTTTGCGAGGGCTGCCGAGCAGCACGACGATGCGAATCGGATCGTTCGACATGATGGAGTCCCTCCAAGTGGAACATCATTATGTAATAATGTTCTATAATGACGGTCTACCATCTGGCAGGGAGGTTTCCACCATGACTCGAGCAAGGAAGGGCCAGCGCGGCCAGGAGACTCGGATGAAGGTCCTTGCGGCCGCAACGCGGTTGTTCTACGAGCAGGGCTACTTGGTGACGACGATGGCCGACATCGCTGGCCACGCCGGCGTCGCGGTGCAGACGCTCTACCTCGGGTTCGGTTCGAAGGTCGAGCTCCTCGCGGCCGTTCATGACGTCGCGCTGGTTGCCGACGACGAGCCCGTGTCCCTGCTCGAGCGCCCGTGGCGCGCCGAACTCCGAGCCGAAGCTGACGGCCCGAGTGCGATCCGCCTGCTGATGGCTCAACAACGGAACATGCTCGAACGGACGGCGCGCCTGTACGGAGTGATCGCCGCCGCCGCCGCCGATCCCGAGGTGTTGGACCTGTACGAGCGCATGCGAGAGCAGCGCGCCGTCACGTGGCGAGCTGTCGCCGCCGACCTGGCCGCCAAGAAAGGGTTCAACGCAGCGGTACCAGTCGAGCGCGCGGCCGATCTCCTCTACACGGTCACGAGCCCCGAACTGTTCGGCCTGCTCACCACCGACCGAGGGTGGACAGCAAGCGACGCGACGGACTGGATGACCACCATTCTCATCGGTCAGCTGTGCGGGAGCGAACCTCGATGAGCAGGTCAGCCTCCGCGTCGCACCTCGCCATGCAACAGAAGTGTGGATTGCCGGCCGACGGTTCGTTGAACGGGAGGTGAGGCCAGCGCCACACTCGCCACCCTGTCGCCGCGGCAGCGCGACGATCTTCAGAAGCTCCTGCGCACCATGCTCGTGTCACTCGGCGACACACCGCTCGGCTGATCGATCCCCGAACGTACGGTTGAACAGGCCGCGCAGGGCGAGCGGTCAGACAGTTCGCGTCGTGCTGAGGTTGAGAGTTTCGGCGCTGGAGCCGGTACGTGACGCCGCGAGGACCGAGTCGAGCACATCGAGCGATGCCGTCAGGTCAGCGATCTGGCGCACGATTCGTTCGTGAGCGACCTCGAGTTCGGCGACGAGTCCCGGTGCGGGCACGATCGAGTCCTCGGTGCCATGGATGCAGGGAAGCAAGTCAGCGATCTTGCTGCTGCACAGCCCCGCCGCAAACAGCACTTGGATGTGCGCGATCCGCGCCACATCGCGCTCGGCGAAGTCGCGGTACCCGTTCGGGTCGCGCTTGGCGAGCAGCAGGCCTTGCTCCTCGTAGTACCGCAGCGACCGTTCACTGACTCCGCTTCGAGCGGCCAGTTCTCCGATTCGCATGTGACCGACGATACACCCGTAACCGCTTGACCCTCACATTGATGTGAGGGTTTACGGTCGGGTCATGTCCGTTTCCACCATCACCTCGTCGCTGCTCGACCCGTACTTCGGATCAACGCTCGACCTGCCCAATCGGATCGCGATGGCGCCGATGACGCGCGGTCGCGCCGACGACCTCACCGGTGTTCCGCACCCCTTCACTCCGACGTATTACGCGAGCCGGTCCAGTGCGGCGCTGATCGTCACCGAGGGCATCTATCCCGCCAAGGACGGCAAAGCAGGGCCCGGCGTCCCGGGGCTGGTGTCGAACGCGCACGCCCAGGCGTGGCGCGATGTCACGTCGGCAGTCCACGCCGCCGGTGGGCGCATCTACGCGCAGTTGTGGCATGGCGGTCGCGTGTCGCATCCGCTCACCATCGGTGAGAGCGGGCTCCCGCTGGCCCCTTCGGCCGTGCGCACAAGTGGTCCGGTCTACACGGCCGGTGGGTGGGTCGAATCCGTCGTGCCGGTGGCGATGACGCTCGGGCAGATCGCCCTCACCATCGATCAGTTCGTGACCGCGGCGCGACGGGCCATCGAGGCCGGATTCGACGGCGTCGAACTGCACGGCGCGAACGGCTACCTCATCCAGCAATTCCTGGCGGACAACACGAACCAGCGGACCGATCGATACGGCGGATCAGAAACTCGCAGAATCCGATTAGCGGTCGAGGTCGTCGAAGCGGTCTCTGCAGAGGTCGGTGCTGACCGCGTCGGCATCCGGCTCTCTCCCGGCAACCCGGAGAACGACATCCTCGAACTCGACCCCGCATCGACCTATCGAGCGCTCATCCGTCAGATCGACGAACTCGGGCTGGCGTACCTGCACCTCGTGGAGACCCAACGCGACCTCGCGCTCGGGTATCTCCGCCCGCTGTGGTCGTCGACGTTGATCGCCAACGACCACACCTCGACGCTGCCCACCACCCTCGCTGACGGAGAGCGGCTCATCGAGTCCGGCGCCGACGTCGTCGCATTCGGGCGAGCATGGCTCGCCAACCCCGACCTCCCCGAGCGCTTCGCTCACGGACTGCCCCTGAGGTTCATCCCCCACGAGCAGTACTACGGCGCCGGCGCACAAGGCTTCTCCGAGTTTGAAACAAGCACACAGGACCACGGAGCGGGCAGCGAGCCCGTCGACGACCGAACCGGCGAGTTCCGAACCGACCACAAGACCCCCAGCCACCAGGAGACCCGATGACACTCGAGC
>JANNNB010000068.1:0-8020 GCA_031398325.1 Actinomycetes bacterium
TCGTTCGGTCCGTGCACGAGCACTACGGCGACCAGCTCACCCACTCGGCGATGGTCGGCCTCACGCACTGGCAGGACCGGCTGGGGAGTGTCGAACCCTTGCCAGGCCCCGCACAGACGATGTTCTTCGCCCCGAGCCAGATCGACAAGCGTCGCGTCGAGTGGGGTCCCGGCGTGCTCGAATCGAAGCTCGCCGAAGCATGGGGTCCGTTCATCGACCAGGTGTCCGGCTGGATCGACATCCAGCACGGATGGGGCGCTGCTGCCGTCGGTGACGTGTACGCCGAGATGCTGGAGAACCGCACGCGTCCCGACACCGCCCACGTCCTGCACCCCGAGGGACCACACGACCGCGAGACCACGACCTAGCGCTTCGTTGTCGGGCAACGGACGCGCTGGGGGACGCACGGCGGTGTGCGGCTCGGTCGGCAGCCTGTTCGCCGCCGACCAAGGGTGTCACCGCTCGGACCGCCGGGAGCGAGCGGTCGGAGAGGACGGGCTGACCTCTCCGACCACTTCGCGCTCAGCGGACATGATCTCGTCGCGTCACGTGATGCCGGGCGCGTCGTACCGCGCCACGCTTCAGAGGTAGTAGCCGATGAGGTCGATGATGAGGTGCGTCGAGCCTCCGCCGCCGGCGGTCATCTTGATCGCCCCGGTCGTTGCTGCGGTGGCGCTGCCCAACGCAGACACGGACAGGTTTGCACGGGTTTGCCCGGTCGCGTCCCAGTTGACTGACGAGTGGCCGGTGACGGGGTTCGGTGTGACGTCGGCGGACGACGCAACGTGGTAGCCGCTGTCGACCGTCTCGGCCACGGTGAGGTTCACCATCGCCGCAGTGGCGCCCGCTGGTAGGCCCGACGGCGACCCGTTGATGGCGTTCGTCAACTTCACGATCACCGCCGCCCCGCTGGGCACCTTGGCCCCACCGCCCTGGCGGGTGTCGAGGATACGGACCGGCGCCGGCAGTGCGACGAACGAGCCGCTGGTCTGCTGGCCGGCGAGCTTGACCCAGCGCACCGCTCCGGGAGTCCCGGCGACGGGCACGGCGAACCAGAGGTTGTAGTCGTCGTCGACGTAGAGCTCGCCGGCGGCGTGGGTGCCCTTCGAGGGGCCGACCGTGGCCGGATAGCCGGCGACGCCGGCGGCCGCTGCGACCGTGCCGGGCGTGAGGAACTGCATCTGCGAGCCGAGCGAGGCGACCACCAACGCCTTGGGCGCGACGGTGCCGTCGGCGGGGGCGGCGCCGTTGGCCGCGACCACGCCGTAACCGGAGGCGACCGCGGTCGAGCCGTGGATGCCGTTGGCGACCTTGGCCACGCCGTAGCCGCCGACGCCGGCCGGGAACAACGGCTGCAGCGGGGACCCGTCCTCGCCGCCGGAGATCACGCTCGGCCCTGCGGGGAAGTCCGCTGCGCCGTCGTAGTAGATCTCGGTCGGCGACGTGGCCGTGAAGTTGCCGCCGACGAGCACCGGGTCAGTGTCGGCCGCCGAGGCCTTCTGCGAGAGCACGGCACTGCCGGCGATCGCGGCGCCGCCGAGGAGCGCTGCTTTGCGGATCAACCCGCGCCGGTCGTCCCCGGTGGTCGTCGACTCGATGTCGTCATGGATGTCGGTCATGTGATCGCTCCTTGGGTAGCGGGGATCGAAAACACCTCAACCGTCGAGGTTCCCCACCACCTTTTCGCCGCCACCTGCGCGCGCGGATGCACCCTCAGCAGGGAACCCGGAGCAGGCGGTGCGGTGTCAGGTCGGGTCAGGTCAGCATGGAGTCGTCGACCCAACTGCCGTGGAAGCCGAAGGGCACACGCTGCGGCAAGTGCACTCGGGCGACCGGATCGGAGCCGGGGGCCGACCCGTCGAGGATCACGAGATCCGAGGAGTCGTCGGCGGCGTCGTACACGAACCCGATGACCCAGCCTTCGTCCTCGCCGGCCGCGTCGTCGTCCTGCACGAACACGAACTCGGCCGGGAACGCGTTCGGGCCGAAGTCGTAGGTCTGCTGTGTTCCGGTCTGCAGGTCCCACTTGACGACGTTGCCGGGCGACGTGATCACACCGTCTCCGCCACCGCGTGGTGCCACTCCCCAGCCGTAGCGATGCTTGAGCCCGACCACGCGATCGTCGACGCGCGGGAATGCGTGCGAAACACCGTCGAGCTGCTGTTCGCTCACTGCACCCGATGCCAGGTCGAAGGTCCACCGGTGCAGGTAGCAGGGTGAGCCGTCCTCCATCGAGTTGCGCCACATCGATTCGTGTCGACCGACATCGCACACCACGGTGTCACCCTCGACGTAGGCGTTCATCGGGTGGAACACGTAACACGGGTCGATCTCGAACCAGCGGATGTCGGCGTTGGTCCCCATGCGCGGCAGGATGCCGATACGGGCGCCGTAGTTGTCATCCCACCGCAGAGGCGACTCGAGTGTGGACAAGTCGAACACCACGGGCAGATCCATGAAGATCGCGTGGTCGCGGGTGATCATGAAGTCGTGCATCATCGTTCCGGCCGGGACGCTGATCTCCGCCGAGTGCACGAGCGCACCCGCCTTGTCGAGCACGTGATACGTGAGGAACGGCGCCACCGGCGAATAGCCGAAGAAGTGCAGCTCCCCGGTTTCCGGGCAGAGCTTCGGATGGGCGGTGAATGCAGTCGTCAGCTTGCCGCCGAAGTTGTCCGGTCCGATCGTGTCGAGTTCGGGGCTCAACTCGTATGGGAGGTGGCCCTCCTCGAGGGCCCAGATCCGGCCGGCGTGGCCGAGCACGTGGGTGTTCGCCGCGCTGGCCGTCGGGTCGAACATCGCCTCCGGGTCGGTGGCTTCGAGGCCCTTTTCGAGCTTGGTGGTCTGCACCCAGCGGTTGCGATACCACTCCGCCTTACCGCCGTCGAGGCGCACGCCGTGCACCATGCCGTCACCGAAGAACCAGTGCCCGGCCGTGCCCGACGCCGGGTTCGTCCCGTTCCGGAGGTAACGCCCGGAGAGCGACGGCGGGATGGCACCGGTCACCTTCAGGTCGAACTCCGTGAGTTCGTTCATCACCGGGGCGTAGTTCCCCTGCAGGAACCACGGCGTCGTGTCGGATTGGCGATCCTCGAGATCGGTCATGACAGCATCCTTTCATTCGTTTCGATGTTTGTGAACACGTGAGCAGTGCCGAGCGGGCTCATTGGCCGCCGGACACCGTGATGATCTGGCCGGTGACCCAACCTCCGGCAGGGCTCGCCAGGTACAGCGCAGCGGCCGCGATGTCGTCGGGGGTTCCGAGCCGTTGCATCGGTGTCCGCTTCGCCGCCAGCCGTTCGAGGTCGGGTACGTCCATGTCGAGAGCGGTCATCATCACCTCGGTGGGCACCATGCCGGGGGCGATCCCGTTGACGCGTATGCGTGGCGCGAGCTCCATCGCCATCGTCAGGGTCAACGCGTTCACGCCGGCCTTCGCTGCCGAATAGTGACCGCTGCCGAGTACCGCCCGGGTCGCGGCCGGTGAGGTGACGTTGATGATGGAGCCGCCGTCGTTCATTCGTTCGTTGGCCACCACCGAGGCGGCCCAGACAGCGGTGAGGTTGAGGCTCAAGCACGCCGCCCAGTCGGATTCGTCGAGATCGACGAGCGGCGAGCGCACGGTCGATCCACCCGCATTGTTCACCCAGATGTCGATGCCACCGAATGCGTCGATCGCGGCGTCGGCGAGCGCTACCAACGCCGCCCGGTCGGTCACGTCGGTCGGCACGGCGAGCGCTCGTCCGCCCGCGGCGTTGATCTCGTCGGCGACGCGCTGGACCCGATCGACGTGGCGGGCGGCGACGACCACGGCCGCTCCCGAGTCGGCATAGGCCTTGGCGATGCCTTCGCCGATGCCCTGGCCACCGCCCGTGACGACGGCCACCTGGCCCGTGAGTTCGAAACTGTGCACGCCGTGTTCCCCCATCCCCGTCGTCTGGTCGACGACCGTAATTTACTCATGGTACGTTATTTCGGGCGTCGGGGAAAGCACCAATCGGTCGATCCCTGGACGACACCGCGCTACGTCAGCCGAACACCCGAACCGAACATCACAGCCGAACAACGGAGGGGAACCCATGAGTGAAGAGACCGTCGACTACGAGGACCTGACCAGCATGCGGCTCGACGACGACGCGCTCCGAGCGCTCGTCGAGTCCGGGGGTGAGTGCATCTTCAACTGGACCAACACGCACGGCTACCCCGTCGGAGTGGTCGTCGCGTACGTGTGGCGTGACGGCAAGTTCTGGACGACGTGTGCGGAGCGACGCAAGCGCGTACCGGCACTGCGGGTGCGACCACAGTCAGGCATCGTCATCAACCGGGGTGGCAAGACCGCGTCGTACAAGGGCGACTCGATCGTGCACGCGAACGGCGACGCCGACTTCGACGAGATCAAGTCGTGGTTCTACCCGGCACTGTCGGGGTTCCAGGCCGCGCCCGACGACCCCTACCGCAAGAGCTTCAACAAGTTCCTCGACTCGCCACACCGGGTGATCATCGAGACCACCGCTGAGCTCGTCGTCGCGTTCGACACCGTGAAGTTCGCGGCCTTCACGAACGAGGCGATGGCCGCCGGCCACGGCGACTGATCACCTCTCGAGAACGACCAGCGTCAAGAACGACAACCGTCAAGAACAACGACCTGTGCAAAGGGGAACAACGTGCTGGATTATGTGATTCGAGGGGGAACGATCGTCGACGGGACCGGCGGGGTGCCGACGACCGGCGACGTCGGTGTACGCGACGGCGTGATCGTCACCGTCGGTGGTGCCATCACCGACGCGGCCCGGGAGACGATCGACGCCGATGGTGCGATCGTCACTCCCGGGTGGGTCGACGTGCACACGCACTACGACGGTCAGGTCAGTTGGGACGACGTGATGGACCCGTCCGCGGGCAATGGCGCGACGACGATCGTGATGGGCAACTGCGGCGTCGGGTTCGCGCCAGTGCGCCCCGGCGGCGAGCAGACGCTGATCGAGCTGATGGAAGGTGTCGAGGACATTCCGGGGACGGCGCTCTACGAGGGCATGGAGTGGGGGCAATGGGAGTCGTTCCCCGACTACCTCGACTACATCGCCGGCCGGCGGTACTCACTCGACATCGGCGCCCAGATCGCACACGGCGCGGTCCGCTACTACGTGATGGGCGAGCGCGGCTCGGCCAACGAGGACGCCACCGCCGATGACATGGCGGCGATGGCGCAGCTGGTCGCCGAGGCCGTCGAGGCCGGCGCGGTCGGATTCAGTACGTCCCGAACGATCGGCCACCGGTCGCTGTGGGGCAATCCCGTGCCGGGCACGTTCGCTCCGGACGAGGAACTGGTCGCCATCGCCGAAGCGATGGGCCGCACCGGGAAGGGAGTGTTCGAGATGATCCCGGCCGGAACCGTCGGCAAGCTCGACGGGCTCGGGGGTGAGCGGTTCACGCCGCACGAGGAATTCGCTCTCATGGAGCGCGTGTCGAAGCGCGGTGGGCGGCCCGTCACGTTCACGTTGGTGCAGTCGCCCGACTACGACCAGGACCTGTGGCGAGAGATCCTCGACCTGACGGCTGCGGCCAACGCCGACGGTGCGCAGCTCCGGCCGCAGGTGTCGTCACGGCCCATCGGATTCGTCACCGGGCTCTCGAGCTACCACGCGTTCCAGCGACGCCCGAGCTATATGGCGATCGCCCACCTCCCGCTGGCCGAGCGGGTCGTGGAGATGGCACGCCCCGAGACCAAGGCCGCGATCCTGGCGGAGGACGACGTGCCGGTCGACGCACCCGGTTCGATGGCCAACCTGTACGGGTTGTTCCAGATGGCGGCGCCGATGATCTACCCGTTGGCCGATCCGGTCGACTACGAGCCGACCATGGACAAGATGCTCGGTGCCCGAATCGCGGCCAGCGGGCGCGAGCCGCTCGACGTGCTGTACGACTTCCTGTTGGAGGGCGAGGGCACCTCGATGGGAGCCCTCATGGGAGGCAACGACATCGCGGACCGGCAGGAGGTGCTGCGCGAGATGCTGCTCCATCCCGACACGGTGACCGGGCTGAGCGACGCCGGTGCGCACGTCACCCTGATCTGCGACGCCACGATGCCCACGACGCAGCTCACGTACTGGGTGCGCGACCGCAAGCGCGGCGAACGTCTTCCGCTCGAGTACGTGGTGGCGAAGCAGACCGCCGGCAACGCTCGGCTCTACGGCTTCACCGATCGCGGTGTGCTCGCTCCCGGCATGCGCGCCGACATCAACGTGATCGACCTCGAACGACTTTCGGTCTCGCCCCCACGGGCCCACCACGACCTTCCCGCCGGCGGGACACGGCTGATCCAGCCCGTTGTCGGTTACCTCGCCACGATGGCCAAGGGCCAACTCACCCGACGCAACGACGCCGACACCGGCGCCCGTCCCGGCACCCTGGTGCGCAGCTCATGAGCGTCGACAAATTCGTCGCCGGCCATCTCTCCGAGATGAGCGGTCAGCCGATCGATCTCGACCGTCTCGTCACCTCACCGAGTGGGCTGACCCCCGAGCAGATGATGGAGGCCATCGGCCATCCGGACATGGGTCCGCTCGGAATGCCACTCATGGCGGACTTCATGGCCCCCGAAGGATCGATGTACTTCGACGCGATCTTCGGCGCCTTCCACGGTCAGTTGGCCATTCGCCAGTGGCTCGTGCCGGCAATGGCCGAGATCGACTTCATCGACTTCGTTCCCACGGCCGAATCGGCGTGGTTCGACGACGGCGTGGGACGGTCGTCGCTCGACGAGTGGCAGATGGTGATGAACCTAGAAGGTGCCCAGATCCCGCTGTCGCGTGGCGTGAGCGTGCGGCGCTATCGCGATGGCTGGATCACCTGGGGCTGTGACGTCTACGACACCGCCTCGTTCCGTCAACCGCCCCCACCGGACATGGCCGAACCGCCCCCTCCGCTGCCGCCGCCACCGGTCGTCGAATGGACGACCGACGATGGGACGCTCGACGACCCACGGCGGTCAGCGGGCCCGTTCCATCCGACCGACTCGATCTACATCGACCCCGTCGCCGGCGAACTGCACGGTGAGGAAGCCATCACCCGATGGCTCGCAGAAGTCGCCCTGGATTCGGCCGGCGCGGTGTTCGAGCCCATCGGGCCCCTGCTGTCCGACGGCGTCACATCGGTACAGGAATGGACACGGACGATGCCAGGCGACGAGCCCGGTCATGTGCTCCGCGGCACCAGCGTGCGACGGGTCGTCGATGGGTTGACCGTGTACGCGGCCGACTACTACGACACGGCGCTGCCGGACTGACCGACCTGGCGTTCGGGTCACCCGCCTCGTGTCGGCGCCGGGCCACCGGTGCCGGCGAACTCGGGGGGCGCTTCGTGGCCAAGGAAGATCTTGCCGATCTCGGCGTACAACGGATGGGCGACCCATCGGTGGGTCGCGCAACCGTGAGCGTCGCGCAGCTTGCGCTCGAGTGGACTGTCCATTCTCATCGCGGAGGTCCCGGCGGCGTTGTGGATCGAATCGACGACCTGCATCGACGCGTTCGCCGCGTGCGTGCAGGCCAGACGTGCGATCTGCGTGCGTTCTCCCGACGGTGAATCCCGACCCGCCCAGAGCTCCTCTTCGACCTGACCCATCGCCTCGAACAGGAAGGCGCGAGCCGAGCGGAGCATCGCTTCACTCTCACCCATCCGATGCTGCGCGATCGGCCGGTCGCGCAGCTGCGTGCTCGACAACATCGGTGTCTTGGTGTTGGCGAGTTGGACGAACTCGTCGAGGGCGCCCCGGGCAACGCCGATGGCGACGGCCGCCTTGTTGTATGCCAGGCGCAGCGGCACGGGGATCCGGTACACGGGGTTGTCGTAGAGCGGGGGCGTGGCGACGAGATCGACCGCGGCGAAGCGCTCGGGCACGACGCCACCGACGGTGACGACGTCGTGGCTGCCCGACCCGCGCAGTCCGGCGACGTCCCACGTGTCGAGGATCTCCCACTGGTCACGGTGGAGGAACCAGAGCTTCACGGTCGGTGCGCCATCG
>JANNNB010000120.1:0-1781 GCA_031398325.1 Actinomycetes bacterium
CGATCGATCACGTCGCCCACGAAGATCGCCTGACGATCGCGGTGGCGCCACGCGCCCTCCCGCTCGCGGTAGCCCATCGCGTCGAGCAACCCGGTCAGGCGGTCGGCGTGCCCGTGCACGTCACCGATCACGTCGTAGCCCGTCATGTGGCGGCGGTCGGCTCGGTCGAACACCAACGGCCGTTGTTGAGCTTGCGGGTGAAGCCCATCGACTCCCAGAAGGCGATGCCGCCTGGGTTGTCCAGGTCGACGATCGCATCGAGCCGCTCGGCACCGAGCGCCTCGGCCCGACGACGCGCAGCCGCGACGAGGTCGGCTCCCACGCCCGATCTCCGGTGATCGGGCCGAACGGTCATCCGGTACATGTGGCAGCGCCAGCCGTCCCATCCCACGATCAGGGTGCCGACGACGTCCGCACGTGTGTCGTCGCTGCCGGCGTCGGCGACGAGGAGCGCATCGGGGTCACGATTCACGAGGCGACGGACCTCGTCGACCCCGCAGGGCAACGTGGTCGGCCCGGCCGCCGTGTCCCACAGCGCCACGACCTGCTCGAGATCGTCCCGCCGTGCCACCCTGATCGTCGCCATCATCGGAGTCTCGCGTCCGGCGCTCGAGTCACGCAGGGTGGATGGCGATGATCGCCTGCACTTCGAGTGCCATGTCCGCGGGGAGCGAGCTGACCCCGACGGCGAGGCGGGCGTGCTTGCCGGCGTCGCCGAACACCTCGACGAGCAGGTCGGACGCCCCATCGATCACCCGGGTGTGCTGGGTGAAATCCGGCGTCGCGTTGACGGTGCCGGTGACGTGGATGATCCGCCGCACCCTCGCCAGGTCGCCGAGTTCCTGACGAATGGTGGCCAGCATGTTCATTGCCGCGCAGCGCGCTGCCTCGTAACCCTGTTCCGCGGTCCGCTCCGCGCCGAGCTTGCCGGTGATGAGCTTCGTCCCGTCGAAGGGCACCTGGCCCGCCGTGTACAGCATGTCGCCGTCGACCACCGCCATCTCGTAGGTCCCGAACGACGGGAACGGATCCGGCAGGTCGAGGTCGAGATTCACATCGCCGACGCTACGTCGCCGACCCGCGGCGGTCGAGTTCCGTCATTACGGAGTTCTCGAGCGTCGCCTCTGACACCACACCGGGAGTATCGATGGACATGCGCAGCGAAGTCGACCCACCGTTCAGCAGCCCCGACGCCGCGGCGACCGACTGGACCGTGGTACACGGGATCCTCGAATCAGCCGAGACGTCGTGGCTGACGACGGTGCGCACCGACGGACGCCCGCACGTCACGCCGCTCGTGGCGGTCTGGCACCGTGATCGGCTGTACTTCTGCACCGGCCCGGATGAGCAGAAGGCCGTCAACCTGCGATCGAACGAGAACGTCGTCGTCACCACCGGGTGCAACGACTGGCAGGAAGGAATCGACGTCGTGGTCGAGGGCGTGGCCCGCCGGGTCACCGACGACGCACTCCTCGCCGAGCTCGCCGGGATCTGGGCGACGAAGTGGGACGGCAGCTGGCAGTTCGAGGTCCGTGACGGCGAGTTCCACCACGCCGACTTCGACGGCGATCACCCGGCCCTCGTGTTCGAGGTGGCGGTCACCAAGGTGCTCAGCTTCGACAAGGGCAGCGGCGCCGCGACTCGTCACCTTCCGACCTGAGCCGGTTGGTCAGGGCGGATCAGTACGAGAGGCTCGGGTGCCAGGAGCCGCGACCTTCGGGGACGGTGTCGAGCAGCAGCCAGAGCGAGTCCATCTCGACGGCGCCGCGAGGGTCCTGGTC